>JAZRAA010000035.1:0-3627 GCA_045634325.1 Acutalibacteraceae bacterium | reverse complement strand
TTCCTGATAATATGGAGCCGCCAGAACGACTGCTAGCGCCGCGCCAATGACACAGCATACATAAAATGCCGGAATGATTATCACCCCCTTAAAACAACCGCCTGTCCTCGCGCCAAGAACCGCGCCATACTACGTGCCAGTTAATCGCCGCGAAACAGGCCAGACACGAAATTGCCGATTTCCTGATAAGTTGGAGCCGCCACAATGATTGCTACCAAAATGATAAGGCCGCCCATTACGCAAATTGCCTTCATGACTATCACACCCTCCTCTTTGCTTAATCCGTGACAACAACCGCAACGTCCGCCTCAGCGTCAAACGCATATATCGTCTGTTCCGCCGCCACTGCTTCCTGATAGGCTTCCGTGGCGCATTCCACAAGCGCATTCCCCGTGACGGAAATTGCGAATACGTGCCCAGCGACGGCGATTCCAAGCAAAACGCCCTCAATGGCTGTCATCGTCCGCCTCCCCTTCCATGATAATGACAAATTCCGGCGTGTCGCCGTCATCCGCCTCAACCGCCGCCTCAATGATAGCGGCCTGTTCCGCTTCCGACTTTGCAAGCCAGTCCTGATAAACGTCGCTTTTCAAAAAGCCAATCATTCCGGCGCCGATATAGCTCATAATGGTAAGCCAGTACAATACCACAGGCATATTAGCCGCCTCCTATACGCACGGGATAATGCCGTCCTCGCGTAACAGTCTGTCCGCGAGAATCATGATAAACTCGGAATTGGTCGGTTTCGCATTGAGCACCCGCCCGAAATATTTTGTCGCGCTATCCGGGCTTGCCTTATCAAACGTATGCTCAATCGCGTGGCGAATTGCGCGTTCTACGCGAGAGCTCGTCGTATTGAGTGCTTTCCCGATTTCGGGATACAAAACGCTTGTCACGCGTTGCATATGCCCGAAATCCTTATAGGCCAGCAGAATGCCAAAGCGTAAGCAATGGAATCCTTTCAGGTTTGCGGGAATCCCGATTTCGTACAGAATATCGGTAATGCGGTTCGTGATTTCCAGTTTCTTTTTATCGTCCATTTCTTTCCCCTCCACTTGTTTTTACGGCCTGTATCCGCCTTGATAGCCTCCGCTCTGATACCCGCCGCCGTATCCTTGCGGATAGCCGCCTTGTCCGGGCTGATACCCGTTTTCGTGCTGTTGCGCGGGACTGCCTACCACGTAGGCGCTGTTCACGGCGATTTCGGTTTTTTGCTTTTTTACGCCGTTATCATCGCTCCACTCGCGGACTTGTACGCGTCCCGTCACGCAAATCATACTGCCCTTTTTTGCGTAACGGCTTAAAAAATCCGCCGTCTGCCCAAAGGCCACGCACGAAAGCCAGTCCGTATCGTGCCGCCCTTCCTGATTTTTGTAATCGCGCTCACATGCGATTTGGAATGTCAGGAAAGGCTTTCCCTGATTTGTCTGTCGCGGCTCCGGGTCTTTGCTAAGCCGCCCCATGCCGTTAAATTGATTCAGCATTCCTTTTCTACTCCATTACATAGTTTTTTCCAAATTCCGAAACAAACCGCTCAACGCTCCATCCGTATCGCTCCATTGCGGCGCGTTGTCCGGCCTGTTTCAGACGTATGGCTATTTTCCCGTCCCCGTGCGCGTATTGCAAGTGACAAGGCGTATGGCAGAGGTACACCCACAGCCCTTTCCGCTTGCTCTTTGCGCGATTGCTCGCTCCAAAAATCTCGTGTCTGTCGAGTTTCCCAGAAGTGACGCCGCACAGGTAACAGCGCGGATAATCCGCTGTTTCTTGCAAAATGGAAGGGTTATAGCCGTTTTTATCCATGTCCGCCCTCCCATTGATTCAAGAGCGCGTCAATCTCTGCCTTTGATTTGGTTTCCAGCCCAAATGTGTGACAATCCTGTATAAGCTGCTCGATAAGTCGGCTCATTTGCGCGGTGTCATAAACACTCGAACCGTAGTACAATACAACGCTGACACAGCCTTTGAGTTTGGACGGCATTTTCTCGCATTGCCAACCCAGCCCGTTATGCGTCCAGCCCTCACAAAGCGCGTCAACGGCTTCCGCTTTGACGCATACTATATCCGACGCGCCAGCAATTTGCCGTATTGCTTCACGGTAAACGGCTTCTTTCGTTGTTCCCATTGCCGCCGCCAGCGTATCCATCAACTTCCACGCGTAGGCGTTGGCGTCAAGGCTCCGCTTGCGGCGGTGGGGCTTGATAGTCACGTCCACGGGCTTTTCTCGCAGTCTGTCAAACGATTCACTGAAATCGCCGTCAAGTTCTATCAAAAGCCGTTGGCGGCGATTTTCGGGATTGACGGACAGACTGATTAGCTGTCCACGCATAGGCGATTATCGCGGCGCGGATTGCGCGGTTGCGGTTTGCCGCGCCGAAAAAGCCTTTTGTGCGCAAGCTAAGCACAGGGGGTTCCCAAAATCGCGTTGCGTATCGCTCGCCAGATTCTGGTCGTAAAATGCGGTGCCGCATTTAGCGCACTTAAAAGCCTTCCCGCCCCCGCTTCTTTGGTATCCGTTTTCAGGGCTTGCTTCCGCGTCCGGGTCATCGCCCGTGCTGATTTTGTACGCTTTCAAGAGAGCGTATTTTCCCGCGTAAGTCATCGCCTTACCGGGCGACTTATCGCCGCTGTCAATGCCGTCGCCATAGGATGTAATATCGATATGCTCCTCCGGGTTATCAACATTGACAAAGCGATATTTTATCGTGATGAAGATACGGAATTGAGTGCTCTCTTTTTGATTTCCGTCTCTGTCAGTGCTGACTTTCGTCAGCGTTTCCGTTTTCGTAATTTCGCTTTCCAGCGGATAGCTGTATACTCCGTATTTGTATTCCAGCGGCTTAACGGCGTCTAGCACGTCACGCTCACCAACGGCCTTGTATTTGTTGTTTCCGTATCCAACGGAAAGCCCCTTTTGCACAACGTTCAACTCGTTCGTGATTGCGCTCATGCGCTGGAAGATGTTCATCGCCTTTATGTCAGCGGCGGCTTTCTCGTTTGCGTTCGCCATCGTCCACACCTCACTTTATCGTCGCGGATACGGTCTCTTCAAGACGCGCTCCGGGGATTGACACGCCGTCATGCAGTATCCGCTTAAGCTCTTTCTTGTCAATTTCAGGCGGCTTATAGCGCAATGCGCCATTGTATCCGCTGTTTTGCAAAGTGGCGACAGCAAGCTCAGCATTGTCCAGCGTCACGCGCTCCGACTTGCGGAATCTCACCTCAACGCGTGGCGTCGTGAATTTCTGCCCGTCAAGGCTTCTGACAAGATAGCCTTTCAGTCGTTCCGCCGTGCGTTCCGCCGCTTCCCTGCGCTTTTTCAGCGCGGCCTCTTCCGCCTTAATCGCTTCCGCATTCGCGGCAATCTCTTTGTAGAGACAAGCGATATTTTCCAGCTTTGCGCCGCGCTCCATTTCCAACGCGTCCAGCGCGTCCGCATTCAGGATTTCTCCTGTATCCGGGTCAACCTCAAAAGGGAAATCCCGGATTGCGGTATCAATCTCGTACAACGTCATTTTTGATTTCCTTCTTGACATCTCCGCAAGGCCCGTATATAATAGGCCTTGCCAGTTTTCCAAAGGCTCCAGTTCATATGCCTTACGCCGTCCGGCATTCCGTCCCGGGCGG
>JAZRAA010000034.1:0-139308 GCA_045634325.1 Acutalibacteraceae bacterium | reverse complement strand
AGACCAAGCTGTTGCTCCGACCTGCACCGCAACCGGTTTGACTGAAGGCTCGCATTGCTCCGCCTGTGGCGAAGTTCTCGTTGCACAGACGGTTGTTGATAAGTCGGATCGTAGCCATGTCGTTCTGTGGGCCGAGGAGTTGTTTCATACATTTGTCTTCCTAAGACCGCTTGGCCTCCGACTTAGACCAAGCTGTTGCTCCGACCTGCACCGCAACCGGTTTGACTGAAGGCTCGCATTGCTCCGCCTGTGGCGAAGTTCTCGTTGCACAGACGGTTGTTGATGCACTGGGCCACAGCTGGTCGAATGACATGGACACCGAATGTGATGTCTGCCATGCAACCAGAAGTGTTGTTGGTGCAGAAGCCGGCAATGACGGCAAAGTGTACATCAACGTCAACTTGAAAGAAGGCGAAGAAGTCTTCGGCGCTATTTGGCTGGTAGATGCTTACGGCAACTACTATCCTGTTGTCCGTGTTGGCTTCCAAGGCGGCACCTCTTCCGCTGCTAACAAGTTCGAAGTTATCGGCGCTCCCGCTGATCTCGACCTTGCTGCTTGCGAAATCATTGCTAATATCGATACACCTACCATGGAGAAACCGAATATCACTTCTGTCGGCGTTTCCTTGAGCCAGCAGTTCACCGGCTTGCGTTTCGTCAGCCGTTTCACCCGCGTGGAAGAAGCTGGTAAAGAACTTATGGTTCTGGATGGCCAGAAGTATGAAGTGCTCGATTATGGTGTCATCGTTGCTTCCGAAAGCGGTATGAAAGTCGACCTCGGCGCCGGCTTCACCCTCCAGCAAGCAAGAGACGCGATGGTTGTGGGCGAGACTTTGAAGTGGACTGATGTTGTCAGCTTCAAAGAAGCAGGCGTTCTGTATGACAACTGCGATGCTTATATCGATATGGCGTTGACCTTCACCAATATTAAGAACGCGAGCATCGATTACTACACTCGTTCTTATGTCACGGTGCAAGATGGTGACCAGGAAGTGACTCTGTACGGCGACTTTGCTTATGGTGATTTCGCTTACTACAACGGCTAAGTTAAATTACTTGTCACCTATATCTTGACGTAAGGAGATGAAACAGATGCAGAAAGTATATAACACTCCTCAAATGGAGGTTGTGAACTTCACTGTCAATCATGTGATTGCTGCTAATGGCGAGCTTGATGTTGATTCGGGAATAGTTACCCCGCCTGAAGGCTCTAGCTAAGCAAATGTGTTTTAGATTGTAAAATCTAATATACGAGAAAGCCCCTCTGCTTTTGCAGAGGGGCTTTCGACATGCAAAAACTAAAAAGGACTCCCTTCGTGCGAAGGGAGTCCTTTTCGTTTTAGAAATCAACCAAACATGGTTTCCACAAGAGAGGTGGCGAACAACCAGTTCATTTCACGCAACGGATGGTTGAGCTTGTTTGCCAGCAGTTCGGTGACATCCACGCCGTTTTCCGCCATGGTTTTCCATTTTGCATGGCAGTCACATACCGTGATGCCGCGGCGTTTGCACAATTCTCTGGCGGCGTCGAGGTACAAATCGAGCATACCTTCATTTTGCAGAGTGGAGATGTGTTTTGCAAGCTTCAAGAACACTTCGTCTCTTTCCAAATGACAACTGATGCCGGTCGCCATCATGTTGGGGGTCATAAAGATGATCTCACTATCGATTTCTTCCAATTTGGTGAAAATTTGATCCAAAGCTTCCACGTAGGCGTCCACACCCGGTGCCCAGTTGCCGCAATCGTTGAGACCGAAGCATACCACCGTCAGATCGGGTTTGTGCGCCAGCACGTCACGTTCCAAACGTTCCAAGCCGTGAGGAGCGGAACCGCCGCTCACACCTGCATTGACGATGTTGACCGGTACGGTGGGGAAAATGACCGATAGAATCTTTGCAATATACAAGTGATAGGCACTGTTTTTATCAAAGTAGGTTTCAAAACCTTCTTCGCCTTTGCGGTACAGTTCAAAACAGCCTTGAGTCACACTGTCACCCAAGAAAGCGATGGTAACACCGGGTTCATTCCAGTTGTCTGTGGCTTTTTTAGCCATTTTTTGAACAATTTTCATAAGATAGCACCTCTGTTTTGCATTTTTTTCAGTATAGCATGTATTCCTGCGTTTTGCAATCATAAAACAATGTTTTTCTTTTCAAAAAGGGCATACTATAACCGAAAGGGGAATATGGTTATGCAGGCTGTGATTGAAATGCGGGACGTTTATAAAATTTATCAAACGGGCGAAATGACGGTGCACGCACTGGACGGCGTATCCTTTTCGGTGGCGGCTGGAGAATTTGTCGCCATAGTAGGACGGTCGGGATCAGGCAAATCGACGCTGATGAACATTGTGGGATGTTTAGACCTGCCAAGTGCGGGGGAGTATCGGTTGAACGGGGAGGATATCACCGCTATCTCGGAAAAACGATTATCTTGTATACGCAATCGCCACATCGGGTTTGTGTTTCAAAATTTTCATTTATTACCGTCGCTGACTGCACTGGAAAACGTGGAACTACCGCTGTTGTATGCAGGTGTTAAACGCGGGGAGAGGCGCGGGATTGCCAAGCGCATGCTGGAAAGTGTGGGCCTTGCTGACCGTATGCACCATTACCCCACGCAAATGTCGGGCGGACAGCAACAGCGGGTGGCAATTGCCCGCGCAATAGCAGGCGCACCGCCGCTTATCTTGGCGGATGAGCCGACCGGTAATCTTGACGAGGCGTGCGGTGCAGAAATTATGGCAATTTTACAAAGGTTGCACCAAAACGGCACCACAATCGTGTTAATTACCCACGACCCATCTGTTGCTGCCAAAGCGGATAGACAATTAGAAATGCGTGCGGGTAGGGTTATCGCTTTGTAAAATATCCGAAAAATATTGACAAAACGACAAAAAGGGAGTATCCTTTATATGAAATTTTTGGATGTTCGTCTTGCAAAAACGGGCTTTTCAAAGTTAATAAATCGATATAGGAGTGGTTATTGTGAGTTTTAAAAATCAATATCTCGCAGATTTGATGGAAACTGTGAAAAAACGCAATCCCGGTGAGCCGGAATTCCATCAGGCTGTTGAGGAAGTGCTCGAATCCTTGGAGCCGGTATTGGAACGCCGTCCGGAATTGATCGAAAAGGGTGTTATCGAGAGCATCGTCGAACCTGAACGCATCATCAAATTCCGTGTGCCGTGGGTAGATGACAACGGCAAGGTGCAGGTTAACCGTGGTTTCCGTGTGCAGTTTAACTCTGCCATCGGTCCGTACAAGGGCGGTCTGCGTTTCCATCCTTCCGTGTATGAAGGCATCATCAAGTTTTTGGGTTTTGAACAGACCTTTAAAAACTCTCTGACCGGTCTGCCGATGGGCGGCGGTAAGGGTGGTTCCGACTTTGACCCGCAGGGCAAATCGGACATGGAAGTCATGCGTTTTTGCCAGAGCTTCATGACCGAACTTTCCAAATACATCGGTCCCGACACCGACGTGCCCGCAGGTGACATCGGCGTTGGCGCACGTGAAGTCGGCTATCTGTTTGGCCAATACAAAAGATTGCGTGACGAGTTCACCGGCGTGTTGACCGGTAAGGGCATTCCTTACGGCGGTTCTCTGATTCGCCCCGAAGCTACCGGTTTCGGTGCGGTGTATTATACCGTGGAATTGCTCAATACATACGGCGAAGACATCAAAGGCAAGACTTTCGCAGTTTCCGGCTTCGGCAACGTTGCTTGGGGCGCTGTGAAGAAAATCACCGAACTGGGCGGCAAAGTTGTCACCATTTCCGGTCCTGACGGCTATATCTACGACGAAGACGGCGTCAACACCGAAGAAAAAATCAACTATATGCTCGAAATGCGTGCTTCCTGCCGCAACAAAGTGCAGGATTATGCCGATAAATTCGGCGTACCGTTCTATGCGGGCAAAAAACCGTGGGGCGTTAAAGTGGATGTGGTGTTGCCTTGTGCTACTCAAAATGAAGTGCAACTTGCCGATGCGCAAGACATCGTGGCGAACGGCGTGAAATATTACGTTGAGGTTGCCAATATGCCCACCACCGCTGAGGCTATTGCTTATCTGAAAGCCAACAATGTGGTGATTGCGCCTTCTAAAGCGGTTAACGCAGGCGGCGTGGCAGTTTCCGGCTTGGAAATGAGCCAGAATTCCATGCGTTATAGCTGGACCGCCGAAGAGGTGGATGCAAAACTGCATCAAATTATGAAAAACATCTATGATTCTTCCGTTGCCGCCGCAAAAGCGTACGGCATGGAAGGCGACTTGATTGCCGGTGCGAATATCGCAGGCTTCATCAAGGTTGCTGATGCTATGCTCGCACAGGGCGTGGTGTAATAGAAAACACAAAAAATCGCAGTCAATGACTGCGATTTTTTTATCTCTTTCGCGCGGCGTCGGCAGACAGCTTTTGCACTTGCAAAATATGCAAAAATATGGTAAAATACGATTGGCGTTTTGTATGGATATTAAAAAAATTGAGATACTAGAATTACACCCTTTGTCAGATTTGGAGGAATACGATGATTTGGCATACAGGCAGTAAAACCGACGTTTTAAACGAATTGCATACCGACTTACAAAGCGGTTTGACAGAAGAAGTGGTTGTTGACCGTCAGAAAGAGTACGGACAGAATGTTTTGCAGGAAAAACCGCGTCGCAATTTTTTGCAGCGTTTTTTGGCTCAGATGCAGGATACCATGGTTATCATTTTGTTGATAGCCACGGTTGTTTCTTTTGCGCTGTGCGTGTATAACGCTTTGAGCGGGGAACACGCTGACTGGGCAGAGCCGATAGTTATTGTCGCCATTCTCATTTTGAACGCGGTTATCGGTGTCGTTCAAGAAAGCAAGGCGGATGCCGCTTTGGAGGCTCTTAAAACCATGTCTGCGCCCAATGCAAAGGTGTTTCGAAACGGCTTGCTCACCACTGTGCCGTCTACTGCGCTGGTGCCCGGAGATGTGATTGTGTTGGAAGCGGGGGATATGGTGCCCGCTGACTGTCGTTTGTTGGAAACGGCGAGATTGCAGTGCGATGAATCCGCACTCACCGGCGAATCGTTGCCGGTGGAAAAAGATGAAACGGTAGAGTTGGCCAACACGGCGCCTTTGGGCGATCGCGTCAATATGATATACAGCGGTTGTGCGGTTTCCTATGGCACCGGCAAAGCGGTGGTGGTCTCCACCGGCATGAGCACCGAAATGGGTCGAATTGCCGCGATGTTGGGCGGCGAAGAGGATACAGCCACTCCCTTGCAACGCAAACTGGCACAGTTGGGCAAACAGCTCGGCTTTTTGGCACTTGCGATTTGTATTGTGATTTTCATTATCGGCTTATTCAGTCGTATGTTTCCGCTGGACATTTTCATGACGGCGGTATCGTTGGCGGTTGCCGCCATCCCGGAAGGTCTGCCTGCCATTGTCACCATTGTTCTCGCAATGGGTGTACAACGCATGGTTAAGAAAAACGCGCTCATCCGTCGTTTGCCGGCGGTGGAGACGCTGGGCAGCGCATCGGTTATCTGTTCGGATAAAACCGGCACGCTCACCCAAAATCGTATGACACTGACGCGTGCTTTCGTGGGCAACCGCGTGGAAGACTTGCGCAGTGAACCGAGCGAGGGTGCGCTTGCGTTGGTTCGTTTGGCATCGCTTTGTACCGATGGCACGGTGCAGGTTGCCGCTGACGGTGTGGAAAAGCACATTGGCGACCCGACCGAAACCGCCATTATTGCGTATGCATTGCACAATGGCATTGAAAAGAATGATTTGTTGGCACAGTGCCCGCGGTTAGAGGAAATCCCGTTTGATTCCGATCGTAAATTGATGACCACCATTCACTTCATTGATGGTGAAGCGGTGGCGATTGTCAAGGGCGCACCCGAAATTTTGTTGTCTCGCTGTGTGGACGGTAACATTGAAGAGGCGCTCACCGCTAACGAAAATATGGGCAAATCCGCTCTGCGTGTGTTGGCGGTGGCGTGCAAACGCTTGGATACCGTGCCCGCCAACCCCGACCCTGATGAATTGGAAAACGGTTTGTCGTTGCTTGGCTTGCTCGGTATGATTGACCCGCCGCGTCCCGAAGCGATTACCGCTATTCGTGAATGTCGTGCTGCGGGTATTCGCCCGATTATGATAACCGGTGACCACGTGGTGACCGCTTCTGCCATTGCCACTCAAATGGGTATTTTGACACCCGAAACCCAAGCGGTGACAGGTGCGCAGTTGGCAGAAATGTCGGATAAGGAACTGAAAAAGAATATTGCGGATTACAGTGTATATGCTCGTGTTACGCCCGCGGATAAAATCCGTATTGTCAAAGCGTGGCGTAAACGTGGCGACGTGGTTGCCATGACCGGCGACGGTGTCAATGACGCTCCCGCACTTAAAGCTGCAGACATTGGTTGTGCGATGGGTATCACCGGCACCGACGTCGCCAAAGGCGCGTCGGACGTCACCTTGATGGACGATAATTTTGCAACCATTGTACTTGCTGTTAAAGAAGGACGCGGTATTTACGATAATATCCGTAAAGCCGTGCATTTCTTGTTGTCCTGTAACTTGGGTGAAGTGTTGGCGGTGTTCTTGTCCATGATTTTCTGGCGAGAAACCCCGCTGTTGCCCATTCAGTTGTTGTGGATCAATTTGGTGACCGATAGTTTGCCCGCGTTGGCGCTCGGCACAGAACCGGTGGAAGAAGACGTGATGACCCGTCGTCCTCGCAGTCGCAAGGAAGGGTTGTTCTCCGGCGGCTTGGGTGCGCAAGCGATATGGCAAGGCGGTCTGATCGGTTTGCTCGCCATCATTGCGTATGTTATCGGCTCGCGTTTCTTGCCCTCACCCGGCGGTGCATTTATCACTAACTTATTCCGTCACGACAACCTCAATTTGCCGCTGGGCGAAACCATGGCGTTCGCCACGTTGGCGTTCTCTCAAATGGTGCATGCATTTAACGTGCGTTCTACGCACTCGTTATTTGAAATCGGATTTTTCTCCAACATGCGCATGTGCGGTGCGTTCCTCGCTTCGCTTGCATCCATGTTACTTGTACTGCTCGTGCCGTTTATGCGTGCAGTGTTCAGTTTGGAATTGATGTCGGGCGCTGCTTGGCTCATCGTGATTGCGTTGTCGTTTGTGCCGTTTATTGCGACCGAAACGTATAAATACAGCAAAGAGCGCAAAACGATTGAAAAAACCGCAGTGCCTGTGCAGGTGCAAGAAGCACCCGAAGTGGAGGAACCGCTGGATGTTCCGTCGTTTGTGGATGCCGACCAAGCACCGCAAGCAGAAGAAGTACAGCAAGAATTTTATGTATCCGAGGCGGAAATGAATACCGAGGCATCTGTGGATGCTCCACAAACAGAGGAATAAGAGGAAGACAGTATGTTTGCAAGTGTTGCCAGTTTAGGATTACATGGCATCGACGGTTTTAAAGTAACCGTTGAAGCGGATATATCGCAAGGACTCCCGTCGTTTGAGTTGGTTGGTTTGCCGGATACATCGGTGCGTGAATCACGTGACCGTGTGCGTGCGGTGATAAAAAATGCTGGGTTCACCTATCCTGTCAGTCGCATCACGGTCAACTTGGCACCCGCCGACGTGAAAAAAGAAGGTCCTGTATACGATTTGCCGTTATTGCTTGCACTACTTTGTGCGTCCGGACAGTTGAAAACCTCGCTTGCGGATAAAGTGTTTATCGGTGAGTTGTCGCTTGCGGGTGATATTCGTCCTGTGCGTGGCGTGTTGCCGATGGCACTTGCCGCGCGTGATGCGGGTTTTACCGAATTGTATGTGCCGCGCGAAAACGCCGAAGAAGCGGCGGTGGTGGAGGGCATTGCGGTGTTCGCTGTACCCAACGTGCAAGCCTTGCTTGACCATTTCAACGGCGTTGCGCCGTTTTCACGGGCATTACCCGCGGGCGATGTTGCTGCCAATGCGGTGATGTTGTCGGATTTCGCAGAGGTGATGGGGCAGGAAACCGCTCGTCGTGCCATGGAGGTCGCCGCTGCGGGTGGGCATAACGTGCTGTTAATCGGCCCGCCCGGTGCCGGCAAAAGCATGCTTGCTAAACGCCTGCCGTCTATTTTACCCGACCTTACACAAGCAGAAGCCTTGCAAATCACCAAAATTCATTCGGTGGCGGGCACGTTGCCGTCGGGGTTAGGGTTGATGCGGGAACGGCCGTTTCGTGCGCCGCATCACAATATTTCCCCGCAAGGTCTTGCGGGCGGTGGTGTGGTACCGCGTCCCGGTGAAATTTCGCTGGCGCACGGTGGTGTGTTGTTTTTGGATGAATTGCCGGAATTTTCACGGCAATCGATGGAATGTTTGCGCCAACCCTTAGAGGACGGCAAAGTGACCATCTCCAGAGTGAGCGGGACGCTCACCTATCCGAGCGATTGTATGTTGGTTGCGGCGATGAATCCGTGCCCGTGCGGGTATTTTGGCCATCCCACTCGTGCTTGCACTTGCAACGCGGCGGCGGCGGGACGGTATATGCATAAAATTTCCGGCCCGCTTCTCGATCGTATTGATTTACATATCGAGGTACCGCCGGTGGAGTTTGATCATTTGGCGGCAACCGAAAAAGCCGAAAGTTCGGCGAGCATCAAAGAGCGGGTCAACCGTGCTCGTGCGGTACAACGCATGCGGTTTGCGGATATGGGGATTGTGTGTAACGCCGCCATTCCCACGGCATTGCTCAAAGAACTATGCCCCATGACCGACATGGCAAAACAGATGCTCAAAAATGCATTTGAGCGGTTAGGGCTGTCGGCTCGTGCGTATGACCGCTTATTGAAAGTGGCGCGTACCATTGCTGACTTGGACGGCAGTGAGGTCATTGACACCGCACATATCGCAGAGGCGATTCAGTATCGCAGTTTAGACCGTAAATATTGGCAGGCGCGTTAATCGCCTGCCATTTTCTTTAAGAGGGGGTGACAGATATGCGGGATAACCCGAAATTGCAGGAATTGCGTAAAAAGGCGATGCGGCTACCGTTGCAGGCGGGCGTGTATATGATGAAAAACGCAGACGGTGAGTGTATTTATATCGGCAAAGCGAAAGCACTCAAAAACCGTGTCAGTCAATATTTTGGCGCAGATACCAACCACACCCCGAAAGTGCGGCGCATGGTGTCGCAGGTGGATACGTTTGAGTATATCGTGGTAGGCAGTGAATTTGAGGCGCTTGTGCTGGAATGTTCGCTGATTAAGCAGTATATGCCTAAATATAATATTCTGCTTAAAGACGATAAGGGATACCGCTATATCCGTGTCACCCCGCCGCCGTTTTCGCGCATTACAGAGGCGAAACAGAAAAAGCAAGATGGTGCAACTTATATCGGACCGTATATGAGCTCATACAACCTGCGCCAAGCACTCAAAGAAGCGGCGTCGATATTTTCGCTTGCTACCTGTAACCATCGCTTGCAATACGGAAAAGAGACCGCACGTCCGTGCTTGAATGCGCATATCGGGTTGTGCTGTGCGCCTTGTACGGGAAAAGTACGGGAGGATGCGTATGCCGAGCGGGTACAAGAGGCACTGGACTTCTTGGCAAAGGGTAGCGGTAAAACCATGGCGGATTTACAACAGCGTATGCAAACTGCGGCAGAAAATTTGGAGTTCGAAAAAGCCGCGCGTTTGCGTGACCGCATTGCCGCTATTAAGCGGTTATCCGATAAACAAAAAGTGGTGATGTCTGCGGTGACAGAGCAGGACGTGATTGCGCTTGTCACCGGTTCGGGCAAAAGTTGTTTTCAAGTGTTTCGTTTTGTGGACGGCGCTTTACAGGAAGAAGAATCGTTTTTATTGGACGAGCAAGAAAATGCGCCCGCTGCAAGGTCAGCGTTTTTGTTGCAGTATTACACCACGCGCGACCGTGTTCCGCCGCAGGTTACACTGGACGGCGAAACCGAGGATAAAGAGGTTTTGGAACAATTACTCACCGAAAAGCGTGGCAAACGGGTGCATATCGTATTGCCGCAAATCGGTGAGCAGGCGCATTTGGTGGAAATGTGCAAAAACAACGCCGCCGAACGCATCGCACATCGTGTCGGCATGAGCGGTAAGCAGGTGGCGGTGCTCGAAGAACTGCGTGAGTTACTGGGACTTGAAAAAACACCGCTGTATATCGAATGTTATGACATTTCGCACACCGCCGGCGACCAGCCGGTAGCGGGCATGGTGGTGTTCGAGGGCGGCAAACCGCTTAAAAGTGCCTATCGTCGTTTTATGGTAAAAACCGCTATGGGCGGTGACGATTATGCATCTATGTGCGAGGTGCTCACCCGCCGTATGGATGAATTGACCCGCTCTGCCACCCCCGACAAGGGGTTTGGTAAGTGCCCCGATTTGATTTTACTGGATGGCGGCGCAGAACACGTCGCGGCCGTCAAGCCGTTAGTTGATGCGTATGGATTGGAGATTCCGGTGTTTGGGTTGGTGAAGGACGATAAGCACCGCACCCGTGCTATCGCCGCTGACGGCGGAGAAATTGCGATTGCTTCCAAACGAGCGGTGTTTCATTTCTTGGCAACCATACAAGAAGAGGTGCATCGTTACGCAATCACTTACCATCGTCAAAAACGCCGTAAATCTAATATTTCCACCACGTTGTTACAAATTCCCGGTGTGGGAGAACAACGCGCTCGTGTGTTGTTACGGCAGTTTGGATCGGTGAAAGCGGTGAGTCGTGCATCGGAAGAAGAATTGTTATTGTGCAAGGGTATGACTCGACCCGTCGCACAGACCATCGTAAAGTTTTTTAGAGAAAATAGTATATAAAAAAACCACCCATGCACTGCATGGGTGGTTTCATCTTTTAAGCTAGTGTCGCTTTGTGGAACACTTTTTTACCTTTGCGGATTTTGAGTCCCGCCTCTAATTGCTCGGCGGTAACTGCAAGGTTGGGGTCGGTGATTTTCTCATCGTTGAGGGTTACGCCCCCTTGTTGAATCAAACGGCGCGCCTCACCGTTGGAGGCGGCGAGTTTGCAAGCGACCATCAAGGTCAGCACGCCGATTTTTCCGTCTTGCAGTTGGTCGGCGGTGATGGCGGTGGTGGGCATGTTGGCGTCGTCGCCATTGCCCGCAAACAGCGCTTTGGCGGCGGCTTGCGCTTTGAGTGCTTCCTCTTCGCCGTGCACCAGCGTGGTCAGTTCAAAGGCGAGGATTTCTTTTGCGGTATTGAGCTGTTGGTCTTTCCAACCGTCCATCTCGTTGATTTTTTCCAGCGGCAAGAAGGTCAGCATACGGATGCATTTGAGAACGTCTGCATCCTCCACGTTGCGCCAGTATTGATAAAATTCAAAGGGGCTGGTTTTGTTCGGGTCGAGCCACACGGCGCCTTTGGCGGTTTTGCCCATCTTTTTGCCCTCGGAATTGAGCAGGAGGGTGATGGTCATGGCGTGCGCATCTTTGCCCAGTTTGCGACGAATAAGCTCGGTGCCGCCCAGCATGTTACTCCATTGGTCGTTACCGCCGAACTGCATATTACAGCCGTAATGTTGATACAGATGATAAAAGTCATACGACTGCATAATCATATAGTTGAATTCGAGGAAGGAAAGGCCTTTTTCCATACGTTGCTTGTAACATTCGGCACGCAACATATTGTTGACCGAGAAACAAGCGCCTACCTCACGCAGAACGTCCACGTAGTTCAAATCGAGCAACCAGTCGGCGTTGTTCACCATTTGTGCTTTGCCTTCGCCAAATTCGATAAACCGTTCCATCTGCGTTTTAAAGCACGCGCAGTTGTGGTCGATGGTTTCTTTGGTCATCATCGAGCGCATATCGGTTCTGCCGGACGGGTCACCAATCATAGCGGTGCCGCCGCCAATCAGTGCAATCGGCTTGTTACCTGCCATCTGCAGACGTTTCATCAAGCACAATGCCATAAAATGTCCTACGTGCAGCGAGTCGGCAGTGGGGTCAAAGCCGATATAAAAGGTTGCTTTGCCGTTGTTAATCATTTCTTTGATTTCGGGTTCGTTTGTCACCTGCGCGATTAGTCCGCGGGCAACCAACTCATCATACAAATTCATCTGTTTCTCCTCCACAATTAAAAAACGCCCTACTGTCCCTTGTGGGACAGAGGGCGTAAAATTTACGCGGTACCACCTCTGTTCGTGCGCATACAAGCATGCACACCTCATGACGCGCGGTATCGGGCGCACCCGTCACACCCTACTTTTCCGAAAATTCGGTGTTCAGGCGGCAGCTCCGGAATGTATTCCAAAGGCGACTTTGCATCCTCGCAGCGACCGGATGCTCTCTGAAAAAGTCGAGTTCTTTGTACTCGTTTCCTTCGACGCATTGTCAACATTCTACCACGCCTGTTTTGAAAAAGCAAGTCCCAACCCGTTCTATTGTAAGAAATCACAAAAAACCCACCGAAAAAATCACGTAATTTTACATTTTCACTTGCCAAGCGTGCAAAAATTGTGTATAATTACCAAAGAAGATAACAATTTGTCTGTAAAAAAGTCAAAATGTCCGGTTTGTCACAAAACCTGATTTAAAAGGAGAAGTACTATGGCTAATCGTCTGTTCCAAGGGGTCGTTCACCAGATGCAGGGCGCGATTGACCGCGTTGTCGGTGTCATTGATGAAACGTTGAGTGTGGTGGCGTGTAGCGACCTTTCTCGCATCGGCGGGGAGGCACCTGCTGTTTCTGCCGAAGCGTTTGCGGCAACCGATGCGTTCCAACGAGAAGGCTACACCTATAAGCCTTTTGGTTCGCAACCTCGTCCGGAATATTTGCTGTTTGTCGAAGGTGACGATGAGCAGGCACTTCGTTATGTTGCTTTGCTTGCCATTTCTCTTGCGAACATTAAGCAGTATTACGATGAAAAATATGACCGTGGCAATTTTGTGAAAAATGTCATTTTGGATAATATTTTGTCGGGCGATATTTATCTCAAAGCCCGTGAATTGCGTTTCAACAGCGATGTCGAGCGGGTGGTTATGCTCATTCGTGTGGGTTCGCATTCGGATGTATCTGCATTTGACGTGGTGCAAAATCTGTTCCCTGACAAAGTGAAAGATTTTGTTATCAATATCAATGAAACCGACATCGCTTTGGTTAAAGAAATTCGCAGCGGCATTGAAAGTCGTGATTTGGAGAAATTGGCGTGCTCTATCGTGGATACGTTGGGCAGCGAATTCTACACTCAAGTTTCTGTGGGTATCGGCACTTGTGTATCCGGCATCAAGGAACTCGCCGTTTCGTTCAAAGAAGCGCAGATTGCGTTGGAGGTCGGCAAGGTGTTTGACACCGAGCGCACCATCATGAACTATGACAATCTCGGTATTGCGCGACTGATTTATCAGTTGCCCACCACCCTTTGCGACATGTTCTTGCGTGAAATTTTCAAACGTGGTTCGATTGAATCGCTTGACCAGGAAACGTTGTTTACCATTCAAAAATTCTTTGAAAACAATCTCAACGTTTCTGAAACGTCCCGCAAACTGTTCTTGCATCGTAACACCTTGGTGTATCGTCTGGAAAAGATCAAACGTTTGACCGGTCTTGACCTGCGCAAGTTTGACGATGCCATCGTATTTAAAGTGGCGTTGATGGTGAAGAAATATCTCACCGCGAACCCCATCAAATACTAATTGCCGCGGCAGGGAACCGGATGGTGACCTGCCTTGTGCTGCTTTTTTGGCATGGCAATGGAAATTTTTTCGGGTTGTGTGCCGTGCCACATTCCGTTATACTGGTAGTTAAGCCGAAACGGTCTTAAAATGTTTTGGCTGATGCGGCGAATTGTGTCGCAAAATGAAAAAAGGAGGAAATCGCTTGATAGAGTTTCGCGGTGTATATAAGAAATACGGCAACGGCACCGAAGCGCTCAAAGATGTGAATATACACATTGATGATGGCGAGTTTGTGTATATTGTCGGTGAATCCGGCGCCGGTAAAAGTACTTTTTTGAAGCTGATTATGCACGAAGAAAAACCCACTGCGGGTGAAGTGCTTGTTAATAATTATCGATTTTCCCGACTCAAACGGCGGGACGTCCCGTATTTGCGTCGCACGATGGGCATTGTGTTTCAGGATTTCCGCCTGATTAACACCATGACGGTGTTTGACAATGTGGGTTTTGCCATGCGGGTGACCGGCGCAAACCGCCGTCGCATTCGCAAACGTGTACCGTATGTATTACAACTCGTTGGCTTGCAGGATAAAGCGCATAATTATCCGCCTGAACTTTCGGGTGGCGAGCAACAGCGTGTAGGCCTTGCACGTGCATTGGTCAACAACCCGCGTTTGATCATCGCGGACGAGCCGACCGGCAACGTTGACCCTGAGCGTGCACGGGATATTGTGGAATTGTTGACCGATATCAACCGTTGCGGCACCACCGTTTTGATGGTAACGCATGAAACTTCGCTGGTCGACAGATATCCGCACCGTACTATCACCATCAAAGACGGCCAAGTGGTATCGGATACCGCTTCCCCCGCAGAAATGGTGCAAGAAGTTAGTGAGCCTGTCCGATTGGGAGGTGATTTGCTGTGAAACTTTCCAGTTTGCGATATTTGACCCGTGAAGGCTTGCGCAGTATCTGGCAAAACCGTTTTATGGCAATCGCTTCGGTAGCGGTGCTGGTAGCTTGTTTGTTGCTCACAGGTTTTGCGTATCTCGTGCTGGAAAACGTGGAGCACGCATTCCGGTGGGTATACGGACAAAACGTGGTGGTTGCTTATGCCCAGACCGATAGCACCGACGAACAGGTTGCCGCTATCGGTGACAGTTTGCGTGGTTTAGACAACGTCAAAGACGTGGAATTTTTATCCAAAGAGGATATGTTGGCAAAATACGGAGATTCTTTGCCCGATGAAACGTATGAAAGTTTTCAGGGCGAACAAAATCCGTTGCCGGATGCGTACGTGATAACACTCAATGATTTAGAGATGCTTTCAGAGACCATCACGCAGATAGAAGCCATCGAAAAGGTGGATGAAACTTCATATGACAGCAACATCGCAGACACCTTGCTCACTGTGCGTAAAGTTGCATTAACAGTGGGCTTCTGGGTGGTTCTGCTATTGTTGGTCGTATCGTTGTTTATCATCGCCAACACCATCAAATTGACGGTATACAACCGTCGTTTGGAGATTTATATCATGCGCTCGGTGGGCGCAACGGGTGCTTTTATTCGCATTCCGTTCATCGTGGAAGGCATGGCACTGGGCTTGCTGTCCGGCTTGTTGGCCTTTGGTGTAATATGGCTTTTATACGATAAGTTGCTCAAATTCTTCCCGTCTTCGGCATCGCTGTTCTCGCTGGTGTCGTTTACACATGTGTGGAGTACGTTGCTGATTGGTTGTATTGTCATCGGTACCCTTGCCGGTATGGTGGGCAGTGCGATTGCTACCGGCAAGTATCTGCACAAGGAAGGGAGCGAGAAAATATGATGAAAAACGGGCGATTCACCGCTTTTCTTTCGATTTTTCTTGCTTTTGTATTGGTGGTTACCGCTGTTTGTGTGTGGTCACCGACATCGGTTGTTGCCGCATCCATCAACGAACAAATAGCGGCATTGGAAAAAGAACAAGAAGCTTTGAAAAAGCAAATTGCCAATGCGAAAGATGATTTGGCAGACAGCAAGAATACACGCGATTTATATTTGAATCAAATCAATAACGTGCAAAAGCAGGTGGATTTGTTACAAGACCAAATCGCAGATTTGGATAAGCAAACTGCCGAGAAAAATGATAGTATCGCGCAACTGGAACAGCAGTTGGAGCAAAATCGCGCCGAACAGCAAAAGACACAGACCATGCTGGGCGAACGATTGCGTGCGATTGCTAAACGTGGCAATCTTTCCACTTTGCAAATGCTGTTGAACATGGACAACTACACCGACTATCTCATCAAAGAGAAGTTGATGGAAGTGGTTGCGGAAAACGACCAAGCAGCCATTGATGCTTTGGAGCAACAGTTGCTGGAAATCAAGCAGGCGGAAGTGGATATTGAGGCAGAAAAAGTCCAGATATCCGAAAAGAAAGCCGAAGTAGAAAAATTGCGTGCGAGTGCCGACAGCAAAAGAGCGGAACTCAACACGCTGTATAAACAGGCGAATGCTGTGTATCAGCAGGACCAACAAGAAGTAGACGCACTCAACAAAGAACTTGAAGAGACGGAAGCGAGCATCAAAAAATTGCTGGCGAGCCTTAACAGTACCGGTGTATATACCACAATGTATTGGCCGGTTCCCACCATTCGTCGCATTACATCCGTTTTCGGAACACGTTGGGGAAAACTGCACAAAGGTATTGACATTTCAAACGGCGCGTCATACGGACATTCCATTGTTGCCGCCGCAGACGGCACGGTGATTTACTCCAACACCTCTTCTTCTTGGGGTGGCGGCTACGGTTATTATTGTATCGTGGACCACGGCTTGGATGCTAAAGGCAGACAGATAGTGACGCTATATGCGCATATGTCTAAAAACCTGGCACGTGTCGGCCAAAAGGTAACCGGTGGAGAGACCGTGCTTGGTAAAATCGGTAACACCGGCAACTCTTACGGCGCACATTTGCATTTCGAAGTACGTGTAAACGGAACGCCGACCGATCCGTTGCTCGGATTCGTGTCCGCTAACGGTAAGTAGGAAAGGGTTTGCGTATGAAAAATAAAACATTTAGTTTGAGTGCGCTGATTACGGTGGTGGTTTTGGCGGTCGCTTTGGCAATTTCGGTTACGATGATGATTGCCATGCGACATTTCAACCAACAGGTAAACGCTGTCACTCAAAAGCAAGCGTTGTATCATCATATCACCGACATTGATACAAAAGTGCGCACCTACTACTCCGCTTTGGACGAGGTACAACTCAAATCTGCTTTGGCGGCGGGGTATGTCAACGGTCTCAACGACCCGTATGCACAATATTTCACCACCGAACAGTACAAACTTGCCCTTGCTGAACGCAAAGGCCAGGCATCCGGTGTGGGCATCACCCTTTCCGGCGATACGGCGGGCAATATTTTGGTGGATAAAGTGGACGTCGATTCCGCCGCTCAAAAAGTGGGTGTCAAGGCGGGAGATGTGCTGTTGTCCATTGACGGCGAGCAGGTGAGCGGCAAATCTTTGGCGCAACTGCAAACGTTACTGGATACAAATGCCGAAAAAATGATTGTGTCGGTCAAACGTGAGGATAAGACCATGGCGTTTGAAATGACCGCTTATGCGTATTCCTTGGAAACGGTCAGCGACCGCATGATAGGTGACACTATCGGTTATATTCGCATCACCGCTTTTCATGATAACACGCAAAACCAATTTACCGCCGCGTATTCCGCTTTGCAAGAAGAGGGCGCGACCGCATTTGTTTTTGATTTGCGTGGTTGTAACAGCGGCGGCTCTCGCACGGCGCTTGAAGGCATTTTATCTCATCTGATGCCGCACGGTGCGTATGCGACCTACACTGCCGCGGACGGCTCGGTGAGCAACTTGGTGGCACACAGCAATCGTGAAAGCGCATTGCCGTCTGTGACGTTGGTGAATAGTGACACTTTGGGTGAAGCCGAAATCATGGCGGGCGTGTTGCAAGAATTCAACGTCAGTACCGTCATCGGTGAAAAGACTGTCGGCAAAGGCAAGATACAGGATTTCATCCCGCTTCGAGAGGATAACTCGGCGTTGTTGCTGACAGTGGGCGAGATTTCGCTCATTCGTGGCGGCTCTATTGAAGGCGTGGGTATCACCCCCACGAAAGTTGTTCCGATGAGTGCGTATAAAGCGAAACGTATTGGCATTATTGCGGATGAACAAGATGACCAATTACAAGCCGCATTGACTGCCGTGCGGTCGGCTTTGGGTATCACCGGCACAACCGTCACCACCACTACCGGTGGCACTGCTCAAACCACAAACACCACTGCAACACAGGAAACCGAATAAAAACGTATAAAAAAGCACCGCGTAAGCGGTGCTTTTTTTGTATTCTTATTCGGCTGATTCACCTGTTAAAAACTGAATGGTGCGCTCAATGGAGTCTTTGGAATTCCCCCAATCTTTGTCGGGGGTGTTATTGCGGTAATCAAACATCTTACAAAAATGGGATACGTCTTCTTGTAACGTTTGCAGATAACGATGGGTGCATTCAGCCGTCTGTTTGATGAATGTCGCTTGATGTTTGCGTGGCAACTGCGCCGCCGTGGCAGTGAGCATACGGCTGTGAGGCAAGCAGAAGAAGGGTTGTTCCGCATACAGTTTACGAAAATCTTCTTCCTTTTCCCACACATGACAGATGTTAGAAATAAAATGTTGCATATTGCGGTCAATGTGTTCGCACATATAGCAAGTGGGGTTGCCCGCATCTTTCATTTTTTTAGGTTTGTTGCCAAGTCCGTTAGCAAAAGCGGTTTTTTCAACTTCTGCCAAATGGCTTTCCACCATCAAGGCGAGCGGCAGACGTTTTTGTTGTTTCAACAGACTTTTAAAATGGCGGTTACAGAACCCCAGACGATTGGTCATCTGGCGAATATCCGGTTCCATCATTGCGGCGCCGGTGATATAGGTTGCCAGCCGTTCATGCAACATATCATTGAGACGGCAAACGGGACAACCATCTTTCGGTTCAAAAACTTCGCTTATCGGAATACTGGTAATATCGTCACGCATCACATGTATCTCCTTATTAGATTTGCAATCTTTTAATCGCAACGGTTTTCCCGCTTGCATCGTCCAAAGTGAACAGAACAGCATCCATACGGCAATCGCCGTCGGCGTTTTGGAACCGTATCGGTAGTTTGCTGCGGATACGAGCAATAGACAGTTCGGGTTTGACGCCCAGCACCGACAAAGCGGGACCGGTCATGCCGACATCGGTAATATATCCCGTTCCGTTTGGCAGAATTTGTTCATCTGCGGTTTGCACGTGGGTGTGTGTGCCAAACAACGCTGAAATTTTGCCGTCCGCATAAAAAGCGAGAGCTTTTTTCTCGGCGGTCGCTTCGGCGTGAAAGTCCACGATGCAAAATTTTGGATTGCCCGCTTGCTTCAGCAAGCGATCCAGTGCAAAAAACGGATTATCCACGGCGTCCATATACACCTGCCCCATCAAATTGATGACGGCAACGGCATATTTGCCGCGGTCAACAATCGTAAGTCCGCTGCCCACAGCGCCTTCGGGGAAGTTGGCCGGACGAAGCATCGCGGGGGTTTCATCCAACATGTCCATACATTCGGGACGGCGAAATGTGTGGTTACCGCCGGTGATGACGTCAGCACCGGCATCAAAAATTTCATTGGCGGCATGCGGTGTGATACCGTTGCCGTCGGCAGCGTTTTCGCCGTTGACGATACACACGTCTACACCGTATTGCCGTTTGATTTGCGGGAGTGTTGCTTGCAAATGGCGACAACCCGCACCGCCGACCACGTCGCCGACACATAAGATTTTCATAGTATCACCTAAAGTTAGTATTTAAAACTCATACCAGTTATAAAGGGCGGCTGTTCGCCGCCCTTGTTTTTGTTTTATTCCAAAGAAAGGAAGTAGTAGTACACCGGTTGACCGCCGGGCACCACGGTGACATCCACCTTGTTGCCTACTTTTTCTTGGATGGCGGCAGCAACCTGCGCCGCATCTTCATCGGTGACGTCCGCGCCGGAAATCACCGTGATGAAGCTGGTGTCTTTTCCGGACAAACGGCGTGCGTTATAAATGTTTTTCGCCAGTTTGACAGCCGCATGGGTGACGTCGTCATCCACAAAAGCCAACTTGCCGTTATCCATCGCGAGAATATCGCCTTCGTGAATATCGTGTCCTTCAAAATCACTGTCTCTTGCCGCAAAGGTCAGAGAACCACTGGACACCGATTCGTACGCACCACGCATGTTCACCAGGTTGTCCTCAACAGACGCATCGGGATCGAACACCAGCATGGAGGAGATGCCCTGCGGGATGGTACGGGTGGGCAATACACGCACCTCACGGTCGGCGAGCGGAATCGCCTGCTCGGCGGCGAGGATGATGTTTTTGTTGTTAGGTAACACGTATACCAGATTAGCAGGAGTAGCTTCAATGGCCCGTAAAATATCGTCGGTGGAGGGGTTCATGGTCTGACCGCCCGATACCACGTGGTCGCAACCCAAATCGGTGAACAGGGAAGCAAGGCCATCGCCTGCGGCAACTGCCACGAAGCCATAGGGTTTTTCAGGCTCAGCACGTTCAAATTGCGGTACTTGTTCGCCTTCGGCGTCATCGCCCACCCAACCGGCGTTTTCATGTTGCAGACGCATGTTCTCCACTTTAACGGTTTCAAACTGACCGAATTTCAAGCCTTCTTGCAACGCATTGCCGGGGTCGTTGGTATGCACGTGCACTTTGATGATTTCTTCATCATCCACCACTACGACGCAGTCGCCGATGGATTCAAGATACGCACGCAAGGACAGCGGGTCACGGGTGTTTCCCTTTTCACGTTGCACGATAAATTCGGTGCAATAGGCAAAGGTAATCTCCGCATCAAAACTGCCCACGGGATTGTTGGAACTTTCGGCAGTCTGTGTGACAACAGTAGCAGAACCGTCGTCAAACACGGGCTCACCTTTGAAAACCGCTTGCATTTCGCGGATAACTACGCAGAAGCCTTTACCGCCCGCATCCACAACACCCGCTTTTTTCAGTGCGGGCAACAAATCGGGGGTACGCTCCAGAGAAGCGTCTGCTTCTTCACAAATGGCATCCCACACGTTGAGCGGGTCAGCATCGTTTTGGGCAAATGCTACACCTGCCGCCGCCGCTTCACGTGCAACGGTCAGAATGGTGCCTTCGGTGGGCTTCATAACCGCTTTATAAGCCGCTTCTACACCCAGCGTTAACGCATTGGCGAGGTCAGCGCCATCCGCCTCGGTTTTGCCTTTTAACCCTTTGGAAAAACCACGGAATAAAAGGGAGAGAATAACGCCCGAGTTACCTCTCGCACCACGCAACAGTGCAGATGCCGCAGCGTCTGCCACCTGCGAAACGGTGGGGTCTTGCAGGCGGGCGAGTTCACGCGCGCCCGCAGAAAACGTCATGGACATATTGGTGCCGGTATCGCCGTCCGGCACAGGGAAAACGTTGAGCGCATCCACCGCTTGTTTAACGGAGGAAAGACGGTTAGATGCCGAAATCATGGCATCCCGTAAAAGTTGTCCTTGTATCATGAATGTACTCCTTACTCTGCTTTCATGTTGTCAATGAACACATTGACTTTTTTAACCTGCAAACCGGTTGCTTCTTCGATGGTGAAGCGCACCTTGTTGACAATGCTTTTTGCAATCGCGGGGATATTCATGCCGTGGATGACCGAAATGTGCAGGTCAACCACCAATTTAGAACCGGCACTGCGCACCAAAACGCCGTCGTCCGCATGGTCTTTTTTGGAGAACAAGGAACGAATGCCTTGGCGGGCACCTGTTTTCACCATGGCAGTGACGCCGTAGCAATCCGAAACAGCGTTACCAATCAAGTAACGGAAATATTCTTGAGAAATTTCCACGGTTCCGAGTTGTTTTTCAATACGAATCATAAAACTACACACCTTTCTTTGGGGAACATTAAACAATGGGTTTTAACACGCCGTTGAAAAGGTCATAAGCGACGGGCGTGATAGCGACAAAGGAATCTGCACATGCCACCATACCCTGCCGCCAAAGCAGTGGGATATATGGCATCTGCTCACCGAAAGCGGTGACAAACATGGCTGCGGTACCGCTGCCGTTTTTACAAGCGGCGTATGCCGTCGAGGCGGGTGAGGCGGTATCGATGCCGTAAGCGGCATTGCCTCCCGCTTGCAACAGCGGGGACAAATCCATGTTGGGTGTCAAACGAATTTCGCCCAGATACAAGTCAAAATCACCGGCTTGCAGGCGATTGGTATATGCTTCAAACGACAATGGTGTCGGAACGACGGTGATGCCCGCGGCGGCGAATTGCGCCGTTAGCATCTTGACAGCCGCTTCACGACAGTTGTTGCCGTTAGGATAGATGAGGGAAAAACTCTGTGCCTCGTTTTGCGTTGCCGTTGTTGTGGTCACGGCAGGCACGGTGGTGTCGCTTGTTTGTGCAACCGTGGTAGTGGTGGTAAGCGCCTCTTCCACCAGCACCTGCAAAGCATCGGCTTGCGCACCGGTGGCGATACAACTGAGCCCGGCTGTTTTCTTCCATTTGGGATGGAAAGGAGAATCGGCGGGTAGTGCACGCCCTGCGTATGCCGCAGAAGCGATAGCGGTGCGGTCAACTGCCGCAGATAACGCTTTGCGATAGGCAACAGTGTTCAGTAAAGGATGTCGGTGGTTGACCCCGATATACACCAGTTGTGTCAAATCCACCGCTTTGTTTTGCAAAGAGGTGCGGGGAATATCCCCACTGCTCAAATCGTCATACATGTATTGAATGGTGCCGTTTTCGAGCGCTTGCACCATTGCGGCATCGCTCACCAGATGCACCAGCGAAATGGTTTGCATCTCCGTTTCGCCTTTGTGATGCGGGTTGCGGGTAAGGAATTTCGCATCGGCATCGTAAACGTATGCGCCACTGCCGATTGGTGCGTGTGCCGCATCGGTGGTTGCCGTTCCCTTTTTGATGATGGGGAAATGCAGATTTGCTGCGGCATATATATCCGATTCCCGCAAAGTGAACGTCACCGTATCGCCTTGGGCTTTGGCATCGGTAAAGTTTTCTAACCGTGTGCCGTATGTGTCGGATGCTTTCGCACATTCGAAAGCGTATACCACATCGGCGGCACTCACGGCAGTACCATCCGAAAACCGCAGGTCGTTTTTAAGAGTTGCGACCAGATGGGTCGGGTCGGTTTGTAGCACCGTCGCCATGCTGTTTTGTGGCATAAATTCCGCATCGACAGTCACCAAACTGTCATATAAAAGTGTACTGAGAGATGCGTTCAATGCCGTTTTGACGGCAAAGGGATTTAAAGTATCCTCCTCGTTAAACGCAAGTGTTACAGTGCCCGACGGGGTGTCGGTTACGGTACCAATCGGTTCATCAGAAGAAACTTGTGCGGGCAAACGGTGGCAGCCCACAAATGTGCAGCACAACAAAAGGCAACAACACACACATGCAAGGCGTTTCACTTTTTTACCCTCCCGATACGTAAAGTTTTGAACACATTCTCACATAGTATAGCACTTTTTTATAAAATAATCAACTATTATTTGCACGGGCTGTGTCACGCAATCTTTTGTGCGGTTTTCGACGTGTTTTTACTTTACAAAGCGGGAGATTTGCGGTAAAATATGATTATCACCTTATCAGTGAAGGAGATGCGTTATGAAAACAGATGTGATGAAAAATTATGAACGGTGGATGCAACTTGCCACCGAGGATGCTGACATACAAAACGAATTAAAAGCCGTGGCGGCGGATGAGGCTGCTATATATGACCGTTTTTATAAGGAACTGGAATTCGGTACGGCGGGTTTGCGCGGCGTTATCGGTGCAGGAACCAATCGAATGAACGTGCATACGGTGCGCAAGGCCACGCAAGGTCTTTGCGACTATCTAAACGCGAAATATGAAGTGCCCGCAGTGGCAATTGCGTATGATTCGCGTATCAAGTCTACAGAATTTGCACGTGCGGCGGCGGAAAATTTGGCTGCAAACGGTGTTCGGGCATACATTTTCCCGCAATTAGAGCCCACCCCCGTACTGTCTTATGCGGTGCGTGCGCTCAAATGCCAGTCGGGTATTATGGTGACCGCCAGTCATAACCCTGCTAAATACAATGGCTATAAATGCTATGGTGCAGACGGTTGTCAGATGACCGATGCGGATGCGGCGGCAGTGACCGATTGCATTCGCAAAGTGGATATGTTTGATGATGTCAAAGCGATGCCGTATGCACAAGCAGTAGCAAATGGCACCATCGTTGAAATTGACGACAGCTTGCTCGAAAACTATATGCAAGAGGTGCTCAAACAGCAGGTCAACGAGGGTCTTTGCAAGGACGTGCCGCTCAAAGTGGTATATACGCCCTTGAATGGTACCGGCAATGTGCCGGTACGGGATATTCTCAAACGCATTGGTATCAACAATGTGGCTGTGGTCAAAGAACAAGAGTTGCCCGACGGCAATTTCCCCACCGCACCGTATCCCAACCCCGAAATCCGTCAGGCGTTTGAATGTGCGTTGGAACTCGCCAAAAAAGAACAAC
The DNA here is from genome assembly GCA_045634325.1 of Acutalibacteraceae bacterium. Taxonomy (GTDB): domain Bacteria; phylum Bacillota; class Clostridia; order Oscillospirales; family Acutalibacteraceae; genus URNF01. The sequence goes on along the minus strand of JAZRAA010000034.1, from coordinate 115,113 downwards.
CTGACATTTTGCTTGCCACCGACCCTGATGCCGACCGTGTGGGCATTGCCGTCAGAGATGAAAACGGCGAATACGTGCTGATGAGCGGCAATGCCGTGGGTTGTTTGTTGCTCAACTATATTCTGTCCTGCAAAAAAGCGGCGGGCACGTTGCCGCAAGATCCGGTGGTGGTTAAATCCATCGTTACCACGGATTTGGCGATGCGTATTGCTGAAAAATATGGTTGTCAAATGCGCAATTTACTGACCGGATTTAAATATATCGGCGAACAAATCGGTTTGCTGGAAGCCGCAGGACAATCCGAGCGATATGTATTCGGCTTTGAAGAAAGCTACGGGTATCTTGCGGGCACGTATGTGCGTGATAAAGATGCGGTGGTTGCTTCCATGCTCATCTGTGAGATGGCGGCATATTATAAAAAACAAAATCAAAGTCTGTTGCAGGTGTATGCAGCTTTGTGCGAGGAACATGGTTATTATGTGCACCAACTGGCAAACGCCGAGTTTGAAGGCGCTGACGGTATGCAGATTATGGCAGATTTGATGCAAGGACTGCGTGATAACCGTCCGACCACATTTGCGGGCAAACAGGTGGTGGCGTTTGCGGATTATCAAGAATCGTATATGCTTGACTATGCCACCGGCGAAAAAGCAGTGTTGAAACTGCCCAAATCCAACGTGTTGACCTTCTCGCTCGAAGATGGTGCAAGCGTGATTTTCCGTCCGTCCGGCACCGAGCCGAAAATCAAAGCGTATGTTACCGCTACCGGTGCTACCGAGGCCGAGGCGCAAGCGCTCGCTGCAGCACTCATTGCGCAAGCGGAGACCGTTTTACACGGCAAAGCTTAAAAACTATAAAAAATCCCCTTACGACGAAAAACTGTCGTGAGGGGATTTTTGTTTATACCGAGATGGTTTCGTTCAGATGGAAAGCGTATAAAAGGGTTTCTTTGACAGGTAACCCTAACGTTTTTTCGAGTGCATCACGGTAGATTTCGAGTTGTTTGGCGTATAATGTACGCAACTGGGCGGCATCTTTCACACGGTCGGTTTTGTAATCCACAATCACCAACCCGCCATCTTCCTCGAATACGCAGTCGGCAATACCTTGCACCACCAACGTTTCGTTTTGCAGATATTGCGGCAGGGTGTTGTCAAATATGCCCGCCGCCAACGGCACTGTAAACGCATATTCACGGTATACAGTGTGTGCGTTACATATTCGCTTGTAGAGGGGACTTGCAAAGAAACGGCGGATACGTTCCAAATCGAGCGATTGTCGTGCCTCCGTGGTGAGAAAGCCCTCGTGCTCCAAACGATCGGCTTCCGATTCGGCGTTTTGAGCCGCCGTGGCGTAATCGGCAAACTGCATAAAGGTGTGCATGGCAGTGCCACGTTCGGCAGGGGTAAGCCCGCTCGCCGATAAAAATGCGGGACGGTGAGAAGCGACGAAAGCACTGTCGTGTTCGTGGTTTGCGAGTGCGGATGCCGCAATTTTAACCGGCACGGTGTGCAGTGCCGCATACGGATATTGATAACGCAAACGCTCTTTGAGCGATGCCGCAGATTGCGGGTCGACGTATTTCGTGTCGGCTTGCACGGTTCCCCTGGGGGTGTCGGATAGCATGTCGGGGGTGTATACCCGACAGATAAGTGCGCTGTCTTCCGATAAGGTGGGGATATAAGGGTCGGTGGTCATGTTACGCAGAGTACGTCCATCCGGATGCCGTAAAAATGCCGACAATAGCCAGTCGCCCAAGCTGTTCAGTGATAGTAGATGCGGTGCACTCAATTGTTCATCACACGGCAGGAAAGAAGCCAGTTTTCGAATACGATTTGTGAGATTTTTCTTTACGAAAACCGTGATAAGCTTCTCTTTTGCACGGGTCATGGCGACATACAGCAACCGCAGTTCCTCTGCCGCTGCGGTGCGGCGCATGGCGGTGATGACACCGTTTTGTGAAACGGTGCGGTAGGTGCTCATGGTGTCGGGGTCGTATCCGCTGACTGCGGCACCCGTTGCGCCGTGTAATAATAAACGCTTGGTGGTGTCTTCCTCGTTGAAATTGCCCATCAGATGCGCCAAAAACACGATGGGGAATTCGAGCCCCTTGGAACTGTGCATGGTCATAATGGACACGGCATCGTTTCCGCCCGCACCTAACGGTGACGTGGTAAACTCTTTTTTCTCCTCTTCCAAACGGTCAACATATCGCACAAAAGCAGTTAATCCTCTGAAATTGCCACGATCGAAATCACGTGCCAGTCTGAATAGCATGTGCAAGTTTTCGGTACACATTTCACCGTTTTCTTGCATGGCGGCAAGATGTCGCATACCGGTGTCTTCCAGTAATCGAAGCAACAAATTATCAGCGGTGAGAGATACTGCCAAACGTCGAAAATGCTGTAACCATTCGAGGAATGCCGCCACCTGCTGTTTGAGAGCGGGGGAGGCGACTTCGCTTTGCGCAGTACATAACAGTGCGCTGTATAGCGAGGGGCGTTTGGCACTTTCTTTGCCGATAAGCCGTATATCTGCCAGGTCGTTTGCGGAAAATCCGCCAAGCGGAGATAACAGTACCGCCGCCAACGGAATATCCCGCAACGGATTGTCCACCGCTCGTAAAACTGCGAGTGCGGTTTGCACTTCCGCTGCCTCAAAGAACGGCACGCCGCCGTCGGTAGTGCAGGGAATCCCTAAACGTGTCAATTCTGCGGCAAGTGCGGGCGCATGTGTGCCGCGTGAACGCAACAAAATACAAATATCCCGCAGTTTGACGGGACGTGTGACACCGTTTTCGGTCACCGTGCCGTCTTGTAACAGCGCAAAAATGCGTGATGCAATGATGCGTGCTTCCAAAACATCACTGCTGCATTCTTTTTCGGAATAAGGGGTATCCAGCAGTAACGCTTCGGTTTGCATCGGTGCGGGTGGATAGGCAGTGTTGGCGGGGTGTAACGCTTCATCTTTGTATTCCAACCCGCAAAACGATTTGCTCATCAACTGACGGAACACAAAATTCACTGTGTCGGTAACTTCTTTGCGGGAACGGAAATTGTCACCCAGCGTGATATAGGCGGGATAGGTTTTGCTGTCAAACGGTGCAAAACTTTCCTTTTTCTGCATAAAAATCTCCGGCATTGCCTGTCGGAAACCGTAGATGCTCTGTTTGACGTCGCCTACGTAAAAACAGGTGTTTTCCGCATGACTGAGCATACGAAAAATGGTGTCTTGTACGGCATTGGTATCTTGATACTCGTCTACGAGAATTTCGGTATATCGTGTGCCCGCTTCTTTGGCGAGCCGGGTAGCCTCACCGGTGTTGGGGTCGCACAGCAATTCCAGTGTTAAATGTTCCAAATCGCCAAAATCCAGCAATTGTTTTTCTTTTTTCTTTGCGGTATATCGCTCGGTGAACAACTCCACCAGCGCGCACAATGCTTGCAGTTTGGGAGCAGTTTCCTGCAATGCGGCTACCGCTCCCGTTTCGCTTTCGCCAAACAATTCCAACAGCTTTTCACGGATATTTTTGCGCACCAAAGTCCAGATATCTTTCACCACGGCGGCATTTTCTACATCCAGTCCTTTTGCGACAGGCAGACGGTCGGGCACTGCCGCTGTGAGCGTGCGGATGCAACTGTCCCATGTGTTTTGTGTATCCGCTACGAACAGAGCGGCTTGCTTAATCAGTTGTATATCTGCTTGTAAGCGTGCATAATACACCGCCGCTTTATCGCATACGGCAAACGGTGTTGCTGCTTTGGCGCAGATATCGCCCAAAAATTGCAGCAGCTCCGCTGTGAAGCGGCGAATTTCTTTACCCCACACCGTTTCTCCTAAGGGTGTGTCGGGCAGCGCACAAGCATTTTTCAGCCACTGTAAAGGGAACGCTTGCGCAGAAATATAGTCATAGGTGCGCAAAACAGCTTGTTTTACACCGCTGTCGTCTCGCCGTCCGTTGAGTAGGTCGCACAGTTGCAAAAACCCGTCTTCACCTGCGGCGTAAAAGATTTCCAGTGTTTCTTCCAACGCCTCGTTTTTCAGCGTGCGCACAACCGTTTCTTCCGCAATGGAAAAGCGGGGAGACAGGTCGCATTTATCAAAATGTTCCCGCAAAAACGCCGTGCAAAAACCGTCGATAGTGGAAATGGGTGCGGTAGGCAACAACATTTGTTGGCGTTGCAAACGCACGTTATGCGGGTCGTTTGCGATAAAGTCATTGAGACGAGCGAACAGGCGTTGTTTCATTTCGGCGGCCGCTGCCTTGGTAAAGGTCACAATCAGAAGACGGTCAATGTCTACGGGATTGTGAGGGTCGGTGATGCGACGCACCACCCTTTCCACCAACACGGAGGTTTTACCCGAACCGGCGGCAGCGGAGATAAGCAGATCGCCGCCACGCGCATCGATACAATGCTGTTGCGCGGGCGTCCATTTACGCATCCCCATCGCTTCCCCCTCCTTGTTGCTCGATTTGTGCCAATACGTCCACGTCTTTTTTCTTTTCCATGACGCGGGCGGGGTCGTTTTGTTTTCTGCCGCACACCGTTTTAAAATCACAGTATTCACACGGCAAGCGGTCGTCCCCCGTAGGCACGGCGGCGACGTCGCCCGCCAGCAAATTTTCCGCCATATTCACCAATAATGTTTCGGTGAGTCGGCGGATGTTTTCAAAATCCCGCCGTGACACAACATCGCTGTTTTTCCCGATTAGATTATCCTCTACGGTGGCGGGAATGAACACGCCCGCACCGTCCGCTTCCATTGCGGTGAGCACATCTGCATCTCGCAACAAAAGACCGTTCATGCGCATCAGTTGCAAACGACTCTCGTCTAACGGTGCACGGGTGTTTTTGAGCGTGATATCCTTGGCGGGCATATACAAAATACCCGCAGGTGCGGTGGTTTTAGCATCCAAATGCGCATGACCGTTGCCGCACACCGCAAACAGATATAACAACATTTGCATATTGATGCCATACGGCAGTTCGTGCAGTTTGAATTCTTTTGAGCCGGTTTTATAATCCACCACCCGCACGAATACGGTATCCTCGCGGCGATAAATATCCACGCGGTCGATTTTACCGACAATGGAAATACTGCCGTCGGCGTGTTGGAGGGTGGGAGAGGGGATGCCGCCTTGTCCCACTACCAGTTCATAGTCAGCGGGTTTGAAGCGGCTTTGTGCAATTTCGTTGATGGCAAACCACAAAAGCGAAAAACAGGTGCGCTCCACCAAAGACAGTAAATAGCGGAAACGTGCGGGTTTATCCGCAAAACCACCCATTTCGTTTTCTACATAGGCAAACAACGCTTCGTGGATACGCGCTTGCAAAGCGGGAATATCTCGCGGTGCGGGTGCGGTATCGGAAACGTATTCCGGCAACAGCGTTTCCATGATGTAATGTGAGAATGTGCCGAAAATGGACGCATCTATATCGGCTATACGTCGTGGTTGCAACCGCAGACCATAGCGACAGAAATATTGAAAATGACAGCGATAGAATGTATCCGCTTGACTGGCGGATAGCTGCATATCGGTACCGAATAACTGTTTTGCCGATGCGGTATTCAGCTGGTGCGGCTGTCGGTCGGCGGCACGCGCCATCACTTGCAACGGCAACGCCGTATCCGACAACTCCCGCAAGGTTTCGTAAAGGGTGTTGTCGGCGGTGTTTTTAGAGGAATAGGCAGCCGCAAGCGCATCTAACGCTTCGCCGGCAGATTCGATTTGGTGTTGGTCATACGGCGCAAAAGTTTCGGTTTTCAATTGCGGGAAAACGTTACACACCGACTGCACCAGTGCGGACGGATAGGCGGGTGCACCACCACGGGTGTGGGTGTAGGAAATATACAGTGTATCGGTAGGTGCAGCGAGGGCGGTGTAGGCATAAAAACGCTCTTGTGCCGCTTTTTGCAGACGGTTGGCGGACAAAAACAAGCCGCTTTCCTCCAACATGCTGCGTTCATGGTCGGACAAAAGGTTACCCTCAGCAGGATAAGCGGGAAACACACCCTCGTTTGCGCCGAGGATGCACACCATTTTGGGAGATTGTAACCGCACGTGGTCGGCACTGCCTACTTGTACTGCGTCCAACCCTTGCGGAATGGACGGCAAACGGCAAAGTCCTGCGGCGCGGTGGAACAATTCCGCATACTGTTTGTCGGTTTGGCGGTCATCCTTAAAGACAACGGCAAAGCGGTCTAATATATCCATCACCAGATCCCATACTTTCGCCGTTTGTGTGGCAAGGTGCGGTTCGCCCGCCTGTTCCAATTGTTCGTATAAACGGCGCACGCCCTTGTCGGCGGCAACCGCAGGGTCGGTGAGAAACGCATACATAGCGGCGGCAAACGTTGCGCCGTCGGGTTTATCACCAAGCGCAGCTTTCAAAGTGGTAAGCGGTTTTATAATACGGCGGCGCATCTCCTCTAAATCGCGCAACAATGCGGTATCTGCTTTGCGCCATTCGGTTAATCCTGCGGGGTTGGCGGTGAACGGTTTTTCGAAACGTTTGCCGTCAATGCGCCAAGTGAAGATATAGTTTTCCAATGTGGAAATTTCCAATGTGTCAAACGGCATCAAATCGGTTTTCAGCAAGGATAAAACGGCATCCGCTTGATATCCGCTGACACAGATTCGCAACGCATGGGTGCACAAAGACACGAGCGGCATGGTGTAAATATCCGCCGCACTATCCATATAAAACGGAATATCTGCACGTGCAAGAGCAGTATCCAAAATTCCCGTATATTCGCTCAGGTTACGTACAATAACAGCAATATCACCTGCACGCAGTTCCTGTGTACGCAGGGCGTGTCGTATGACACGGGAAAGTGCTGTACATTCTGTATGTATATCCTCGCATGCCATCACCCGCACTGCTTCTTGCGGTTGTTCGTATATGGTGGCGCGCGGCGAAAAGGCGCCCGCCTCCAAAGCACGCAGAGCGGGATGCGCCGCACGGTGATTTTCGGTGAGCATAGTGGGTTTTTCTATGGTAATGTTTTGTTGTTCTGCCAGTTGATACAGTTGTCGCAGTGAGCGGTTGACAGGCGCAAACAACCCGCAATCCACCGTATCTCCGTCGGGTGCGACACGGTCGGTACAAAGCGAAACGTACATATCTGCTTTTTGTAACAGCAAGCCGAGAATATCCAGTTCCACCGCAGTGAAACCTTTGAAACCGTCCACGAAAATTTGCGCGCCGTCAAACAGATGGCTGTCCGGCAGTTTGTCCGCTAAAATACGAAGCGTGTCTTCGGGGTCAATGCCGCTGCTTTGGGTAAGGCCTTCGTATATCTCAAAGATAGAAGCGAGGTCTGTGAGCTTCGTTTTGAGAGTTTGTGCGGGCATATTTTCTGCCGTTGCACGCAACAAACGTGGAGTGACCGCACATTGTTTGCATTCGCCGCACAGTGCTAGCAGAGAGGAAACATAGCCGGTGTCGTAGGCACGGGGTTTTTCGCTATCCGTGTTTTCGGGGGAGTGATGCAACTCCAAAGCACGACTCATCATCAACACGCGGGTGACGTCGTCCATAACGGGCACGGCAATACCACCCGTTTCTCTGAAAACACGGTTGGCGAGTCGTGTGAAACTGAGCACCTGCACCTTTGCCGCTTGCCTAACCCCTAATTGTTGCAACAAAGCGCGCTCGCTTTCGAATGAAAATTGCTCGGGCACGAGCAAAATCAGCGGACGGGATGGCTGTGCCTCCACCGCTTGTTGCAGTGCGCGGAAAATATGTGCGGTTTTACCACTGCCGCTGCGGCCCAAAATACAGTGTAGCATAGCGTATCCGTCCTTTCATTTAGCATCAAAAATCAGTATATGGAAAGTATAACATATCCACGGGCGTTTGACAAGGCGATTTGCGACACACCAAACGTTTGAGAAGTTGAAAAAAATAGTTGCTTTTTCGCAAGGGAAATATTGCATTCTCGGTGAAAAGTTGTATAATTTAAGTAGATATCCATTGGATAGTATATCAAAATGGATTATGGAGGGCTTAAGAACGAAAAAAGGTACGAGTATTTGGGTGTTTCCCGGAGATTGCGCGCTCGAAACGTGCTTTGATGCAGCTTCCAAAGCGGGATTTGACGGTGTTGAATTGGCACTTGGCAGTTCGGGCATTAACGAAGATATCACCACCGAACAATTGGATGTCATTAAGGATTTGGCGAAAAAGTATAACATAGAACTGTATAGCATTGCTTGCGGCATGTTTTTTGATGTTTGCCATTCTTCCGACGATGCGCAGGTACGTGAACATGCCGAGCGTTTGGTGAAAAAGGAAATTGATATTGCGGCGCATCTTGGTTGCGATACCGTTTTGGTGGTTCCGGGTGCCGTTAATTGTCCGTGGGACCCCAATTTTGATATCGTGGAATATGATGTGGTATATGAACGTGCTTTGGCGGCGATGAAAAAGCTGGCGCCGTATGCAGAAAGCAAAAAGGTTGCAATCGGCATGGAAAATGTGTGGAATCGCTTTTTGCTGTCTCCGATGGAAATGCGCGATTTTATTGATAAAGTCGATAGTCCGTATGTCGGCTCGTATTTTGATGCGGGCAACGTGTTGTTTGCCGGTTATCCCGACCATTGGGTTAAGATTTTGGGCAATCGCATCAAAAAAGTGCACGTCAAAGACTTCAAAATTGAAGTGGGCGATATGAGCGGTTTTGTGAATTTGAACGAGGGCGACCTTGATTTTAAAAAAATTGATGGCTTCGCTCAAAGAAATCGGTTATGATGACTGGATTACCGCTGAGGTTGCGCCGATGGATGCAGATGTTTATGTATCCATGCAAAAAATTTCCAAGGAAATGGATAAATTCATGCAATAAAAAACAAAAAACAGCAGGCTCTTTCAGCCTGCTGTTTTCATTTTGGCGGAGAGTTAGGGATTCTGAACCCGGTTTTGCGCTAAATGTGAGCAAAGCCCAAGTCTCTGCTCGCAAAACCCCGGCATTCCTGACGGAATGCGAGGGTTATCATATCTACTGCTCACAAAAAAAGAACAAGGCACCCAAAAAGGGTACCTTGTTCTTTTGGCGGAGAGTTAGGGATTCGAACCCTAGGTGGGTTTCCCCACACAGCATTTCGAGTGCTGCACCTTCGACCACTCGGACAACTCTCCATATCAGAGAAATTCGAACTGCCATTTATTATAACTGCTCAAAAAAGGATTGTCAATGCCTTTTTGGATGCGGTGTATCGTCGGTTGCTTTCTCTCTGGGTTTGTTCATGGCGTGAATACGGTTATTTTTTGTGCAAAAAGTATATAAAAATCTAAAATAACAACTTTTTGTTCAAAAAATTGTTGAATATGCCCAAAAAAAGAGGTTGCAAAGCGTGCTGATATAGGCTATACTGTAATAGAACCTGAATGGAGGGATTTTCATGACAAAAAAAGAATTGCGGGAAGCGTTGCAGACGAAATTGCTGCACAATTTCTCGGTACAACCCGAAAATGCCACCAATGAGCATTTTTATAATGCGCTCGTTTTGGTTTTGCGGGACACCATGCGGGAGAGCCGCGTGGGGTACATTTCCAAGGCACACAAACAGGATGCAAAACAGGTGTATTATCTGTGCATGGAGTTTTTGATGGGCCGCTCTCTCAAAAACACTTTATATAACCTTAATCTCACCGATGATGCCGCTTCTGTTTTGCGGGAATACGGTGTGAAACTGGACGCTCTGTTCGAATTGGAACCGGATGCCGGTTTGGGTAACGGTGGTTTGGGGCGTTTGGCGGCGTGTTTCCTCGATGGTCTTGCGACCAATGCGATGCCCGCTATCGGCTATTCCCTCTTATACGAATATGGCATTTTCCGTCAGAAACTGGTGGATGGTTGGCAGACCGAAATGCCTGATTTTTGGTTGCCCGGCGGCGAAAGCTGGTTGTTGCCGCGCCCTGAACTTGCGAAAGAGGTGCGTTTTGACGGCAACATTCGCGAGTGGTGGGACAACGGCTTCCACCACATTGAACACGACAATGCTACCGTTGTGATTGCACAACCGTATGATTTGATGGTTGCGGGCAAGGACGGCAAGGCGATTTCCACTTTGCGCTTGTGGCGTTCTACCGCTCCCGGCATGGACATGTCTTTGTTTAATCAAGGCGAGTATATGCGCGCTATGGAGCAAAAGGCGATGGCGGAAGTCATCACGCAGGTGCTGTACCCTGCAGACAATCATCGCGAGGGTAAGTCGTTGCGTTTGTCGCAGCAGTATTTCCTTGTTTCCGCATCCATTCAAGACATTGTGCGTCGTCATCTGGAACAGTATGGCACGATGGATAACCTGCCTGAAATGGCCGCTATTCATATTAACGATACCCATCCGACCCTTGCTATCCCTGAGCTGATGCGTATTTTGTTGGATGAATGCGGATATAGTTGGGATGCCGCTTATGCCATCATCGAAAAGACTTTTGCGTACACCAATCACACGGTTATGGCGGAAGCACTTGAATGTTGGCCGGAAGATTTGTTCAGCAGCAGATTGCCGCGTATTTATCAAATTGTTCGTGAAATCAATGACCGTTACAGCGCAAAAATGATGGAGAAAACCGGTGGCAACGCCGATATGGTTAGCCGCATGGCAATTATCAGCTACGGTCAGGTGAAAATGGCAAACCTGTGTGTTGCCGTGTGTCATTCGATCAACGGCGTTTCTAAACTGCACAGTGAAATTGTTAAGGAAACGGTGTTCCCTGAAACCTTTGCGGTGTCCCCTGAAAAGTTCAAGAACGTCACCAATGGTATCGCACACCGCCGCTGGTTGTGTCAGGCAAACCCCGAACTCACTGCGTATATCACCGACAAAATCGGTAATGGTTTTGTGTATGATGCTGCCGAACTGCAAAAGTTAGAAGCGTTTGCCGATGATAAGAAAGCGCTTGCCGACTTTATGGCTATTAAAAAGCACAACAAAGAGCGGTTAGCAAAATATATCAAGGAAAATAACGGCATCACCGTTGACCCCGATTCGTTGTTTGATGTACAGGTTAAGCGTTTGCACGAGTATAAACGTCAACACTTGAACGCACTGCACATTTTGCACACCTATCTCACCTTGAAAGAGAATCCCAATATGCCGTTCACGCCTCGCACGTATATCTTTGGTGCGAAATCGGCACCCGGCTATTACCTCGCCAAAGAGATTATCCGCTTCATTTGTCAACTCTCGAAAGAGATCGAAAATGACCCTGTTGTGAGAGATAAACTGAAAGTGGTGTATTTGGAAGACTATCGTGTTACCTTGGCAGAACTGCTGATGCCCGCTGCGGACATCAGTGAACAGATTTCGCTTGCCGGCACCGAGGCTTCGGGTACCGGTAATATGAAACTGATGATGAACGGTGCGGTCACGCTGGGCACGCTGGACGGCGCCAATGTGGAAATCCACGAGGCTGTCGGCGATGAAAATATTTTCCTGTTTGGCATGCGCACCCCCGAAGCAGAGGCACGCAAAGCCAACTATAATCCGCATCAAATCTATATGCAAGACCCCGCCATCCATCGTGCAATTGATTTCATGTATCAAGGATTTGGTGGCAGGCAGTATGCGGAGGTCGCAGGTTCTCTGACCGGCAAAGACCCGTATATGGTCTTGGCGGACTTTGAAGATTATTGTCGTGCGCAGGCGTTGTCTGCCTCGGTGTATGCCGAAAAAGAGAAATGGGCGCGTATGGCGTTACTCAACACCGCTCGCAGTGGTATTTTTGCTTCCGACCGCTCTATTCGCGATTATGCAGAGCGCATCTGGAACACAAAACCCATGAAACTGTAAAATGGTTATAAAAAGCCCCCTATGTTGCACATAGGGGGCTTTTTTATACTAAATTTCGCCGTTTTGACGCAGTTGCCATATTTTCAACACAGCAATTTGGGTTTTGGCATCGGTGAAAGTATCTTCCATCACCATGCGCACCGCATCGGTCAGCGGGATTTTCTCGCTTTCCAAAAATTCATCTTCATCGGGATTGGTTTTTCCTTGGGTTAAATCGGTAGCGAGGTACAGATAAATCACCTCGTCTATATATCCGGGGGTAGGATACACCCGCCCTAGCGAACGGAAATGTTTGGCGGTGCAACCGGTTTCCTCTTTCAGCTCCCGCTTACCGGTGGCAAGCGGTTCTTCGCCCGGGTCACGTTTTCCCGCAGGCAGTTCTAACAATTCCTCGCCGTACGGATACCGAAATTGCCGCACAAACAAAAGGCAATCGTCCTCCGTCAATGCGGCGACGCACACACCTCCGGGATGCTCAACCACTTCACGATCGGCAATGTTGCCGTTTGGTAACTCTGCTTTATCCACACGCAGATTGATGATGCGCCCCTTAAAAATATACGAAGCGGATATGGTTTTTTCGGTTAGTTTCATATGACATTTCCTTTCCTTGCGACACATATAGTGTATGACGAGGGGTGAGCAGTATGAATGAGCTGATTAAGCCCGAACTTGCCACGGCAAAAGCGGTGTGCCGCATGTGTCATCAGTTGATGGCACGGTATTCGTTTTTATGTGGTATACCGCTTGGGCGCAGCCTGTGTGGGCGGGACATTGACGGCTTGATGTTGTATTGTCCGGGTAAAAGGCAAAACGGCAGGGTGTTATTTGCCGCTTCGTTTCACGGACAGGAATGGATAACGACACTACTGTTGTTGCGTTTCTGCGAAGAATTGTGCTTTTGTTTGGAGAATGGGTTATCGATGGTGGGCGTAGACGTGCGGCGTGCGTTGTCGGGACGAACATTACTGTTTATTCCGCAAGTCAATCCCGATGGCGTAGAAATTGCCCTTTCCGGCAGTAAAGCCGCCGGAAAATATGCAAAATTCGTAGCAGAAAACGGCGGGGACATCGCCGGTTTGTGGCAAGCAAACGCGCGCGGTGTGGATATCAACCACAACTTCGATGCGGGGTTTGACACGGTTTGTGCGGATATGCCTCAAACACCTGCGCCACGACGGTATCGAGGTGCAAAACCCGAAAGTGAACCCGAAACGCAATTGCTATGCGCACTTTGTCGTCGCATTTCTTTTCGTCATGTGACCGCCCTGCATACGCAAGGGGAGGAAATCTATTGGCAATATGGCGAAAAAACACCGTCTACATCCCGCATGATGGCACAGATTATGGCATCCGCTTCGGGATATACAGTAGCAGCCCCCGCCGGCAGTGCCGCTTTCGGGGGCTTTAAAGACTGGTTTATTGAGCAGTTCGGACGCCCCGGTTTCACCATTGAGTTTGGGCGCGGGAAAAATCCGTTACCGCTCACGGATTTTTATGACATATACGAAAAGGCAAGGGAAATGCTGCTTTTAGATGCGATGTTATAATTAACGAGCAATTTTTTTCGACAGAATGTCCACCACCCGCACCACAGCGGGGGAAAGAATGAGGTTGACGGCGAATTCACCAATGAAATTCACGCCCGCCAGACCGATAAACACCACGCCAAACGCACTGCCAAAACCGCCAAAGGCATCGGGGAACATAGATGGCAGTTCGGACATGGTACCAAAATAGCAGGTAAGCATACCCAACACAAAAATACCGGTGTTAATAATAGGGGCGCAAACTGCGGCGAGTACGGTGGTCAGGGTGAGATATTTTCCGCTAAAGAGTTTGTTTAACCCTTTGTAAATCAAACCCGCGCCAAAACCTGCCAAAGTAGCTTTTAACAGGCAGATAAGCACAAAACAAACGGGATTGCCGCTCCACAGCAAGAACGAAAAAACATCGGTACCGCTGATGCCGGCCACCATAGTGATGACACCGAACACGCCACCCAAAAATGCACCTGCTTTGGGGCCGAGCAGAAACGCACCTATGACAATCGGGACCAACACCAACGAAAGCGGCAGCGGACCGATTTTGATAAAGGTGCCTGTCAGTTGCAACACCACAACCAGTGCAGTGAGCAGGGCGAGTTGTACCATGCGTAGGATTTTTTGATTTCTCATGCGTGTAACCTCCACTGCTGTTCATAAAAGATACAGCGTTTTGTAATATATAAGAAGCAAGCGACTTTTGGCTGGAACGCCTTGCGACTGCTCCGCACAAGCGGTTGCGACTTATCGGTTTTTTTCGTATATCAGGCGTAAACCTTCCATTAAAAGGTGTTCGTCATATTGAATGGCGTGTCGGCAATGCGGTACGACTTCACGTGCTAAGCCGCCGGTTGCAATGATGTGGGCATCTTCGCCCAATTCCGCCATGAAACGGTCGCACATGCCGTCGATTAAAGCTGCCGTACCGAATACGACACCCGATTGCATACATTCCACGGTGTTTTTACCGATAGCACGCGGAGGCGCTTCTAAACGGATACGCGGCAATAACGAGGTGCTGTTGCTCAATGAGTCAATTGAGGTAAAAATACCTGCCAAAATGGCACCACCACGGAATGCGCCGTCTTTGTCCAGCGCAGAAACGGTGGTGGCAGTACCCAAGTCCCAGATGATGCAGGGGGTGGAATATTTCTCCGCTGCCGCTACTGCGCCCACCAACAAATCGGCGCCCAATTGTGCGGGGTTGTCAATACGAATATTGATACCGGTTTTGGTGCCGGGCCCCACCTGTAACGGACGGATACCGATGGCTTGCTCCACTGCTTTGCGCATGGCGTGGTCCAGCGGCGGCACAACCGACGAAATAATCGCGCCGTCAAAAGCGGTGCGGTCTATATGATAGAGGGAAAAGATGTTACAAAGGTCAATGGCATATTGGTCACCCATTTTGTTGCGTTCAGTGGAAAGGCGGGATTCGAGCAGCAAGGTTTTACCGTCAAACACACCCACCGTGATATTGGTGTTGCCCATATCGATAGCCAGTAACATACGACCACCTCCTAAAAATTCACCATTATAGTATACTGAAATCTTCGTATAGTCAACTGTATTTTCCCAACACGCCCGCTTTCCCTGCACGGAAAAGCGTACGTTTTTATCAGATTTTTTCCAGCGTAAATACTTTCACACCGAAGTCGAAGCAATTCGGAACGGCGAGACCGGCATACATCAATTCGTCGCCGCCGCATTCACCAATCACGTTGTTTTCCAGCGTGACACGATAGGTGGCTTGCGGGTCGAGACCGACCAATTTGATGTGGCGGTGCCAGTAGATGAAGTACAGCTTTTGTACGTAAGTGACAATCGCAGAGGATTTATCTTTGCTCACCGTCATCCAGCAACAGCTGTTTTCTTCAAACGGGCTTTCGATACGGTAGAAATCACCGTCCATAATGAGCGGCTGGACTTGGTGATACCAAGCCGTTTGCGAGGCAATTTCTGCACGCTCTGCTTCGGACAAGGACAGCGGATTGAGTTCATAACCGAAAGTAGCGCTCATAGCGACTGAAGCACGAGTAGAGAACGGGGTAGCACGCCACACCTGATGGTTCGGGCAGGCAGACACGTGCGCAGACATCGCCTGCGGCGGATACACCAGAGAGGTGCCGTACTGGATTTTCAGTCGTTCAATGGCGTCGGTGTTGTCACTGGTCCAGATTTGCGGGTCATAGTACAGCATACCCATGTCAAATCGACCGCCTCCGCCCGAACAGCCCTCAAACAACACATCGGGGAAGCGTTCGGTCAGGTTGCCGAGCAGTTTGTAGAGGTTTAACACATAGCGGTGGAAAATCTCCGGTTGTCTGTCGGCGGGCAACAGAGAGGAATACGCATCGGTCAAATTGCGGTTCATATCCCATTTGACGTAGGAAATGCGGTAGTTGGCAAGAATTTCGCTGATGGTTTCTTCCAAATAGTCACGCACATCGTCACGGGACAGGTCCAGCACCAACTGGTTTCTGCCGCGGCAATACGGTCTGCCTTCCAGACGCATGCACCAGTCGGGATGTGCTTTATACAATTCGCTTTCTTCGGAAATCATTTCCGGTTCAAACCACAAGCCGAAAGTCATGCCCAGCTCTTCGCATTTTTCGATGAGCGGGGTAAAACCGTTGGGCAGTTTTTTCTTGTCAATGAACCAGTCGCCCAGCGAGGTGGTGTCGTCATCACGATGGCCGAACCAGCCATCGTCCAAAACGAAGGTATCAATACCCAGTCCTCTGCAACTTTCGATGAGGGCGAGCAGTTTTTCTTCGTTGAAATCGAAATAGGTAGCTTCCCAGTTATTGATAACGATGGGACGTGCTTTGTTGCGGAATTTGGTGTGGCCCAAATGATATTTAATGGCGTTGTGGAAGTTTTGGGACATGCCGTTCAAACCTGCATCCGAATAGGTCAGCACCGCTTCGGGAGTGGTGAAGGTTTCGCCTTTTTCCAATTTCCAACGGAAATCATTGGGGTTAATACCGATTTGCACACGGATGTTGTTGCAGGTATCCACATCGGCACTTGCAATGAAATTACCGCTGTATACCAACGACACGCCGTACACTTCGCCACTGTTTTCGGTGGCGTTCGGTGCGGCAAGTGCAATAAAGGGGTTGTGGAAGTGGCTGGAGGTGCCACGGCGGCTGCCCACCGACTGCGAGCCGTGACGTAACGGTTCGCGGCAGATTTGGCGTTCAGATGCGTGACCGCCGTACAACGAAATCATATCGTATTTACCCTCGTTCAAGTCGAGGTTGGCACTGAGCGCACGTGTGATATACACGGGTGCGTCGGTGTTGTTGATGATGCGAGAGTTGCGCACGATGATGTCAATGTCCTCGAACACAACATAACGCAACACGGCAGTAAGACCGGTGAATTTATCCACAACGGTGACCTCTAATGTCTGGTCAGCATCCGACAGGCCGGGCAAACCTTCGGGTTCGACGTTGCCGTCGGTGATGGTGTGGGATTGGTACACCAAATCTAAAAGACGGCTACCGTTTTCGAATTCCACGCCAATGGCGGGAGAACGGTAGTCGCCGCCGCCGTAGGACGGATATTCGGTGGGGATGGCATCAAGCGCGAAGCGGTAATCCGGAGCACCGTCATACAACGGGGTGAAACCCGAAGTCGCAGGTTGCCATAACCGCATCAAATCGGTTTCACGGATTTTTTTACCGTAATATTGACTGAACAGGTATCCATGGTCGATTACGCTGAACGACATGGTGGTGTTTTTGGTGGAGAGAGTAAATAATTGTTTCTCTGCATTGTATTGAATAGACATAACCACACTCCTTTTGTTAGTACCTATTTAACAGTATAAAGCATATTACCGAAAATTTCCATAGCAAATCACAAAAAAATTCGCAAGATTGCAAAAAAACAGGTTGTCGAAAAGAAAGGCTTGCAAAATATGGGTTGATGGTGTAGAATAAATGGCGTTATCAACATCCGCCCGTGGCGAAATTGGATATCGCAGTAGATTCCGATTCTAAAGGCTGGGGGTTCGAGTCCCTCCGGGCGGGCCAGAAAAAGAGAACATCACCGACAGGTGGTGTTCTCTTTTTTTATAAGGAGGGACTCGAACCCTGAGAGGGTGAGCGGCGTGAAAGAAACAGTCCGGCGGACTGTTTATAGCCGCGAAGTCCTGCGGCTATGCCGCAAAGGACGCAAGACGCAAAGCGGCTGTGTCCCTCCGGGCGGGCCATAGAAAAAATGCCGTAATTCCTTGTGTTTCAAGGGGTTACGGCATTTTTGCTTTTGTGCTTATTGGTGGGAAAAATAGGGTAAAATAGGATGAAAAAGGGTGTTTATGGGGGTCAAATAGGGGGTCAGATAGGGGGTCAAAACATTTAATTCGCGGTGCAAAATATTGATATTTTTTGAAACGCATTGCAACGGCGGTCTTTTTTTGGTATACTCTAAATATGAAATGAGTGGGAGGTGTGTGTATGAAACTGACGTTTATCGGCGCGGCACATGAGGTGACTGGCAGTTGTACGCTACTGACGGTTGGCGGTGCACAGTATTTGGTGGACTGCGGCATGGAGCAAGGACGGGACGTGTTTGAAAACGTACCGTTGCCGGTGGCGGCATCGGCGATAGAAGCGGTGTTTTTGACCCACGCGCACGTGGACCATTCGGGTATGTTGCCGCGGTTGTATAAGGACGGCTTTAAGGGTAAGATTTATACCACTGCCGTGACAGCGGATTTGTGTGAAATTATGTTGCGAGATTCTGCACATATTCAGGAATCCGAAGCGGAATGGAAAAATCGTAAAGCGCAGCGTAATAACTGTGCGCCGGTTGAACCGGTGTACGATATGAACGACGCATTGGGTGTGTTGCGCTTGTTCCATCGTTGCGAATATGGCGAGCGGTATCAGATTGCAGAGAACGTCGAAATTCGCTTTACCGATATCGGACATTTACTTGGTTCTGCCGCAATTGAAATGTGGTTGACCGAGGGAGATGAAATGCGCAAAGTGGCATTCAGCGGTGACGTGGGTAACACCAATCAACCGCTCATTAAAGACCCGCAAACAGTAGAGGAAGCGGATTTTCTGGTATTGGAATCCACCTATGGCAACCGCTTGCACGAAAATCGTGCACATCGTAGCACAGTGGAGGAACTGGCGGACTATATTTCCCGCACGTTTGACCGTGGCGGCAGTGTGATTATCCCCTCCTTCGCAGTGGGCAGAACACAAGAACTGCTGTTTGCTATTCGTGCGTGCAAACAACAAGGTTTGTTGCAGAAATACGGTAACTTCCCCGTTTATGTGGACAGTCCGCTGGCGGCGGAATCCACACAGATTTTCTTGCAGTGCGACCCTGTTTGCTTTGATGAAGAAACCACTGCTTTGTTGCAAGCGGGTGTCAACCCCATTTGGTTTGACGGCATTACTCTTTCGGTGAGCAGTGATGATTCCAAAGCCATCAATTTCGATAGCCGACCGAAAGTCATTATTTCGGCGAGCGGCATGTGTGAAGCGGGGCGCATTCGCCATCACTTGAAACACAATTTGTGGAAGCCCGAGAATAGCATATTATTCGTCGGCTATCAAGCGGAAAATTCGCTGGGCAGAAAGTTGCAGGACGGTGCGAAAACCGTGCGCATTTTCGGCGAGGATATTGCAGTGCAAGCGGAAATCCTCAGTTTGCACGGCACCAGCGGTCACGCTGACCAAAATGGATTGCTTACTTGGTTTTCTGCTTTCACCAAACGTCCCGAAACCGTTTTTGTCAATCACGGCGATGAGGCTGCGTGTGAAACCTTGTGCGGAATACTCAAAGAACGGTTCGGTTGTGAAGCGGTGGCGCCCTTTTCGGGCAGCAGTTACGATTTGCTGACCGGTGAAAAACACGAAACGGTCGGTACCCGTATCAAGAAAGAGATGCATACCGACAACCGTGCCGCACAGTTATATACAGCGTTGGTCGCGGCGGCAACCGGTTTGCTGGAAATCGCAAAAAACAGTCGTGGTATATCCAACAAGGATATCGCCGCTTTCACAGAACAGATAAAAACACTCGCACGGCGCTGGTCGCGTTAGGGTGACAGATGATGAATAAGAGGTGGAAATAATGACAGTAGCTATTTTGACCGGTGCTTCTGCCGGTTTGGGAAAATCTTTTTTTAAAGCGCTCACCGCAAACGGTGCGCCTGCTGATGAAATCTGGTTGATTGCTCGTCGGCGTGAGCGGTTGGAAGAATTGGCGGTCGCCTGCGACGTTTGTAAAGTGCGGATTTTGGCAATGGACTTGACCGCCGCAGAGAGCCTTAATTCGTTGTCCGACTTGCTCAAAACTGAGCAACCGCAGGTGCGTTTGCTCATCAATAATGCGGGTTTTGGCAAAATGGGGTATGTGCAGGAACTTCCCCCAAAGGTGCAAGGGGATATGGTGGATTTGAACTGCCGTGCGTTGACCGAATTGACCGCTTTGGTGTTACCGTATATGCAAAAGGGCGGTGTAGTGCTCAACGTATGTTCCATTGCGGCGTTTGTACCCAATCCACGTATGACGGTGTATGCTTCCACCAAGGCGTACGTGCTCAGTTTCTCCAAAGGTTTGCGGGAAGAGTTGAAACCGCACGGCATTCACGTGCTCGCACTGTGCCCCGGCCCGATGAATACCGAGTTTTTGCCTGTTGCGGGTATCGAGCGCGGTTCTTCCAAGCAATTTGATACTTTGCCGTATGCCAATCCCGACAAAGTGGCGGCAACTGCGCTGAAACGTGCTTTGCAAGGCAAGGGTAGATATACACCTTTGTTGTTATTTAAAATTTATCGCGTATTGGCAAAATTGTTACCGCATACGCTGTTGATGAAGCTTTGCAAGGTGTGATATACATATTGCAACTGTCAGTAATGCGCAAAAAAACGCCTCCGCTTGTGCGGAGACTTTTTCGTTATGCAATTTAGTTGCAGATGGTGCACTCGGTGTCTTTGTCGAACAGATGGATTTTGGTGTTCTCAATAACAGCGTCGATGCGGTCACCCGGACGGGCGGTGGAAGCGGGGTCAACACGAGCGGTGATGTTATAACCTTCTGTGCTCAGGTACAGATAGGTTTCAGCACCCATCAACTCGGCAACGTCCACGTTAGCGGAGAATTTGCAGTCTGCGAATTCTTCCATATAACGAGGCTCGTCGTGCACGTCTTCGGGACGGATACCCATGATGAGTTCTTTGCCGACATATTCATCCAACACGTTGTTTTTGTTCTTGTCAGCAGGCAACGGAATGCGATATTTGGTGCCGCGGGTGTCTTTGGTATCCTCGGAACCAAATTCCACATAGAAAGTGTCGCCTTCTTTGAGCAGAACCGACTCGATGAAGTTCATCTGCGGGCTGCCGATGAAGCCGGCAACGAACATGTTGCAAGGCATATCGTACAGATGCTGGGGAGTGTCCACCTGCTGAATGAGACCGTCTTTCATAACCACGATGCGATCGCCCATGGTCATAGCTTCGGTCTGGTCGTGGGTAACGTAGATGAAGGTGGTGCCCAAGCGTTTGTGCAATTTGGACAGCTCGGTACGCATCTGCGCACGGAGTTTTGCGTCCAAGTTGGACAGCGGTTCGTCCAGCAAGAACACTTTGGGTTCACGCACGATAGCACGGCCCAAAGCCACACGCTGACGCTGACCGCCGGACAAAGCCTTCGGCTTTCTGTCCAACAGGTGAGAAATATCGAGGATGCGTGCAGCTTCTTCCACGCGACGTTTGATTTCATCTTTCGGGGTTTTGCGGAGTTTCAGACCGAACGCCATGTTCTCGAACACGGTCATGTGCGGATACAGAGCGTAGTTCTGGAACACCATTGCGATGTCACGGTCTTTGGGGGCAACGTTGTTGACCAGACGGTCGCCGATATACATTTCGCCGTCGGAGATTTCTTCCAGACCGGCAATCATACGCAGGGTGGTGGATTTACCACAGCCGGAAGGACCGACCATGATGATGAATTCTTTGTCCTTAATCTCCAAGTTGAAGTCGGACACGGCAGTAACGCCGCCGGAATAGCGTTTGTAAATGTTTTTCAAAGACAGGCTTGCCATAATTTGACCTCCGTTTTTGTTGTCGATCACCCGACAGAATTGACAGCGAGCAAATTACCCACTTATCGTTCATGGTATAGTATACCAACATTTTTACCAATTGACTAGTCGCAATTCATACAAACTTTTCAGCATTTTTTATCTATTTTGGATAATGGCAAATTGCACAAATAGTTTTCAACATTCCTTGAATAGCAAGGAAATTTCCTGCTCATCGAGTGAACGGTATTCACATTCTTTCAGATTTTCGTCTAACTGCAATCCACCCATTGAAAGTCGTTTGAGGCTGTTCACACCACGGTCTATCACACCGAACATGCGCTTGATTTGGTGGTATTTTCCCTCGCATATCGTGATTTCCACCAGTGGATTTTCGCCGTTTTCCAAAACGGTGAGGTCGGCGGGCAGACAGGGGGTGCCGTCAGCTAATGTGATGCCGTTTTTGAAAGCGGTGATATGCTTGTCCTCTATGGGCCCGTCCAGAACGGCGTGGTAGCGTTTCATGATATGATTTTTCGGTGCAAGAATGCGGTGCGCAAGGTCGCCGTCGTCGGTGAGCAGTACCAGTCCGGTGGTATCCTTGTCCAATCTGCCCGCAGGGAAAATATCTTTGCGGCGGTCGTCCGATTTGAGCAAATCCACCACCGTTTTGGCTTTCGGGTCGCGGGAAACGCACAAAATGCCCGCAGGTTTGTGCAACATGTAATACACGAATTTTGCGTAGGTCAGTAATTTGCCGTCCACACAAATTTTTGCGGTGTCGGTGTCGATTTTGCGGGACGGGTCTTTACACACCTCGCCGTTCACCGTAACTCGACCACGACGAATAGAGCCGTCGGCTTGACGACGGCTCTGCATGGTTTGTGAACAAATATACTTATCCAAGCGTTGCAATGGTATCATCCTTTATCCAAAATGGTGGGTACACCGTCCACCGTAATATCACCGGCAATAACGGTGTCTTTGTAGATATACAGATGTGCGGTTGCGTTACCGCTCTCGTGGTTTTCCACGGTGTAGGTACGATATTTGACCCGTTTGCCGAGATACTGCGTAATGTCGATACCCTTTTCTTTTAACAGTGCCGCATAAGCGGAAAGCGTATCGTCCAATTCGTCGGGCAAGCGGATTTCCCGCACGTCTCCGCCGGACACCTCATAGCCGCGTTGCCGCAGAAATGCGGCGCCCTCTTCGGCAGAGGTAACCGTATAAGGGTCAGCGTTGGTGGTAACGGTGGTTTGCACAGGCGACAGCGAAACGGTCAACA
Source organism: Acutalibacteraceae bacterium (assembly GCA_045634325.1). Lineage (GTDB taxonomy): Bacteria > Bacillota > Clostridia > Oscillospirales > Acutalibacteraceae > URNF01. The sequence continues at coordinate 92,419 of JAZRAA010000034.1, read as the reverse complement.
GAATGGCAATGGTCAAGCAACCGCACACAGCCGCCCAAGCCAGTTGTTTTTTGGTGGTTTTACAAGCAAATACAAACATATCGGACACCCCTTTTCAGTGTGTCCTATCTATATGCACGCGAGCGGGCGTTTATTCACCGAAATATACGCCGTACCAAACCAAGAACATATACACCGTCCAGATTTTACGGCTGTTGTCCTTTTTTCCGTTAAAATGCGCATCTAACAATTTGACCAGTTGTTTGGTGTTGAAGAATTGCGAAGCGGTGTCAGACAGGAACGCCGCTTTGACGATAGCATAGTATTTTTGTTGCCGCAACCAAACACGGATGGGGACAGGGAAACCGAGTTTGGGTTTGCTGGCGGAGGATTCGGGGATATGGCGCATAGCGGCAAGGCGCATAGCGTATTTGGTGGTACCGCCGCCGATGCGGTGTTTGACGGGAATGCGTGCCGCCACTTCGAACACTTTTTTGTCGAGGAACGGCACACGCAACTCGAGTGAGTGCGCCATACTCATGCGGTCGGCTTTGAGCAGAATATCGCCCACCATCCAGCGATTGATATCTAAATACTGCATGCGGGTGACGTCGTCTTGCCCCTTGGTCTTATCGTAATATTCCGCCGTATACTGTATCGGGGAGGTGGCGGGGATGTTTTTGAGCAATTTGGTTTTCTCTTTTTGAGAGAACATGTTGGCGTTGCCGATAAACCGTTCTTCCAACGTCTTTGCACCACGTTGTATGAAGGATTTGCCTTTGACATCCGGCAACAACGACACCAAAGCCGCTGCCGCTTTACGCACAAAGCGGGGGAGTTTTTGGTAACTGCGCAGGGAGAAGGGCTCGTGGTAGATACGATAGCCGCCGAACAATTCGTCGGCGCCCTCACCCGACAATACCACCTTGACGTGTTCTGCCGCCAGTTTGGAAACGAAATACAAAGCAATGCAAGCAGGGTCAGCGAGCGGTTGGTCGAGATAATATTGCACCTTGGGCAGCGCTTCCCAATATTCATCTTCTCCAATGAGATGCACGCGATGATCAATACCGACCTCTTTTGCGAGTTCGGCGGCGTAGGTGCTTTCGTTGTAATGTGCGCCGTTGTCAAAGCCCACGGTGAACGCCTTTTGCCCGCCGAAATAGGAGGCGACAAAACTGGAATCCACGCCGCTGGATAAGAAGCAACCCACCTCTACGTCACTGATACGGTGTGCTTCCACCGAGTCGGTGAACACCTCGTCGATAGCATCCACAGCCTGTTCGAGTGTCATGTTTTCATCAGGGGTAAACAGCGGGTCCCAATAGCGAGAAACGGTGATTTCACCGTCTTTAAACCACAGAAAATGTGCAGGGGGGAGGCAGAAAATGTTTTTAAAGAAGGTTTCGGTGGGAACGGCGTATTGGAAAGAGAGATACTTGTCCAGTGCAGATTTGTTGAATACTTTTTGCACGTCGGGATGGGCGAGAATGGACTTGATTTCAGAGCCGTACACCAGTCTGCCGTCGGATAAGCGGGTGTAGTGCATCGGTTTGATACCGAAATAGTCGCGTGCGATGAACAAATCGCCTGTTTGCGTGTTCCAGATGGCAAATGCGAACATACCACGCAGTTTGGGCAACAATTCTTCGCCCCACTGCTCAAATCCGTGCAATAACACCTCGCTGTCACTTTCGGTGGCGAAGGTATGTCCTGCTTCCAGCAGTTGTGCGCGCAGATCGCGGTAGTTGTAAATCTCGCCGTTGAAGGTCAACACCAAGGTGTTGTCTTCGTTATATAACGGTTGATGCCCCGCTTCCAAGTCGATAATGCTCAATCGGCGAAAGCCCATGGCAATGCCGTCACCCAGATAATAGCCGTCCGAATCGGGACCACGATGGGTGATTTTTTCGGTCATTTCTTTCAAAAAGGTTTCTCTGTCGGTCAATTCACCGGTGAAACCGCAAAATCCGCACATATATTACACTCCTAAGTAAGCTATTCACAGTAAGTATACACTGTTTTGACGAAAAAAGCAAACAAATTTGCGGAGAATACGGGTGGGAAAAATATTTTTAAATTACTATTTACAAATTGGAAAAGGTGTGGTATAGTGTTAGGGCTGTCGAAAAGGCAGTGCATTCGGTTACGCGGTTCGCGGCGGCTGCTCTTTTGAGAATCACCATGACCCGACACTGCGTTGCACGAAAATATTTGAAGAGGTGAAAGACTATGATGTTACCCGAAGAGAAAACTGCTATCATGCAGGAATACGCGACCCACGAAGGCGATACCGGTTCCCCCGAGGTTCAGGTTGCTGTTTTGACCAAACGCATTAAGGACCTGACCGAGCACTTGAAAGTGCACAAGAAAGACTTCCACTCCAACCGTGGTTTGTTGAAGATGGTCGGTCATCGTCGCAACTTGCTCGAATACTTGAAAAAGAAAGATATCAACCGCTATCGTGCGTTGATTGAAAGACTGGGTCTGCGTAAATAATCGCACCTATGAGGCAGGTGGGAATCATCCCACCTGCCTCTCGTTGCTTTGAAATCACGAAGGAAAACGGGTTTAGCAGTGAAACGAGTGCTGTCAAAAACACCAACAGCATTGGTTTTATTGCTAAATAACCGCTCCCTTCGTAGAAATATAATTTTACAGGAGGTACAAGTAGTATGTTCGAAAAGTACAGAGTATTTGAAACAACCCTCGCCGGCAGACCGCTCAAAGTGGAGACCGGCAAAATGGCACAGCTGTCCAGCGGTTCCTGTATGGTGCGCTACGGCGAAACGTCCATCCTTTGTAACGTGACCGCTTCCGCAAAACCCCGTGAGGGCGTGGACTTCTTCCCGCTTTCCGTGGATTATGAAGAGAAGCATTATGCGATCGGCAAAATCCCCGGCTCTTTCCAGCGCCGTGAAGCTCGTCCGAGCGAAAAGGCGATTTTGACCTCTCGTGTGATTGACCGTCCCATCCGTCCTTTGTTCCCCAAAGATATGCGCAACGATGTTTCCATTGTTTGCACCGTGATGTCGGTTGACCCCGATTGCGCGCCGGAAACCACCGCTATGATTGGTGCTTCCATCGCCATCGCTATCTCCGATATTCCGTGGGAAGGCCCCATTTCCGGCGTTGTGGTCGGTATGGTAGACGGCAAATTTGTCATCAACCCCACCGCTGAGGAGGAAAAACGCTCCGAAATGCACGTGACCGTCGCTTCTACCGCTGATTTGGTGGCGATGATTGAAGCGGGCGCTAACGAAATCGACAACGACACCATGTTTGACGCTATCATGTTCGGTCATGAAGCCAACCAAGAGGTCGTGCGTTTTATCAACAGCATTGTTGCTGAAATCGGTAAAGAGAAATTCCCCTTCACCTCTAACGACCCCGCACCCGAGATGTTTGAGGCAATTAAAGAATTCGCCATTGAAAAGGTGCGCTATGCACTGGACACCGATGACAAATTGGTGCGCGACGAGCGTTTGTTGCCGGTTTATGATGAGGTACACGCGAAATTTGACGAAGTGTATCCCGAAGAAATTGGCAAAATCGACGAATGCTTGTATAAATTGCAGAAATACGTTGTTCGTCGCTGGCTGTTGGATGACGGCAAACGTGTTGACGGCCGTGGCATCAACGAAATCCGTCCGCTCAACGCAGAAGTTTCCTTGTTGCCCCGTGCACATGGTAGCGGTATGTTCACCCGTGGTCAGACACAGGTGTTGACCGTGGCAACTTTGGGTTCTTCCGGTGACGCACAGTTGCTGGACGGCTTGGATGACGAGACCGAAAAACGCTATATGCATCACTATAACTTCCCGTCCTATTCGGTCGGCGAAACCAAACCTTCTCGTGGCCCCGGCCGTCGTGAAATCGGTCACGGCGCGCTTGCGGAACGTGCGTTGGTACCGGTTCTGCCGTCGGCAGAGGAATTCCCCTACACCATCCGTTTGGTCAGCGAAGTGTTGTCCTCCAACGGCTCCACCTCGCAGGCTTCCATCTGTGGTTCTACCCTGGCATTGATGGATGCCGGTGTGCCGATTAAAGCGCCTGTTGCGGGTATTTCTTGCGGTCTTGTGACCGAAGGCGACCGCTTTATGACCATGGTGGACATTCAGGGCTTGGAAGACTTCTTTGGCGATATGGACTTTAAAGTGGGCGGTACCAAAAAAGGTATCACCGCTATCCAAATGGACCTCAAAGTGCATGGTTTGACCCCCGCTATCATCCGTGAAGCGTTGGATAAGACCTACACTGCTCGTATGCACATTTTGGACGACGTGATGCTGCCTGTGATTGCAGAACCGCGTGCTGAATTGTCCAAATATGCGCCCAAAATGGTCGGCACCAAGATTGATGTGGACAAAATCCGTGAAGTCATCGGTAAAGGTGGCAGCGTGATTCAGAAAATCCAAGCGGAATGCAACTGCAAAATCGACATCGAAGAAGACGGCAGCGTGTTTATCTCTGCGCTCAACAGTGAAGATGCACAGCGTGCGCTCATGGTGGTGGAAACCATCGCGAAAGACCCCGAAATCGGTGCGATTTACAAGGGCCGTGTGACCCGCTTGATGACCTTCGGTGCGTTTGTGGAAATTGCCCCCGGCAAAGAGGGCTTGGTACACATCAGCCGTTTGGATGTCAAACGTGTGGACACCGTGGAAGACGTTGTTTCTGTCGGCGATGAAGTCATGGTTAAAGTGACTGAAATTGACGAACAGGGCAGACTCAACCTCTCTCGCCGTGATGCACTTATCGAGGTGGAAGGCCTTGTTCCCGAGAACACCGTGTCTGACGCACCTCGCGCACCTCGTCGTGAAGGCGGTTTCCGCCGCGATCGTCGTGCACCTCGCCGCGAAGACTAATATTGTGATTAAAAAACCGCACAGCCACGCTGTGCGGTTTTTTGTCATTATTTTCTAGTATAAAAAGTAGTTGGCAAAACAGAAAAAGTATGGTATACTGACATAGTAATTATGAAAAGCAGGAGGAAAATCCTTCATGGCTGATTGGAAAAAGGTAGGAACTGCTTGTGACACAGCGGCGCAACCCGTGGTGTCGGATACGGAAGAAAAAACCGTGAAAAAAGCAGAAAAAGCTGCCGCAAAAGAAAAACAGAAAAAGCAGAAATTGGTCGCATATGCGCAAAAACTTAAAGCACGAGAAGCGGAGAGAAATGCCCGTGTGAGCAAATATGGTAACCGTCGCGGACGGTATAAATGGGCGGCGCCGGTTGGCTTTTTAATGAGCATTTTGGCGATTATCGGCGTGGTGGCAATTGTTGGTGTCGGTGTGAATTTTGTGCATGAGATTGCAGACGACACAAAGCTCAGAGATGAAATTTCTTACTTTTTGAAACCCATCACCACCTACAATCCTGTGCCTGAATTTGAAGACATCAACGAGGCGGATTTCGATGAGTTGTTGCGTGCTGCCGTGTGGCGTATTACTGAGGCTGAGCGGGTGCGTATGTTGCGCGAAAAGGATGATAACACCGCTTATGAATTGGACGGCAACAGCCGCTTGGTAGTGTCGGTTGCCGAAGTGGAAGATTCCTATCGGTATCTGTTCGGCAAAGATGCGGTTCTCAATCATCGCACGCTGGGCGAAGACGATGTGGAATACAGCGAGGCGAATGCTTGCTACTATATTCCGTTCAACTTCATCAACACGTTGTATGAGCCGGTGATTGATACGATTCGCCGCCATGGTAGTGAATATTGGGTGCGCATCGGATATGTTTCGATTAACAAATTAGAGGTGGATGAACGGGGCGATACCATCCCACCCACCGCAGATATGGCGGATTTTGCGCAGATTTTCATTCTCAAACGAGCGGACGGACACTTCACGGTGGTCGGTGTCGGCTCGGAATCTGCATCCGAATAACTCACAAAAGCAGGAGGAAAAACCATGAAAAAAACGGTAATTTTGCTGGTGTGTGTGATGCTGTTGCTTACTGTTTTCACGGCGTGTAAAAGTGCACAAAGCGACACTGCGGCCACCACCACAACTAAAAAGAACACCATCGAGATTGATGTGGGTTTGTTGATACCGGAAACGACCTATGTGACCGTTACCGACGGTAACGGCAAGCCGGTGATGACCGACGTTGCGGTGACCGACGCAAACGGCGTTACACAGACGACGTATGTCACCGTGACCGATAACAACGGCAAACCGATGACGACGTATGTGACCGTTACCGAGGTGGTTACCGTCACAAAAACCGATGCGCAAGGCACACCGGTGACGACGTATGTTCCTGTGACGGAAGCATCTGCCGTAACCAAGACCGATACGCAGGGTAAACCTGTCACGACGGGTGTTCCCGTTACGCAAACCACCGTTGTAACCAAGACGGATGCACAGGGCAAGCCGCAAACCTCGGCGAGTGTTGTTACCAGTGCGAGCGTGGTTACCACGCAGGCGCCTGCTACCTCTATCAGTGTGATTACGCAGGCGACTACAACCGCAGACACTACCGAAGCGTCGACAACTTCGACGGGTATTGAGACGACCACCGCGGGTGAGGGGACAACTACAATGAGCACCGAGACAACCGCAACGGATGCGACCACCACTTCCGCATCTGTAGAGGCATCTACTACTGCCGCCACTACTACCACCACTACCACGCAGGCGACAACTTCTAAGAGTTATTACAACACTTCGGGTTGGTCACCGTTGCAACCGGCAAAAACGTTGCCGTAATATGTTTTACATACGACCGCAAAGCGTGATATACGCTTTGCGGTCGTTTTTTTGTTACATTTTTCGATAAAATCTGCCGGCACATTGATTATTCCAAAAAAAGAACTTACTTTTTGGTGATAATGCCCAATTTTCATGCAGTGTTTTCTCTATATCGCGCGTGCGCTTTTAAACGCGCGTTTATTGACAAGATAATGCCGGAATGCTATAATATGTATGATATTGTGCACTGTGGAGAGGTTTGCTTTTCTCGAAGAGAAGTACACGGAACGGCACTTCTTTCGGAAAGGCTTTTTCTGTATCAGTGGATGATGGTCGAAATGCAAGCGGCTGGTGTTGTACCTGCCGCGACAAATCATTGTTTTTATATTTCACGGAGGTGAACAGAATGCTCAAAAAGAAGAAAGTGGTCAGCCTGATTTTGGCTGTGGCGTTGGTGCTGGGAACCGTGACGCCTTGCTTGGCTGCTTCCGAGAAATCTTCGGATAAATCAAGCCTGCCTTCGGGTGACCCGCGGTATACCGCATCTTCTGTCAACTCTTGGACGAGCGAAGCGCGCGTTGCGAATGCGTGGAAATTGGATTGGTCTGTCGCCAACATCGACGGCCAACCTGCCACTGCGCAAGACGGTGTTATCACGCTCGGTGCAAGACAAGTCCTATCCTTTGACGTTCCTGTCCAAAAAGCAGGTACATATGAGATTGCTGTCCGGTATTATCCCAAGGACGCGCTCTATATGGATTGTTTGGTGGATGTGCGTGTGAACGGCGAGGAGTATGTTGGTAGCCTGCCGCTGTTGTGGGCGGACAAATACTCGACGTATGGCACTGACCGTAAAGGCAACCAAATGGTCCCTGATCAGCTTGCTATCAATACTGCGTATTTGGATGTGCTGGACAATTATCGTGATATCGATAAGAACACGCTGACATTCACTTGGGAAGCAGGCGTGCAGAAGGTCGAATTTGAACCGGAATCGCAGGATATGTATATCGTGGCAATTTATGTCAGCGAAGTACAGACGTTGCCCACTTACAAAGAGTATCTTGCCGCCAATGCGGGCAAACAGGATGTTGACGAATGTGTTACTGTTGAAGCGGTAGAATTCATGGTCAAATCCGACTCTTTCACCCGTGGCACTTCGGTGAAAAATGCGGCGCTTTCGCCCTACGATACTTATCGCAAATTGCTCAACGTTCTGGAAGGCAGTGCTTGGAAAGATGCCGGACAGAAAGTGCTGTGGGAGTTTGAGGTGGAGAAAGACGGCTACTACAACCTCGGTCTTCGTTATCAACAAAACTCCGATACCAACAAACCGGTATACCGCACCATCGAAATTGACGGTGCTGTGCCGTTTGTGGAATGGGAAGCGGCACCGTTTGAGAATACCGCCACCAACAAATACGCCAACAAAACGTTGGAAATTGACGGTGAACCCGTGAAAGTGTATTTGACTGCGGGCAAACATACCATGGCAATGCAAGTGACTGTGGGTCCGTTGAAGGAAGTGTACGACGGCATTGTTAAATTGATGGAAGACATCAATGCTTTCGGTATGGACATTCAAAAACTGACTGCCGGTCAAACCGATACTAACCGTACTTGGAACATGGACTATTACATGCCCAATGCGGAGGAAGATATCGAAAGCTTTGCAGACCGCGTCGATGCGTTGTATGAAAAGCTGGAAGAAATCAGCGGCGAGTCTCCCGCTTATGCGGACAGCTTGCTGTACGCTTCCGAGCAGCTGCGCAAACTGCTGAAAAAACCCAATCAAATCCCCAACAAGACCGATCTTATCAGCCAAGGCGATAATTCCGCTACGAAATATTTAGGCAACGTACTCTCCAATCTTAGCAGTATGCCGATGAGCGTGGACTGTTTCTTTGTCGGTAATGCGGAATCGGTTTCCGGCGCGAATGCGAATTTCTTTGTAGGATTAGCAGAGTCGGTTAAAGCGTTTGTGTGGTCTTTCTCTGCGGATGCTGCGGAGGGTAACTACACCGCTACCGGCGCTGAGAAGAGCACCGAACTGACTGTTTGGATTGCACGTTCTGTTCCGTATGTGCAGGTGTTGCAGCAGATTATCGATGCCAACTATAATTCCAAGAACGGCACGAATATTCAGTTGTCTATCATGCCCAGCGAACAAAAGTTGGTGTTGGCAAATGCTACTAAAACCAATCCCGATGTGGTGCTCAGCGCAGGCATTGGCACGCCGTTTAACTTTGCGGTGCGTGGCGCTGTGAAAAACTTGTTGGATTATGATGATTTCCTTTCGTTCTATAACGAGCATTACAACTTGGAAACCTTGGTTCCCACCACCTTTAACGGCGGCGTTTACGGCGCGACCGAAACGCAGGATTTCCAAGTGCTGTTCTATCGTAAAGATATTTTGGAAGCGCTCAACTTGCAAGTTCCGGAAACTTGGGATGATGTGAAATACATGATGCCGACGTTGTTGCGGTATAACATGAACTTTTTCCTCCCGCTGTCCGCTACCGCGGCATACAAAGGCTTTGGTGCTACTAACCCCTTTGTTGCGCAAAATGATGCGACGTATGTGACCGATGACGGTTCCGCTTCCGCGTTTGATAGCGATGCATTCTTGGATGCTATGACCGAAATGACGGAAATTTATGAGATTTACGGTGTCAGCAGTGCTGTCCCCAACTTCTACAACAGTTTCCGTTATGGTGAAATTCCGTTGGGCATTTCTTCCTTCGGCACCTACATCCAGTTGCAGATGGCGGCACCTGAGCTTGCGGGTAAATGGGGTATTGCTTTGGCACCCGGTACTCGTCAAGAGGATGGCTCGATTGTGCGTTATCAGCCGGCTGCCGGCACTGCGTGTATGATTTTCGGTAACACCACTCGTCCCGATCAAGCTTGGGATTTCCTTAAATGGTGGTTGAGCACCGATACACAGGTGCAGTATGCTTACGCTATGCAAGGCACTTACGGTACGGAATATCGTTGGAATACCGCTAACCTTTCTGCCTTTGCACAAATGTCTTACAGCCGTGAGGACAAAGAGACTATTTTGAGCCAATGGAAGCATCAAAAAGAAATCACCAACCATCCCGCCAACTATATGATTGAACGCCAGACCAGTGACGTTTGGAACAGCGTGGTGGTTGACCATGGCAGCTTGGTGGAAGCAATTGATCGCGCGACACTGGTTACCAACCGCGAAATCATTCGCAAATTAAAGGAATTTGGTTTCTGCGATGATGAAGGTAATTTGGTGAAAAACTATTCCATGAAAGCCATGGACGACTTGCAGAAAATCCTCAAAGAAACACAAACGAAGGAGGGTGGACCTAACTGATGAAAAAGAATGCATCAAACGCAGTTGCCGTCAGACAACCCAAATTGTCCCGCGGTAACGTTTTTACCAAACACTCCACCCCCTTCTTGCTTGCACCGTATGCGATATTGTTCATTTTGTTCATTATCATTCCGGTTATAGCAGCTATCGTATTGTCTTTTACATATTATAATACGATTCAGGCACCCACCTTTATTGGTGTTGATAACTATATCAACTTGTTCACCAGCGATGAAGTGTTCATGCAGCACGTTTTACCCAACACCATCACCTACGCTGTTTGGGTGGGCATCGGCGGCTATGCGTTGTCCTTCATTTTGGCGTGGATGCTTTCGCAGGTCACCAAATGGCCGCGCACCATCATGGCGATTATCATTTATTCGCCGTCTATGACCGGCGGCATTTTGCTGTCGACGGTGTGGCAGGTTATCTTTAACGGTGATAAATCAGGTTACCTCAACTATGTGTTGCTGAAATTTAACTTGATTGACTCGCCGGTTGTGTGGTTGTCCTCTACCGAGCATTTGCTCACCATTATGATTATTGTCACTTTGTGGAGTAGTATGGGTATCGGCTTCCTTTCCATGTTGTCCGGTATCATGAACGTCAACGAAGAATTGTACGAAGCTGCATACATCGACGGCATCAAAAACCGTTTCCAGGAAATTATTTATGTGACCATCCCTTCCGCAAAACCGCAGATGTTGTTCGGTGCGGTTATGGCCATCGTGAATACCTTCCAAAGCGCGGGTATTGGTACGGCACTTTCGGGTGCTAACCCCACCCCCGGTTATGCCGGTCAGTTGATTGTTACCCACATCGACGACTACGGTTTCTTACGATATGAAATGGGTTACGCCGCCGCGGTTTCGGTGGTGTTGCTCATCGGCATTTATCTGCTGACTCAAGGCGCCAACAAGGTGCTGGGCAGCAAGGATGAGTAAGGGAGGGATTGATGATGAAAAAAGAGAAACCTTTGAAGAAGAAACATTATCGTTTGAAGAAAAACGGCATCAATCCCCAACATTTTACGGCGGGTCAGTTAAAGTTCTACGCATTCCTCGTTCCGCTGTGCATTATCATGGCATTGCCGATCGTGTTCATTTTCATGAATGCATTCAAACCGCTTGACGAATTGTTTGCGTATCCGCCGCGCTTTTATGTGCGCAACCCTACTTTTGACAATTTCAACGCATTATTTGCTATTTCGTCGACCAGTAACATCCCCGCCAGCCGTTATTTGTTTAACAGCATTTTGTCTTCGGGTCTTACCGTGTTGATGACCATCGTGATTTCTTGCAGTGCCGGTTACGTGCTTTCCAAAAAGCGTTTCCGTGCCCGCCCTGCATTGATGGAAATCAACAACCTGGCACTGATGTTCTGCTCGGTTGCCGTTGCGATTCCGCGTTACTTTGTCATCGCGAACATTGGTCTTTTGGATAATTTCTGGGCAAACATCATTCCGTTGCTCGCCACGCCGACCGGTGTGTTCTTGGTTAAACAGTTTATCGACGGTTTGCCGGATGCACTGATTGAAGCGGCGATCATTGACGGCGCGAATGACTATCAGATTTTGTTAAAGATTATCATGCCGTTGGTCAAACCCGCTTTGTCCACCTTGACCATTATGACCTTCCAAGGTGCATGGGGTGCGACCGAGGCTTCCACAAACTTTATCAACAATGAAAGCTTAAAGACCTTTGCTTTCTATCTGTCCACCCTCTCCGCCAGCGGCACGGTTTCCGGCCAAGGCGTTGCGGCGGCAGCAACGTTGATTATGTTTGTGCCCAACTTGATCATCTTTGTGTTCATGCAATCTAAGGTTATGAGCACCATGGCTCATTCCGGTATTAAATAAAAGGAGGTTTTGTGACGTGCGCAAGAAACTAGCGGTTTTATTGGCGATTTGCCTGCTGTTCGTTTGTGGTGCAACCACGGTATCGGCGAGTGAAAATACTACCTATACTTATACCGTCTCGGTTAACGGCAGTTGGATACGTACACAAGACGCCTATATGCCGGGTAACATTTACATGAGAAATTTAGGGTTGACCACCCCGGAAGACCTGTTTATTGTCGGTAAAACAATGTACGTTGCGGATACCGGTAATCAGCGTGTTGTGGTTTACAACATAGAAACAAAGGAAAGCTGGAATTTCGGTACCGGTATTCTGCAGAATCCGCGCGGTTTGTTCGTTACCGATAGCGGTGACATCTATGTTGCAGACGGCGACGGTCAAGCGGTTTATATCTTCGACAGCACCGGTAATCAGAAAATGAAAATCGGCAGACCGGATAGCTATTTATTCAGTGAGTTGAGTGAATACAAGCCCAAAAATGTCGTCGTTACCAAAGAAGGCAACATTTTCGTTTGCGGTGAAGGCGCTTATGAAGGTTTGATGCAGTTTGATGCAAAAGGCGAGTTCCAAGGTTATTTTGCAGCAAATAAAAAGTATTTGACTTTCATGGAAACCATTAAAGATTTGGTTCTCAGCAAAGAATTGAAACAGCAGATGGTGATGCGTCGTCCGCGTGCTATTCAGAACTTGGATATCAGCGAGCAAGACCTTGTGTACACCGTAACGCAGACGGACGAGGTTACGTATGCTTGGAAAGCGGCGGCAGCAAAACAAGAAAACTGCTTGAAATTACATAACCTTGCCGGTGTTAACATCCTTTCCCGTGACAAGTTCATGGATGACGAATGGAACTTCGTGGATGTGGCGGCAGGTCCTTACGGAAACTCCTATGCATTGACCTATACCGGTCTTTTATATGAGTATGACAGCTCTGGTGCTTTGGTGTTCTCGTTTGGCGGTCGTGCGATTACCGATGAAAGAAACGGTATGTTTACGTATGCTACGGCAGTGGACACCGATGATAACGGTTTTGTGTATGTATTAGACCGTGAAAAAGCATTCGTGCAGGTGTTTTATCCCACCGATTTTGCGGTTGCTACCCATCAGGCCATCCATGACCTCGAAAACGGCAACTATGCAAACAGTGAACAAACTTGGGCGGCTGTTTTGAAATTGAACGGCAGTGCTCGTATTGCTCACATGGGCTACGGCAAAACTTTGTTCCATCAACAGCGCTTTGACGAAGCGTTGGAGGAATTCCGTTTCGCGAGAGACCGTGCGTATTATTCCGATACGTTCTGGGAAATCCGCGATGAGTGGCTCAATCAGAATATGGTATATATTCTGGCACTGATCGTGTTGTTTGTCGCATATGTTATCGTCAGCGGCTTGATTAAGAAACGTCGTCCCGTTCCGGTTGTTGCGAAGGTGAAGGAAGTTCCCACAACCAAGGGCAAACGGTTCTTACATGATATATTGTATTTCCGCTATATGTTGCGGCATCCGATTGATGGATATTATTACTTAAAACGCGGCCATGCCGGCTCGGTTGGTTCTGCCACTTTCTTGTATTTCGTGTTATTTGCGATATATTTAGCAGATACCTTGTTACGCGGCTTCATTTTCGGCTTTGCGGCAATTGAAGAAACCCCCGCGCTGTTTATGTCCATCATTTTCTTCGCAGTTTGTGCGTTGTTTGTCATCGGTAACTACATGGTGGCATCCATTAACGAAGGTGAAGGTTCTTTGCGCAACCTGTATGTGATGTTGCCGTATGCGTTGTCGCCGTATCTGGTAATTACACCGTTTGTGGTGGCTGCCAGTTACGTGCTCACCCAAAACGAAGGATTCCTTATCAGCTTTGGCTGGACCATCGGTTTGGTGTGGACAGCGGTACTGATTTTCATCGGTTTGACCGAAACGCACAACTATTCTTTCGGTGAAACGGTGAAAAACGTATTGTTGACAGTGTTCTTTATGGTGGTTGCGGTTATCGCAATCGCAGTGCTGTATCTGCTGTGGGTACAGGTTATCACATTCTTCCAAGATATCATTCAGGAGGTGGCATATCGTGTCCAAACTGCTTAAATGTAAACGCGTTTTGCTCGCGATGCTGTCGGTCGTTCTGGTGGTAGTGATGCTCACGTCTATGGCGGTGTATGCCAAACGTGAGCGCAAGGAATTTGTGTTGCCGGATACCTCTTCTGCGGAAATTCACACTAACAGATACGCACAGTATAAGGAAATGGCACAACTCGCAGGCAATCGCTTGAGCACCGAGGGTTTTGAAAAGGTGCTGGAAAACGATGCTATGGAGTTATGGCTTCGCAAAGAAAGCGCTTCTATCCGCATAGTGGATAAAAAGAGCGGGTATGTGTGGGGCGAACTCAAGAGTGATACCGTTGATAATTTGAATGACTACTGGACTCTCAAAGCAAACTCCATGTTCACGGTGGAATATTATGATAAAGATAATATTTCCAATCAAATCAGCATGGCGGACGCTCGCTTTGAAACTGAATATACATTCGACACACAGGAAAAGGTGATGACCTGTGTTGCCGACTGTTATGATATCGGCTTGGCAATTACTTTTGAAATTGCCTTAAAAGACGATCATTTCGAGATGCAGATTCCCAAGGATGGCATCGAAGAATATGACGAGGACTATGTGCTCGCTAAACTCTTCATGTTGCCGTTCTTTGGCAGCACCGAACACGGCGAGATGGATGGTTATCTGTTTGTGCCGGACGGTTCGGGTGCTTTGATGCGGTATGACCCGTATACTACCTATAGTAGTTATTATAGTGCTAAGGTATATGGCAAAGACGGTTCGGTGGATTTGCTCAACGAGGTTACCGACTTGATGGCAAAACGTACCGACGACTATTTGGTGGAAGCATTTCGTGCGACCATTCCAGTCTTTGGTATCGTGCATGGTGATGAACAATATGCGGCGATGACCGTTATTGACGGCGGCAGAGAGTTTGCTACCATTCAGGCTTCTCTTGCCAGCCCCATCACACCATATAACTGGTCCACTGCGATTTTCGAATATCGCCAGTTGTATCAGCAACCCGTTTCGAAAACCAACACCATTCTGCGTCCGCAGAAAGACATCAACAACTTCTCCGCTTGCATTTCGGTGTATTTGCTGTCGGGTGAAGAGGCTTCCTACAACGGCATGGCACGCAAATACCGTGAGTTGTTAGAGGCTGACGGCACGTTGGATAACACCGCGAAAACCTATGACGAACAAGTGCCGTTGCGCTTGGAGTTGCTTGGTTCGGATGTGAAATCCGGTTTTATCTTCAACAGCACCCAGACCTTTACCACTACCGAACAAGCGTTGGAAATCCAACAAGCATTGTCGGATAAAGGCATCAACAATTTGACCATGGTATTGACCGGCTGGCAAAAAGGCGGCGTGAACGGTAACAAGTATGGCTCTTTCAAAACGCAATCCACGGTCGGTTCCTTGGAAGATTTGAAACTCCTGCGGGATAGCGTACAGGCGGCGGGCGGTCAGTTCTATCTGCAATCCAAAGCCATCACCTTTAACGAGTCGCAGGGCAGAGTTTCTTATCTGGGAACGCAATCGGTTGCGAAAAAGATTATCAGCTACATCCGTGACAACCCGTCTGTGATGTTTAATGAAACGTATCTTGCTACTCCGAAAACCGTCGTATCCAATTTGCAAAAGATGAGCACTGCTTTGCAAGGTTTTAATGTGAACTTGCCGCGCTTTGGCTCTGAATTGTATGCACATTACGAGCAGGATGAAACCACTACCCGTGTACAGGCCCGCAAATTGTTTGATAGTGCTGCAGGGAAACTCAACGAGTCCCAGATGCAGCTTGCCTTGAATGCGCCTAACCAGTATATGTGGGATGAATGCACCGACTACTTTGACATCGCTATGATGAATAGTCAGTTCCTGTTCGAAACCGATTCGGTACCTTTCTTGCAAATTTTGCTGAAAGGACACATCAACTATTATGCACCGTATGCGAACCAAGGTTTCTATACTACGGCGTGTACGTTGAAATCTATTGAGTATGGCGCTTATCCGTCCTTCTTGGTAATGGGTGCGGAAAACAGCAAACTCAACAAAACGCCGATGGTGGACTACTTCTCGCTCAACTACAACGATTGGGAAAGCACCATCGAAACGGTGTACGGCAAAGTCAATACCGCACTCAAAGATGTGCAAGGTGCCAAAATCTCCGAGCATAAATTGGTTGCAGACGGTGTCGTGCGCGTGACGTATGATAATGACGTGAAAATTTATGTCAACTACAATTCTGAACAGAGAACGGTGGATGGCGTGAACGTTTCCGGCTTGAATTTCGCAGTAGAAAGGGGTTGAGCTGTATGAAAACGACAACAAATCAAAAGCGCGGCTTAACCATTCAACAGCGGAATGCGCTTAAAGGCTATGGCTTTATGGCGCCTTGGATTTTGGGTTTTGGCTTCTTTGTCGCGTATCCCATTGTGTATGCGATCATTCTAAGCTTCAACCTCATCCGTATGCGACCCGAGGGCACGGAGTATACCTTTAAAGGTCTCTTCTTCTATGATTATGCCATTAACCAAACCGAAGAATTCACGATGGCAATCACTTCTCAGGTGACCATGATTGCGTATATGACGCCTATCATTTTGGTGTTCTCGCTGATTATCTCGTTGTTACTCAACGGCAAATTCAAGGGTCGTGCCTTTTTCCGCGGTGCCTTTTTTATGCCGGTTATCATCATGAGTGGCCCCGCTATCAGCCAGTTGCTCACCAAATACACGGTAGACTTTTCGGAGGAATCGCCGCTGGTGTTTGAATTCCTAGCCAGTCTACCGAGTGTGCTGGCGTCTCCGGCGCAATACGTTCTGAATAACTTGGTTATGATTTTGTGGTTCTGCGGCGTGCAAATCCTTATTTTCCTTGCGGGATTACAGTCTATCGGCAGTGACCTGTACGAAGCGGCTTCTATCGACGGCGCCGGCGGATGGGAAAAATTCTGGAAAATCACGTTGCCGCATTTGAGTCCGCTCATCTTAATCAGCGGCGTGTATACCATCATTGACATTGCCAACTATTCGGGCAGCCCTGTTAATATTTTGATTAACAATAACATTTTCCACCAGAAATATATGTATAGTTATTCCTCAGCGATTGCTTGGATGTATTTCCTTGTGGTAGCGGCACTGCTGCTGGCATTGTTACTCATCTTTAAATTCTTTGGAAGGAAGGCGACGACATGACGAAGTCAAAACGTAAATATGACATCAACAAAGTCAAGCAGTTCTTCCTGGGTAATAAAGAGAAAAACGGTTTTGTCAAAAGCTTTTTCTTGTATGTGGTACTTATCGGCTTGGCATTTGTGTATCTGTATCCGATATTGTATATGATTGTCAACAGCTTTTTCTCGCCGGATGACTTGGTTGACCCGTCGGTTATGTGGATTCCGACCAAATTGCATCTGGGTAACTTTGTACAAGCGTATGAAACTCTCGATTTCTTGCGTAGTTTTGGCACCTCCATTATTATGGCGGCGGTACCGACGTTGTTGCAGTTGATTGCGACTTCTCTCACCGCTTTCGGTCTTGCTCGCTTCGAGTTCCCGCTTAAAAAGTTGTGGCTGGTGTTGATCATTGCAACGTTTATGATACCCACGATGGTTATGTCCATCCCGCGCTACAGCATGTTTTACAGCTATGGTATGACGGAAACGGTGTTCCCGTTTTTCTTGCCTGCGGGATTTGGTCAAGGTATTCGCAGCACCATTTTCATCTTAATTTTCTACTCGTTCTTTAGCACCTACCCGATTTCTTTTGACGAGGCAGCTGAGCTGGACGGCGCAGGAAAGTTCAAGATTTACTATAAAATTGCGATGCCTGCCGCTTCCGGTGCTATCGTTTTGTGTACACTGTTTAGCTTTGTTTGGTATTGGAACGAGACCACGGACTTAAACCTGTTCTCCCCGAATATTAAAACATTGCCCAAGCGCTTGGCTGAATTCGGTCAAAAGTTCGCTGAGTTATACGGCAATTCCGAGGGCGATAAAAACAATTCGGTCAATCGTTTGAACGAATCTTTGTCCTTGGCGGGTACGTTATTGTCCATTCTTCCCACGGTTATTATGTATTTGGTTTTACAAAGACAGTTTGTGGAAAGTGTGGAACGTTCGGGCATTACCGGCGAATAACATTTACCTATTCACAAAAACAGTTATCCATAGAGTTGTATTCTTAAGGACAATAAAACAACCTCTCTTTACGAGAGGTTGTTTTTATTTTCATGTGTGTGATTTTAAATTTATACCTTTGTTCATAAAAAATTTAATGTTTCTCTATAATCAGTACAAATATGAAGTATATAATGCTTTATGATAAATTTGTTTCGCGGGAAGGAAAACGAGTATGTACATTATAAAAAACGCTTTAAGATGTATCGGCAGATCAAAAGGGCGTAATGTTTTAATCAGCATTATCGCACTTGTAATTGCTGTTTCTGCCTGTCTTGGTTTATCTATCCGACAAGCCGCTGAAAGTGCCAAAGAAAGTACACTCGAAGAACTGAATATTACAGCTACCATATCATATGACAGAAGTTCCATGATGAATGATATAATGGGCGGCGGAAAAGGTCAAGGTGGTAGCGGTTTTGACCGAGATCAGTTTAAAAACATGATGGGCAACGCTTCTTCGCTGACCCTCGAAGAATATCAAACATACGCAAATGCCGCGTCGGTGCAAGATTTTTATTATACACTCACCGCAGCGTTTAACGGCAACGAGGATTTGGAGCCGGTAACGGATGAAACCGAAGAAAATGAGTCCTATGCCGGTATGGGTGGTTTTGGCGGTGGGATGGGATTTCCCGGCGGCAGTTTTGGCGGCGGCAAAGGAACGTTCAGCTCGTCGGATTTCTCTGTTATTGGTTATAGCAGTGACAATTCGATGACTGCTTTTATTGACGGAACAGCTTCTGTGTTGGAAGGCGGCACTATGTTCGAGGAAGGCACAACCGAAAAAGAATGTGTGATTTCTGAAGAACTGGCCATCTATAATGATTTAGCTGTAGGCGATACAATTGTTCTTACTAACCCTTCCGTCGAAACGGAAACTTATGAACTTAAAATTGTAGGTCTTTATACAAGCTCTTCAAACAACGACTTTTCCATGTCAATGTTTGGTAAGAGTCAAGACCCTGCTAACCAAATTTATATGAGTGCTGCTGCATTACAAACCATCCTTGATGCATCGGATGAGGTTTCCACGACTGTTACCGATGAAAATACTGGCAGAGAAAGTGATAGTGCCGTTACAGGTTCCGTCTCGGCAACATATGTGCTTGCAAACACCGAGAAATATTACGCTTTTGAGGAAGAAGTGCGCACTCTCGGTCTTGAAGATGCTTATGCCGTATCTTCTCCCGACCTTGCCGCGTTTGAAAACAGTTTGACGCCGTTGAACACCCTCAGCAAAATGGCGGGTTGGTTCCTTGTGGTTATCCTTATCATCGGTGCGATCATTCTGGTTGTTCTCAACATCTTTAACGTCCGCGAGCGCAAATACGAGGTTGGCGTGCTGACTGCAATGGGTATGAAAAAATGGAAAGTTGCCGCGCAGTTTATGTGCGAAATCCTTGTAGTTACAATGATTGCCGTCGTTGTCGGTGCCGGTATAGGCGCGGTAAGTTCTGTTCCTGTTACTAATGCGCTTTTAGCAGGTCAGGTAGAAAGTCAAAATTCACAACAGATGCAGATGGATGAAAACTTTGGCCGTCCCGGCAATTTCGGCGGCGGAATGCCTTCGAATATGCCTACGGATATAGGTGGAGGAAACAATCCGTTTGAAAGCATGTTTGATAGTGCGGAAAATTATATTACCGAAGTGAATTCCGCAATGAATTTGACCGTGGTGCTTCAAATGCTCGGCGTAGGATTGCTTCTGACACTAGTGGCAAGCATGGCATCGGTGTCGTTTATCATGCGATACGATCCCTTGAAAATTCTTGCAAACAGAGATTAAGAAAGGAGAAAGTTATGTCTATCTTATCACTTCAAAACATCTGCTTTTCGTATGACAGAACCCCCGTACTGCAAAACATTTCATACGAATTTGAAAAAGGCAAAATGTACTGCATCGTGGGCAAATCGGGTGCAGGCAAAACGACACTTTTATCGCTCCTTTCCGGGCTCGCATCACCTAGCAGCGGGGAGATTATCTATGACAACAAAAATGTTGCAAAGATTGATAAATACACCTTTCGCTCCAAATACATTGGCGTAGTATTTCAGAGTTTCAATTTGATTACGAAATACACAGCTCTTGAAAATGTTATTCTTTCAATGGATGTTGCAGGATGTAAGATTAAGAATAAAAAGCAAAGAGCTATTGAACTTCTGCATAGTGTTGGACTGGATGATGAAGCAAACCGCCGTGTGTTGAAATTATCGGGAGGCCAGCAACAGCGTGTTGCCATTGCTCGTGCTCTTTCCTATAATCCGGATATCATCCTTGCGGATGAACCGACGGGAAACCTTGATACCGAAACACAAAACGAAATTATGCATATATTCCGTGAGCTTACCGCTCAAGGCAAATGTGTTATTTTAGTAAGCCATTCACCCGATGTTGCGGCAATGTGTGATGAACGATATGAACTCGTGAAAATCAATCGTGCCGATAAGTCAAAAAGCATTTTCTTTTAATCGGGTTTAGGCTCTCTTAAAAGCCAAAAACGTGTCGTGCATTTCCTTGTTTGTTACGACATGAGACAAAAGTAAAAGAAGCACGAAAATTTCGTGCTTCTTTTTACTGTTCTTCACAATACGACCAGTTGTTTTTCTATATTCGTTGCTTCAGCACTTGCATAAATATTGTTTTTGTGTTACACTGTTTCTAAGTGGAAGAATCTGTATTCCATACGTTAGAAATTATCATACGGAGGTAGTATAGTATGTCTTATTTAGAAGCAAAAGAAAAATATGCGGCCATTGGAGTGGATACCGAGGCGGCAATTGAAGCATTGTCCAAAGTGTCTATTTCCATGCATTGCTGGCAGGGTGATGACGTCAACGGTTTTGACGGCAAAGACTCTTTGTCCGGCGGTATTCAAGCGACCGGCAACTATCCCGGCAAAGCCACCACGCCCGCAGAGTTGATGGCGGATATGGACAAAGCATTGTCTTTAATCCCCGGCAAACATCGCATCAACCTGCATGCGTGCTATGCTATTTTTGAAGATGGCGAATGGGCGGACAGAGATGCGCTCGAACCCAAGCACTTTGCCAAATGGGTAGAGTTTGCCAAACAACGCGGTTTGGGCATTGATTTCAACCCGACCATGTTCTCTCACCCGAAAGCAGCCGGTTTGACTCTTTCGAGTGCCAATGAAGAAATCCGCAAATTCTGGGTGCGTCACGTGCAGTGCTGTCTCAAAATTGCGGAATATTTCGCAACCGAGCTCAACACGTTCTGTTCTTTCAACATCTGGATTCCGGACGGCTTGAAGGATGTGCCCGCTGACCGTATGGCACCGCGTGCTCGTTTGAAAAAATCTTTGGATGAAATTTTGGCTACTCCTTACGACAGAGAGAAAGTGCTCGTAGCAATGGAATCCAAGGTGTTTGGTATCGGCCTTGAATCTTACACGGTTGGTTCTTCTGAATTCTATATGAATTATGCCGCACGCAACGGTGTGATGAGCCTGCTCGATAACGGTCACTATCATCCCACTGAAATGGTTTCGGACAAAATTTCCTCTATGCTGTTATTCAGCGATAAAATTGCGTTACATATTACCCGTCCTGTACGTTGGGACTCTGACCACGTGGTGTTGTTGGACGATGAAACCAAAGAAATTGCCAAAGAAATCGTGCGTAACGATGCGCTTGACCGCGTGATTATGGCGCTGGATTACTTTGATGCTTCCATCAACCGTTTGGCCGCTTGGGTTGTGGGTATGCGCAACTGGCAAAAAGCGTTGTTGGGTGCTATGCTTGCGCCGTGGGATGAGCTGAAAGCTTTGCAGGATGCCGAAGATTTCACCGCTTTGATGGTGAAAAACGAGGCGCTCAAAACCATGCCCATGGGCGATGTTTGGGAAGAATTCTGCGCACGCAACGGCTTGAAAGATACCGGTTGGTTTGAAGAAATCAAAGCATACGAACAAACTGTTTTAGTAAAAAGAGCATAAGCGGAGGATAAGGGGTATGCAATATTTTTTGGCAGTTGATATTGGTGCTTCTTCCGGTCGTCATATTTTGTGTCATTTAGAGGACGGCAAACTGGTTTTGGAAGAGGTATATCGCTTTGAAAACGGTTACACCAAACAAAACGGTCACTTCTGCTGGGAGATTGACCGCTTGTTCGATGAAATCGTAGCCGGTATGAAAGTTTGTAAAGAACTGGGTAAAATTCCCGCTTCGATCGGCATTGATACCTGGGGCGTTGACTTCGTGCTGTTGGATAAAGACGGCAATCGCATGAGCGATGCTGTCAGTTACCGTGACAGCCGTACCGACGGTATGGATAAATTGGTAGAAGCGATTATCCCGCCCGCTGAATTGTACGCCCGTACAGGCATTCAAAAACAGTTGTATAATACCATTTATCAGTTGATGAGTGTCAAACAGGAAACCCCTGAATTACTGGAACAAGCGGACACCTTGTTGTTTGTTCCCGAATATCTGACCTATCGTTTGAGCGGCAAAAAGGTGAGCGAATATACCATTGCCACCACCGGTCAGCTCATCAATCTTGACACAAAAGATTGGGATACCGAATTACTTGAAAAATTGGGTTATCCGTTGCACTTGTTCGGCAAAATTGTGCCGCCCGGCACGAAAGTCGGCAACTTGTTGCCGGAAATTGCCGAGAAAGTCGGTTATGATACCGCGGTGATTTTACCGCCCACCCACGACACCGCATCTGCAGTGGCGGCGGTGCCGATGACCAGCGAACATCCGCTGTATATCAGTTCGGGCACTTGGTCATTGTTAGGTTTGGAAAGCAAAACTCCGCTTTGCACACCGCAAAGCAGGGCGGCCAACTTCACCAACGAAGGTGGCTATGAGTATCGTTATCGCATCTTAAAGAACATTATGGGCCTTTGGATGATGCAATCGGTACGTCGTGAATGGGACAAAAAATATTCCTTCGCATACATTTGCGATGAAGCGCAAAAAACCGATATTTCCTCCATTGTGGATTGTCAGGATAATGCATTCTTTGCCCCTCAAAGCATGATTGAGGCTGTTAAAACTGCTTGCCGCGAAAGCGGACAGCAGGTTCCTGAAACAGTGGGCGAAATCGGAGCGGTTATCTACAATTCGTTGTCGGCTTGCTATGCGGCGGCTATCAAAGAATTAGAAGAAATGACCGGCGTGGAGTATGATGCATTGCATATCGTTGGCGGTGGTTCACAGGATGAATATTTGAACGAACTCACAGCGAAAGCAACCGGTAAAACGGTGTATGCAGGTCCGACCGAGGGCACGGCAATTGGCAACCTGGTGGTACAGATGATTGCCGCCGGTGTGTTTACCGATTTGTTAGAAGCACGTAAATGCATCCGTGAATCTTTTGAAATCAAGACGTTTAAAGCGTAAAAAAAAGAGAAACTGTCGCTGTGGCGACAGTTGCTTTTCTTTATGTGCGGTATGAACGGCGGTATTGATATGGCGTGATACTATTTTCCCGCCGAAACAGGCTGATGAAATAGGATACGGTGGAAAATCCTACGGTTTGTGCGATGTCGGTGACACTTTTGTCAGTGAGCAGCAGTAAGCGTTCCGCCTCTTTGAGTCGCACCTTGGCGACGTAGGTGGAAAACGGCATTTTCATGGTACTTTTAAATAACCGTGAAAAATATGAGGTACTCATACCGCATGCTGCTGCTGCGTCTCCTTCGGTGAGATCGGCAAAATGCTGTTGCACGAATGACACTGCCTTTTGCACAAATTCACCCTGTTGCGATTTTTGGATATTGTCCACAAGGGAACGATTTTTTTCATACCATTGTCTCAAAATATGCAGATAAATCAAGGTGACGTCGGCACGCAAGCTCAATTCGTATCCAAAAGCTTGTCGATTCCACTCTTCTATTGCATGGCGGAACAGAATAGGCAAATTGGTGTTTTCCAATTCGGCGGCAGGGAAGAAGAATTGCTTTTCGATGGCTTGTTCCATCAGCAAACTGACACAGGCATATTCCGATACGGTTTCTTCTTCTGCACGCAACACCTGTGGCAAAAATTTGATAACCAGCACCCGACACGCATCGTTTTCACAAAAAGCGTTGTGTGGCACGCCCGCATGTACCAAAATCATGCTGCCGGCGGGTAGGGGGTAGTTGTTTGTATCAATAGAAACGGTTGCCTCGCCCTCTATACCATACAGTAGTTCGATATATTCGTGGTAATGCGGCGTGGCGTTGCCGGGGGTGGGCGTCATGGGCAGGTCGATACACTGAATGGGTACCGCTATACCGTTACGTTTGACGCGGTTTTCGTAAAAAAAGGACATCCTTTCACCCTCCAAACGACAAAAAAATGATATTTTCACACAAAATTATAGTAGCATATTTTTTCCCGTCTGTCTATAATTTAATTGTATTTAATACCATTTTGTAACAAAAAGGGGGATTTTGTATGGGTCGTATTATAAAAGTCGGCATTATCGGTTGCGGCAGTATCGCTAACCGTAAACATATGCCCGCCTTACAGTTGGTGCAAGATTGTGAAATGGTGGCGTTTTGCGATTTAGTAGAAGAGCGCGCACAGAGTGCTGCGACTGCCTACGGTGCGGAAAACGCCAAAGTATATACCGACTATACACTTCTGTTGCAAAACGAAGAGGTAGAGGTAGTACATGTATGTACCCCTAATTGTTCGCACAGTGTTATTACCATAGCGGCTTTGGAAGCGGGTAAGCACGTCATGTGCGAAAAACCCATGGCGATGAATAGCCAAGAAGCGGAGGAAATGTTGGAAGCGGCAAAACGCACCGGTAAAAAACTTACCATTGGTTATCAAAGCCGTTTCCGTGACGATGTACAATATTTGAAAAAAGAAGCCGAGGACGGCACGTTTGGCGATATGTATTTTGCAAAAGCGACTGCTTTGCGTCGCCGTGGCGTACCCAACTGGGGTGTGTTTTTGGATGAAGCAGAGCAGGGCGGCGGCGCATTGATTGATATCGGTACTCACGCGCTGGATTTGACCTTGTGGATATTGAATAACTATCGTCCTCGCTATTGCGTCGGTACGGCTTATCACGCGCTCAATGCACTGCCGTCCGAACAGCAAGCAAACAAATGGGGCGATTGGGATGCTGAAAAATTCAAAGTGGAGGACTCTGCTTTCGGATTTGTGGTGATGGAAAACGGCGCGACCATTATGCTGGAATCGGCGTGGGCGCTCAACACGTTGGACGTGCGAGAGGCTGTCACTTCTGTGTGTGGCACCAAAGCGGGTGCAGATATGATGGACGGTTTGCGTATCAATGGTGTGCGTCATGGCACACAGTATGTGCTAAAACCCGATTTTTCGGGTTACGTTGGTCCCCGTGGCGCTGAACATCCCATTGAAACCGCCTCTGAACGTGAGGCACGTTTGTGGATTGAAGCGGTGCGTAACGACACTACCCCTCTCACTTTGCCGGAGCAGGCACTTTGTGTTACCCGTATTTTAGACGGTATTTACAAATCTGCCAAAACCGGTGAACCGTATTATTTTTGAATAATAAACATTGAAACAAAAAAGCAACCCGAACACGAAAGTGTTTGGGTTGCTTTTTTGAAAAGTCGCAGGATTGTTTAAAGAATAGATAAGAGAGAAGAGATAATAGATAAAAGAACAAAAATGAAAGCACCCACTTGTGTGGATGCTTTCATTTTTGGCTGCGGAATAGGGACTCGAACCCCAACAAGCAGATTCAGAGACTGCGGTGCTACCATTACACTATTCCGCAATATGCAGTTTTTTTCAAACCGTGATTTATTATAACCCATTTTTAGCATTTGTCAATAGAATTTCGGATATTTTTTGGAAAGTAACCATATTACCAATAGATATAGGACTTTTTCTTGACACTTGCTACAATAAGTTGTATACTATATGTGGTGTTTTTGCGCCTGCAAAACACGTTTATATATATCGGAGAGATATTCTCCTACTGTATATAAAAATTTTATTCGCTTTTTGCTTTGCAAAAGGCTTTGAACCCAGAAGATAGATTTCTTCTACCAGGTTATTCCCGTTTTTGACGGGTTCTCATATGTATGAAAAATATAATATGATTTTCCCGGTAGGGAGAAGTCTGCGCTTCTGCGTTCGGTTTTCAAAATTTGAACAGGAGGTGCATTGTGATGACCATTGGACTTATGGTAGCTGTGGCGATGTGTGTTGGCGCTTTGGCTGTCGGCAGTGTTGTGTCCGGCGTTATTTTCTTCAAAGCGGGTATCAGCCATCGCAAGAAAGTTGCCGAGGCGGCTATCGGTTCTGCAGAATTGGAAGCGGAACGCATCCGTAAAGATGCCGTGAAATCTGCCGAATCCAAGAAAAAAGAAGCGTTGCTGGAAGCACGTGATGAAATTCATCGTCACCGTCAGGAAGCGGAGCGTGAACTCAAAGAACGTCGTGTTGAAGTGCAACGTCAGGAACGTCACGTACAACAAAAGGAAGAGTCCCTAGACCACAAAATTGAAAATTACGAGAAAAAAGAAGAACAACTGCGCAAAAAGGAAAAAGAAATTGAGGAGCGTTTACAGGATGTCAACGACCTGAAAAAAGGTCAGTTTGAAATGCTTGAACGTATTTCCGGTTTCACCGTGGAGCAGGCAAAGGAACATTTGCTGTCCCAGTTGACCAACGAATTGACGCATGATAAGGCGTTGAAAATCGCTGAGTTTGAAGCGCAGCTCAAAGACGAGGCGGATACACGTGCCCGTCATCTCATTTCTCATGCAATTCAGCGTGTGGCGGCTGATCAGGTGGCAGAATCCACCGTGTCGGTTGTGCCGTTGCCCAACGATGAAATGAAAGGCCGTATCATCGGCCGTGAAGGTCGCAACATTCGTGCGATTGAAACCCTTACGGGCGTCGATTTGATTATCGACGATACCCCCGAAGCGATTACGCTTTCTTGCTTTGACCCTGTGCGTCGCGAAATCGCTCGCCAGTCGTTAGAGCGTTTGATTACCGACGGCCGTATTCATCCCGCCCGCATTGAAGAAATGGTGGAAAAATCCCGTCGTGAAGTGGAAGCCACCATCAAAGCAGAAGGCGAACGTGCCATTTTGGAAACCGGCATGCATGGTATCCATCCGGAAATCGTGCGTTTGCTCGGTCGTTTGCGCTATCGCACCAGTTACGGTCAAAACGTGCTGGATCATTCGATGGAAGTGGCATTCTTGTCCGGTATGATGGCAAGCGAACTGGGTATTGACCCCACCATTGCTCGCAGAGCCGGTTTGTTGCATGACATCGGCAAAGCCGTTGACCATGAAGTGGAAGGCTCGCACGTGGAAATCGGTGTGGACATTGCACGTAAATACAAGGAAAACGAAGCGGTTGTGCACGCTATTCAGGCGCACCACGGTGATGTGGAAGCGTCTACGGTGGTGGCTTGCTTGGTGCAGGCGGCTGATGCGATTTCTGCCGCTCGTCCCGGCGCGCGCCGTGAGAACCTGGAAAACTACATCAAACGTTTGGAAAAATTGGAGGAACTCGCTGAGTCGTTTGACGGCGTGGAACGCTCCTTTGCTATCCAGGCGGGTCGTGAAATTCGTATTTTGGTTCGTCCCGAGGTTGTCAACGATGACCAGATGACCATCCTTGCTCGTGACATTGCCAAGAGCATTGAAGAGAATATGGATTATCCCGGTCAAATCAAGGTCAATCTCATTCGTGAGAATCGTGCCGTTGATTACGCAAAATAATGAAAGCGGCGTCTGTCATAGACGCCGCTTTTTTTAAAAAATGAAAAGGAGGGTATACGATGGAAAGATTACAAGCGCCGATTGATTCGCTCAAGGGCGTTGGTGTTAAACGCGCCACGCTGTATCGCAAAATGGGTGTAGAAACGCTTTCTGATTTGTTACAGCTATACCCTCGCACATATGAAGACTGGTCGCAACCAATGCGCATTGCGGATGCTTCGCCCTTTGAACCTGCGTGTATTAGAGTAACGGTGTTGCAAGTGCTCGCGCCGCAATATATTCGCAAGGGTATGACCCTCTATCGTTTTAAAGTCACCGACGGTGAAACGATGATGACGGTGACGCTGTTTAACAATATCTATGCCGCCAAAAAGATTGTGGCGGGACAAACACTGTTGTTATATGGCATCGTCAAACTGCAAGGACGTAGTTATGGGATGACTTCACCGCTCATTGATACCCCTGAGAATGGTGCACGTATTCGTCCGATTTACCCGCAAACTGCGGGTTTGACCAGCCGTGGCATAGAAACCAATATGCGCCAACTGTTGCAAGAGATGGATGAAATGTTGGATGTTGATTGGTTGCCGGACGACCTGCGCAGACAATATGCGTTGTGCACACGGCGGTTTGCTTTGCAAAATATTCATTTTCCGAAAGATGCTATGGCGCTGTCGGTAGCACGAGAACGGTTGATTTTTGAAGAATTGTTTTTATATATACTGGGTATGTCCCAACTGCGTGGACGCAATCGTGCACGTACCGGTTGTGTGGTGACACAGGATGAAACCGACACGTTTTGCTCGATGTTGCCTTTTACGTTGACCGGTGCGCAAAGTCGTGCGATTGGCGATGGAATGCGTGATATGATGCAACCGCATCCGATGGCACGATTGATACAAGGGGATGTCGGCAGTGGTAAAACGGTTATTGCTGCCGCACTTGCATTTTCGGCTGCGAAAAACGGTTTGCAAACCGCTTTGATGGTACCAACCGAAATCTTGGCACGTCAGCACCTGCAATCTTTACAAAAAGTTTTGGGCGACAGCGTGCGTATTGCATTGCTCACAGGCTCGATGACCGTCAAAGAAAAACGGCAGGTGCTGGATGGTTTGGCGGACGGCAGTATCGATATTGCCGTGGGTACCCATGCACTGATATCGGATGCCGTGCAGTTTAAACGGTTAGGGTTGGTGGTAACCGATGAACAACACCGTTTTGGTGTACTGCAACGTGCCGCGCTTGCGCAAAAAGGCGAGCACCCGCATTTGTTGGTTATGTCCGCAACGCCTATTCCACGCACGTTGGCATTGCTGGTGTACGGCGACTTGGACGTATCCGTTTTAGACGAATTGCCACCCGGCAGACAACCGATTGCCACCTATGCGGTGGGCAGTGCGTTGCACGAGCGGGTGTATGGTTTTATTCGCAAGCACATAGCTGAAGGACGGCAAGCATATATCGTGTGTCCTTTGGTGGAAGAAGGGGAAGATAGCGGCGATTTGACCGCCGCCACCACCTATTATGAAACACTGAAAAATGGCGCACTGCGTGGAATTCCCACCGCCCTTTTACATGGCAAAATGCGTGCAAAAGAAAAAGATGCCGTGATGCAGGCGTTTGCCGCAGGTGAAATCAGTGTGCTGGTGTCTACCGTCGTGATTGAGGTTGGCGTGGACGTGCCCAATGCGGTGTTGATGGTGATTGAAAATGCCGATCGATTCGGTCTTGCGCAGTTACATCAGTTGCGTGGACGTGTCGGACGCGGCAAACACGCTTCCACCTGCATACTCATTTCGGATGCAGAGGGCGAAAACGCCAAACAGCGATTGGACACAATGTGTCGTACCTCTGACGGTTTTAAAATTGCAGAGCAAGACCTCAAAATGCGTGGGCCGGGTGACTTTTTCGGTAGTCGGCAACACGGCTTGCCCAATATGCGCATAGCCAATCTCATCAGTGATATGGCGGTTTTGCATCAAGCAAAACAAGCGGTGGATAGCATTATTTCTCGTGACCCCGCGTTGACTTTACCTGAACATCAATCCCTGTCTCGTGCGGTGGCGGCTTTGTTCACAGTAGGTGCGGATGTAACGGCAAACTAAAAAGGAGTAAACACTATGCAGATATATGATACCGTGATTGTGGGCGGTGGTGCGGCAGGTCTGACTGCGGCCGTGATGCTCAAACGGCAAGCAAAACAACCCAAAAGCGTGTTGATTTTGGAAAAGCAAGCCCGTGTCGGCAAGAAACTGCTTGCCACCGGTAACGGTACTTGTAATATAACCAATGCCTATGCAAACAGCAGTCGCTATCATGGTGCACCCGCGTTTGCAGACGCTGTTTTACGGCAATTTTCGCCCAAAGACACGATGGATTTTTTCGATTCTATCGGTGTTGCGTGTGTGACCCGTGCGGATGGAAAAGTATATCCCCGTGCGGAACAAGCCGCGGCGGTGTTGGACCGTTTGCGCTTGGAAGCCGCTGCAGCGGGTGTTATTGAACGCTGTGATACGGTTGTGACTGCGTTGCAACGTGAAAAAGGCAATTGGAAAGTACAGTGTGGCGGGGAAAGTATATATGCTAAAACCGTTTTGGTGTGTACCGGCGGTGCGGCGGCACCCGGCTTGGGTGGTGGTGTGGAAGGGTATGCCTTGCTGACCGCTTTGGGACATACCCGTACCTCGCTGTTCCCGTCTATTGTGCAGTTGCGCACCGACACCACTTTTGTGCGTGCGATGAAGGGATTGCGGGTGGACGGTACGGTTACGCTGACCACCGATAAAGGAAAACGAAGTGAAACGGGTGAAATTTTGTTCACCGAGTATGGATTGTCCGGTCCTGCCGTGATGCAGATTTCTCGGTTGGCGGGAGATTGGGAACGACAGAAAAAAGGAAAGGCAATCGCTTCGCTGGATTTGTTTCCCGATATGGACGAAAAAGAACTGTATATAATGCTCAAAAAACGGTTAGCACTGTCCGATACTACCCTTGAAAACTTCCTCACCGGTTTGTTGCACAAACGCATCGGTCAAACCGCTTTGCGTGCGGCGGGATTGGGATTACAAGATAGTCCGCATTCTCTGTTGGAAGCAGACTTGCATCGGTTGGCAGTGTTGCTCAAATGCTGGCAGTTTACAGTTGTAGGCACCAAAGGGTTTGCGGGTGCACAGGTAACTGCGGGCGGTTTGGATGTCAAAGATTTTGACCCGCAAACGATGCAATCCCACTTGGCAAACGGTGTGTTTGCGGCGGGTGAGATGCTGGATGTTGACGGTGATTGCGGTGGATTTAACCTGCAATTTGCTTTTTCGAGTGCCGCCGTGGCTGTCAAAGGCATCGTCGCCCTTTTGGAAAGAGGTGGCGCATGAACATAGTTCGTGTTTCGGGCGTGCGGGTACCGTTGGATTTTGATGCCGACATACTCAAAAAAGCCGCCGCCAAGAAAGCAAAAATCAAGCCGTCGATGATTACCGATTTAAAACTCATCAAACAGTCGGTGGATGCGCGTGATAAAGCCGATGTGCATTTTACTGTTACCGTT
The DNA here is from genome assembly GCA_045634325.1 of Acutalibacteraceae bacterium. GTDB lineage: Bacteria > Bacillota > Clostridia > Oscillospirales > Acutalibacteraceae > URNF01. The sequence continues at coordinate 61,046 of JAZRAA010000034.1, read as the reverse complement.
GACCTGACGGTTTCGTTGGATGCTAACGCGGTGGTGGCACGTGCGAAACATTCGTCGGTGACTATCGGCGGCGGTCAACCGTATATTTTACCCTCGCCGCTTCCTGTGCCGCCGCAAACGTCACCCATTGTAGTGGGCAGCGGCCCCGCGGGACTGTTTGCGGCACTTATACTCGCCAAGTCGGGAGCACGTCCGTTGTTGCTGGAACGTGGCAGAGACGTTGACACCCGCATGCGAGATGTAGAGACTTTTCGCACAAGCGGTGTGCTAAACCCTTGCTCCAACGTGCAGTTTGGTGAGGGCGGTGCCGGTACGTTTTCGGATGGCAAACTCAACACCGGCATCAAAGACCGTCGCATTCGTTTCATTTTAGAAACATTGGCGGCGGCGGGAGCGCCGGAGGAGATTTTATGGCAAGCAAAACCGCACGTGGGTACCGATAAATTGCGTGAAACGGTGAAAAATATTCGCGAACAAATCAAAAGTCTCGGTGGACAGGTGCTGTTTGAACATCAGGTGACAGGGGTTTGCGTACAAAATGGTACGCTGACAGCATTGACGGTTGCGACCCCTGACGGCGAGAAAGAATTTCCTTGTGAACACGCTGTTTTTGCAATCGGACACAGTGCGGGGGATACCGCTTCCATGTTGTACGATGCGGGTGTACCGATGCAACAAAAACCGTTTGCGATGGGGGTGCGCATTGAGCATCCCCGCACGATGATTGATAAAAGTCAATATGGCGCTTTTGCAGGGCATTCTGCGCTGGGTGCGGCAGACTATAAACTATCTTGTCGTCCTGACGGTAAGCGTGGGGTATATACGTTTTGTATGTGTCCCGGTGGTGAAGTGGTAGCCGCGGCATCCGTAGATGGTCAATTGGTGGTCAATGGCATGAGCGCACATGCGCGGAATGCCGAAAATTCTAACAGTGCCTTGTTGGTGGGAGTAGGCCCCGAGGATTTTGAAAGTGAACATCCGCTGAGCGGGTTTGCTTTGCAACGAAAATGGGAACAAGCTGCTTTCCGTTGTGGTGGCGGGAATTTTCACGCGCCCGCACAATTGGTGGGCGATTTCTTGCAAGACCGTGCTTCGTTGCAGTTGGGGGATGTGCACCCGTCTTATCGTCCGGGTGTCACTTTGTGTGACTTGAGAGCGTGTTTACCGACAGTGGTGGCGCAGTCGTTAAAGGCGGCGTTGCCGCTATTTGGCAGACAAATCAAAGATTTTGACCGCGCGGATGCGGTGCTGACAGGCATTGAATCCCGTTCTTCTTCACCAGTGCGTATGCTGCGAGACGAAAAAGGACAGTCGGCACTGCGTGGCATCTATCCTTGCGGGGAAGGTGCGGGTTATGCCGGCGGTATCGTTTCTGCCGCAGCAGACGGCATCAAATGTGCTGAATGGGTACTGGAAAACATATAACAGAAAGCCGTTGTCAATGACAACGGCTTTCTATTGTTTATTGTTGAAATAATTTCTCCGCAAGAGCGGGGTCGGGATCTACAAAAGCGGTGCGATTGGTTTCGTAAATGACAAAACCGGGTTTTGCGCCCGCAGGTTTATGCACGTTTTTGATGGCGGTATAGTCCACCGGCACTTGTTTTCCGTCGGCGGCTTTGGAATGGAGTGCCGCTAAGATTGCCGCTTGTTCCAGTGTGCGATCGGGCGGTGTTTTGCCGCCGGTCAACACCACTACGTGCGAGCCGGGGATATTCTTGGTATGAAACCATACATCACTGCCACGTGCCGTTTTGGTGGTTAAGTGGTCGTTTTCCACGTTATTGCGTCCCACCAAGATGGTGAAACCATCATCGGATATAAAAGTTTTGGGTTTGAGTGGCACGGCGGTTTTTTTGCCCACCTTTTGCAACCGTAAATATCCGCCCGCCGCCAATTCCTGTCGCAAGGCGTCAATTTCCGTTGACGTGACCGCACGGGTAAGGGCATCTGAAACTGAATCGAGATACAAAAGTTCCGTTTCACCTTTTTCGATTTGTTCTGCCAAAATCTTTTCTGCCGTTTGCGCTTTGCGATATAGTTTGTAATACCGCTGTGCATTGGCGGCGGCAGACAAGGCGGGGTCGAGCGGTACTTCCACCGTTTTACAATCGGGGTCGAAGTAGTTGATGAGTAAGGCGCTTGCCGCCCCTTTCGGAATGGCGTAAATATTCGCATTGATAAGGTCGGCGAATATGCGATTTTTCTCTCGGTCGCCCGACGCTTTCCATTCTTCACGCTGATGCGCAAGTTTGCGTCCGATACGCTCTTTGGCGGTGGAAAGCACCCGTGTTAAGTCAGCGGTGCGTTGTTTGAAACGCTCAGCTGCATCTTTTTTGGCATAAAATTCGTCGAGAACAGCCGAAAAGCTGTCCATTTCTTTGCCGACGGTTTGGGGGCCGTATTGGAGCAACGGCAACACGCTGTATTCCTGCGGCACACCCGCAGGGGAAGAAGCAATATAGGGTTTCCCTTGTTCTATGCCGTTTGCAATATCTTGGATACGTTGCAAAAGGGCGGTTAGTTTTTCGATTTGTTTTGGCGTAAGTGTGTCAGACAGCGTGTGGCTGTCGCCCGTGACACGCAATGCCAGTTCACGACAGTTGAGTGGGGAGATGCCGCGCGTGTTTTGTAAAATGGCATCGGCAAGCGGTCTGCCGTCTGTTGCGATAATCAGCGCAGTGTGTGCCGGCGGGGTGAGTGCTACGTCCAAGCGCCCCTCCATAGTGGGCGGGTCAGCATACAACACACCCGGCAAAATCGGGCGGGTCGGGGACATAGACAAATCCACACGTTTGACTGCGTCCAGCACCTTTTGTTGCGCATCCAACAAAATGATGTTGCTGTGTTTGCCCATCATCTCAACTGCCAATGTCAATCGCACGATGTCGCCCAGTTCATTGACACAGTCAAAGTCGAGATACAAAGCACGTTCTGCCCCGTTTTGCCGTACACCGACAAAACGTCCACCGCTCATGCGTTTGCGTAACAACATACAAAACATCGGCGGTGTTTGCGGATTTTCCAGTTTAAGAGTGGTCAAATGCAAACGTGGCGAATTGACACGAGCTGAAATATACAATTTTAAGTTTTTTTCACGTCCGCGCAAAGCAAGTATCAGTTCTTCTTTTGACGGCTGAAAAATTTTGTCAATGCGGGTGTCTGCGAGTGCGTCGTTTAATTCTTGTCGCAGACAGGAAAGGTATAATCCGTCCAGTGCCATTTATTTACCTCACTGTTTTATAGGGGTTTTCATCATAAAAAGCATGTACTTGCAAAGTGGGGAATGCATCCCGCAACCAACCTGCAAGGGTATCGACTACCGGCATTTCGGTGGCATAATGCCCTGCCGCAACGGCGGTAAACAAAGCGGATTTTGCCGCCAAAAATTCATGGTGTTTCATTTCACCCGTGACGTAAGCGTCCACCGTATCATTGAACGTGAAAACGCCGTCGCCGGCACCGCCACCACACACAGCTACGGTTTTGACCATACGTCCGTAGGTGTAGGAAACGTCTGTTCCAAGTTTCTCAGCCACCAATGCTGCAAAATCGGGTGCGGTCATGGGAGCGGGCAATTCGCCGACACGGCTCATGCCATCATTGGCGATTTGCACGTTTTGTAAACCTAAACGCATAGCCAGTGTATCATTGACACCGCCTTGCGCTTTATCCAAATTGGTGTGCAAGGACAACACCGAAATACCGCCCAATAAGGCATTAGCGGCGGGCATATCGGTGGTGATGCTTTTCAAAGGAGCAAAAATGACAGGGTGGTGGGTGATGAGCAATTGTGCGCCGTTTTCCACTGCGAATGCAATCGCGGCAGGCGTGGCATCCAACGCCACCACGGCACTGCGAATTTCCTCGTGCCCGCAATCCACCAGCAAGCCCACATTATCCCATTCTTCTGCGGTACAAGCGGGTGCTTTTTGCTCTAAAAACTGCATAATTTCGGTTAATAACATACCGTTACCCCTTTCACAAGGCAAGTAATTTTTCGGCAATTTCGTGCCATTTTTGTGCGTCTTCGTTTTGTCCGTGCGCTGCGCATCCTGCGGCACGTTTTTCAAGGTAGTGGGCGGTTTTTTGCCAATATGGCCGCCCTTCCTTGGGGTCGAAATCGCCTTTAAAACACATAAATTCGTCGGCGGGTGTACAAACGCCGTTATACGTTGTCACTAACAGGATGTAGGATTTGCCGCCATCTGTCAACAGACGTTCACAAACGGTCGAAAAACCGTGTGTATACAACCACTGCCGCAAAATCTCTGTGTGGGACATCGGCTGTAAAATCAGGTGATAATGGGGGCTTTGCAGCCATTGCGCCGCCTCTAAAATGGCAGTGATGGTTTCTCCGCCCATGCCCGCAATCACAATATCGTCCACTTCTTCGGGTTTTACCGTTTCCAAGCCGTTTCCCACACGCACGTCGATGCGATTTTGCTGACCTGCGGCGGCGATGTGTTTGCGTGCCGCACTTGCGGGGCCTTCCCGCACGTCCGATGCAATGCAGGTGGGGGAGATGTCGTTTTCAATTAAATATAACGGCAAAAAGCCGTGGTCGGTGCCGATATCCGCTACTCTGCTTCCCTTTCGCACGTAGGAAGCGATGGCGGCCAGTCGTTTGCGTATGTGCATAGTTGTACCTCTAAAAAGAAAAGGCGTTGCATAGCAACGCCTTTTAGAATTACTCGCTCGCCAGATGGGCGTTGATTTTGTTGACCAATTCGTCACAATCTACGCCGTGCACCATGCACGCTTGCGCCAGCGTTTCGCCTCGCGCAGAGGGGCAACCCAGACAGTGCATACCCATTTCCAAGAAATAGGGAGCAGTGGTGCGGTCCATATCCAGAATATCACCGATAATGGTATCTTTTGTAACTTTCATATATAACATCCTTTCTGTTTAATTATAGTATATAAGATATTCTTGCAAAAAGCAAGAGGTTTATACGGTAGAGTTGAGTAGACCTGTAAGCCGAGTTCTGTCGTGAACAGTCATCTATCTCGACTGTCTGTTGCCAGACAGCTCTAGCCACCCTTCAAAGCACATCGGGCAAATGTATCGCTTTAGTCGGTGTTGCACCGGATAGGGTTTGCAGGGCCGCACAGTCTCCTGTACGCCGGTGAGCTCTTACCTCGCCTTTCCACCCTTACCTGCAAAAAGCAGGCGGTATATCTCTGTTGCACTTTCCCTAGGGTCACCCCCGGCGGCCGTTAGCCGTTATCCTGCCTTATGGTGCTCGGACTTTCCTCATGCGCCAAGCGCACGCGACTGTTCAGCCTACTCAACAGCTTGTATTTTACATCAAAAGGGGAGGTTTGTCAACGGAGGGGTTTTGTTAATTACTACATTTTGCAAAAAGAAAAACCGACCCTTTTGGGTCGGTTCATTGTTTTGGTGGGAGCGGGTGGATTCGAACCACCGAAGTCGAAGACAACAGATTTACAGTCTGCCCCCTTTGGCCACTCGGGAACACTCCCATATTCAAAACGCAAGTAGGATTATACCAAGCAAGCGACAAAATGTCAAGTCCTTTTTGCAAAAAAGTCAAAAACATATTTTTAAAAAATTTTTTAAGTTTTTTTAAAAAAACACTTGCATTTTGCAGAAAGCTGTGGTATAGTATCACTCGTCCCCTAAAGGACACACAGTTGGTGCTGATGGCGGTGAGGGTACACCCGTTCCCATACCGAACACGGCAGTTAAGCTCACTTGCGCTGAAAATACTTGGCTGGAAGCGGCCCGGGAAGATAAGAGGGCGCCAACACAATCAAAAGGGCGCGGCCAATAGGCCGTGCTTTTTTTCTACCCTTTTTTACCCTTTTCGTGAAAGGAGACGGTGATATGGTATATACCGTTACTTGCAACCCCGCACTTGATTATGTGATGCAGGTGGGTAATTTGCAGTTGGGTGAAACCAACCGTGCGGGCGGTGAACAGTTTTACTGTGGTGGAAAAGGTATTAACGTCGCCATCGTAGCGGCACGTTTGGGCGTGTCGGTTTGCGCGTTGGGGTTTGTAGCCGGTTTCACCGGAGATGCTTTGCAACAAATGGTCAAGCGAACCGGTGTTGATACCGCTTTTATACCGTTGCGTGAGGGGAACACCCGTATTAACGTGAAACTAAAAGGGCGACAAGAAACCGAAATCAATGCGGGTGGACCCGTTGTTGATAAGGATGCTTTGCAACAATTGTTTGCACAAATAGAAAGTTTACAGGCGGGTGACACGTTGGTGCTCGCCGGCAGTATTCCGCCCTCTTTGCCGCAGGATTTGTATGCGCAGATTGCCGATTTGATAAGTGACAAAGGTGTACGGTTGGTGGTGGACGCTACCGGTGCTGTGCTCAAAGCGGTGTTGCCGCACCATCCGTTCCTTATCAAACCCAATTTGCGTGAATTGGAAGAGTTGGTCGGCAGGACGTTGGAAGATACAGACGCAGTGACAGCTGCTGCGCGTGAATTGCAACAGTTAGGTGCACAAAACGTGTTGGTATCCCGTGGCGGAGACGGCGCTTTGCTTTTGGATGCGGACGGTATCATGCACACGGTTTGCGCACACGTCGGCACACCCCGTAACACGGTGGGAGCGGGAGATTCTATGGTGGCGGGTTTCCTTGCGGGCATTGACAAGGGATATATGTATGCTTTACAGCTGGGCAATGCGGCGGGAGCGGCAACGGCTTTTTCGGATGACCTTGCTACAGCCGAGCAAATCAAACAATTGATATAAAAAATGCGACAGCGAGAAAAATCTCACTGTCGCATTTTGTTTTTCAAGCGAAGGAAAGGGTCATCCAACCACACATAGCATATTAGGAGTTGTTGCGTGTATAATCCAGCAAACCGCCTGCGAGCAACAGGTCGACTTGTCTTTCGGAGAAAGTGTTGTGCAGAGGATATTCCTCGCCGGTCGTTTCATTTTTCAGCACAATGGGAGTGCCGTTTGCAACGCAGTCACGGATGTTGGGCAAGGACAAGGTATCGCCCAAAGAAATGCGGTCATAGTCCGCTTCGTTTTGGAAGGTGAGCGGCAGAATGCCTGCATTGATGAGGTTTGCCACGTGGATGCGTGCAAACGATTTCACGATAACGGCCTTGATACCCAAATACAGTGGTGCCAAAGCGGCGTGTTCACGGGAACTACCCTGACCGTAGTTAGAACCGCCAATGATGATGCCCTTGCCGGCTTGTTTGCATCGTGCGGGGAACGCTTCATCGCAACGGGTGAAGCAGTGTTCCGAAATAGCAGGAATGTTGGAACGCAACGGCAAAATCTTTGCACCTGCGGGCATGATATGGTCGGTGGTAATGTTGTCGCCCACTTTGAGTAGAACATCCGCTTTGATAGTTTGTTCCAGCGGCGCTGTTTGCGGGAACGGTTTGATATTCGGACCGCGCAGAATTTCCACACTGTCCATTTCTTCCACCGGTGCGGGCGGGATAATCATGTTGTCGTTAATCATAAACGAAGTGGGCATCTCTACTTGCGGTGCTTCGCCCATGGTACGTGCGTCGGTGAATACACCGGTCAGAGCGGAAACTGCGGCAGTTTCGGGGCTGACGAGATACACACCTGCATCGGCAGTGCCTGAACGGCCTTCAAAGTTGCGGTTGAAAGTACGCAGGGAAACACCACCGGAGTTGGGGGATTGTCCCATGCCGATACAAGGACCGCAAGCACATTCAAGAATACGCGCGCCTGCGGCAATCATATCCGAAAGTGCGCCGCAAGCGGCGAGCATGTTATACACCTGTTTAGAACCGGGGGCGATGGACAGGCTCACACCGGGATGCACCGTTTTACCTTTCAAAATCGCCGCCACTTTGAGCATATCGTACAGCGAGGAGTTGGTGCAAGAACCGATACAGCACTGGTCCACTTTGATTTCGCCGATTTCTTCTACCGTTTTCACGGCATCGGGGGAGTGGGGGCAGGCTGCGAGGGGTTTCAATTCGGACAAATCGATGGTGATGCATTCGTCATATACTGCATCTGCATCGGGTTTGATTTCCACCCAATTTTTTTCACGACCTTGCGCTTTCATGAACGCATAGGTAATTTCGTCCGACGGAAAAATCGAGGTAGAAGCACCCAGTTCAGCACCCATATTGGTGATGGTGGCACGTTCCGGGACCGAGAGGCTCTTGACGCCTTCGCCGGTGTATTCGATGATTTTACCGACACCGCCCTTGACCGACATTCTGCGCAAAACTTCCAGAATAATGTCTTTTGCGGCAACCCACGGTTGCAATTTACCGGTCAATTCCACTTTCACCATTTTTGGCATGGTGATGTAGTATGTACCGCCGCCCATCGCCACAGCGACGTCCAAACCGCCTGCGCCGAATGCGAGCATACCGATGCCGCCGCCGGTGGGGGTGTGACTGTCCGAACCGATGAGAGTTTTACCGGGGATACCGAACCGCTCCAAATGCACCTGATGGCAGATGCCGTTACCGGGGCGAGAGAAATATAGACCGTGTTTTTTGCAAACCGATTGGATATACCGATGGTCGTCGGCATTTTCGAAGCCGGTTTGCAGGGTGTTGTGGTCGATGTACGCCACCGAAAGTTCAGTTTTGACGCGCGGGATACCCATCGCTTCAAATTCAAGATACGCCATGGTGCCGGTGGCATCCTGCGTTAATGTCTGGTCAATGCGCAGTCCGATTTCACTGCCGGGGGTCATATCACCGCTCACCAAGTGGGAACGGATAAGTTTTTGTGCAAGGGTGTATGCCATTTGTGTCCACTCCTAATATAAAATAATATTGTATATTATCTATGATTGTGAAGAAATTGTCAAGATTTTGCGTCGGTTTTTTGGCCAAACACAAAAAATCTCTGCAAAGCGAGGCTGACAGCAAACAGCAGTGCTTCCACAATCAATTTTGCAGCCGAAAGCGGTATTTGTAAGCCAATGTTGAACACCCGCAACAACAAATAGTTGAGCAGCAAAATCAGTGCGGCGACGATGTAGTATTTGGTGGCGACCTTGAGCATGTTGTCGTCCGAGTTGAATACCACACGTCGATTGATGAGGAAATTACACATGGAACTCACGATACGTGCAATCACGGCACTGTATAACAGCACCCATTTTTGTTCCATTTGGAAAAATCCGAAAATCCAAGCCAGCAACAGTACCAACGCATAGTCGATGACAAAAGCGGCGAGCGAGGAACCTGTGAATTTTAAAATACAGCCGTAGATGCGCAAAGAATCCCGCAAAGGATTGAAGTGAGACGAGGAATTTTCTTCGTCCAAATACACCGTTTCTATGTATACTTCACGAAGGGGTATGTGTTGTTCAGCGGCACCCAGCAACATATTCATTTCGTATTCATAACGCTCGCCTTTGAATGTAAGCAGTTGCGGGATACGGCCCACAGAAAAAGCACGCAGACCGGTTTGGGTATCGTGTACCATCACCCCACTCGCCAATGCGAATACATAACGGGTAATGGTGTTGCCTACCATACTGCGAAGCGGCACTTTTCCCGTGAACTGCCGAGAACCTAAAATCAAGGCATCGGGATATTCTTTGAGGGTTTCACAAACCCGTAACACGTCCGGCAACAGATGTTGACCGTCCGCATCCACGACCACCACGCCTTCGGTATCGGGGTAGTGTTCCTTTATGTAGGTCATGCCGGTTTTCATAGCACGGCCTTTTCCTTGGTTTACCTCATGGTGTAATACGGTCACGCTGTCCGGCAACGCGTCGAAAATCGCTCGTTTTTCGGGCGCACTGCCATCGTTGACCACCAGCAAATGAAAATCGGTTTGCGCGGTGAATAAGTGTGTCAACTTGACCAGTTCTTCGTCGGGTTGATACGCAGGTATTAAGACTATCATAGATTTCCCCTCGCTTTCGACAACTAACATTTTTATTATACAACAAAAATATGATTTTGTCGACCCTTTGAAGCGATTGCAATTTTAAAAAAATTAGGATATACTTTACCTAGCCGGTTTATACAACAATTCTTTGATGCCGATATATAATAGTACCCCGCCAAATGCTTTATGCAATAATTCCGTATCGATATGACTGCTCAAAAATGCCGCCCCGACAGATAAGGGTAGGCCTGCTGACAGGCACAGCCATACCGCCCGCCAGACGATACGTTTTTGGCGGATGTGGGTGATGAGTGCGGCGGGTGCGCAACCCGTAAAATATAACAAATTGATACCACCGGCGGTGTATTGGTCTACCCCGGCAAATACGGTGAGGTATAATACCAGCAGAGAGCCGCCACCTACACCAAAGCCGCTGATAATACCGGTTAAAAACCCTATAAATCCGTCCAATAAATGCATGTTTCACCTCAGAAAAATAACGAGCGGATTGCGCCGTATACCAGAAGCAATCCAAACAAGCGATGCAACCACAAAGCAGACACACGGGAAAACAGTTTCCCGCTGACCAGTCCGCCGATAATACCGCCGATGACGAATGGCAACCCGCGCGAAAGGATATTTTCCCCACGCAAAAGGTATACTATCAGAGAAACTACCGATAGCGGAAAAATCACCGCTACCGAGGTTGCAAACGCCTTTTTTTCTTCCATTTTGGTGAGCTTAATGAATAGCGGTACCAAAAAAAGCCCACCGCCTGCACCAAATAAACCATTTGCCGCGCCGGCGAGTGCGCCGATGAGAGGGTATTTCCAATATTCACCTTTTTGTTTTGTTCGTTCCACTTTTTTCACCCGTGTTTAGTGTTTGCGGGATATAAAAGAAAATACATACTTTGAGGAGAAAATGAGAGATGAAAAAAGTTCGTTTCGGTGTTGTGGGCAGCGGTTGGATTACCGATGCCATGATTAACGGCGCCAAACAATATGACCATTTGGAATTGACCGCAGTATATTCCCGCACCAACGAGCGTGCAAAAGCGTATGCGGCACAGCACGGCGCACCATATACCTTCACCGATATAGAAGAAATGGCAAAATCTGATTTGCTCGATATGGTGTATATTGCCAGTCCAAACCGTTTTCACATGGAGCAAGCAACCGTATTTTTGCAAAACGGCAAGCACGTGTTGTGTGAAAAATCCTTGAGTGCTTTTCCCGAAGAGTTGGAGCAAGCGTATCGCATCGCCGCACAAAATGGGTGTATGTTGGCAGAGGCAATCATGCTGTTGTTTCAACCGCAGTTGAAAATTTTGCAAGATGCCGTGAAATCTCTGGGCAATCTTACCCTTGCTCGCTTTGATTTTTCACAGTTATCATCGAAATATCCCGCTTATGAGCGGGGAGAAACCCCTAATATTTTCAATCCTGTGCTTGAAGCGGGTTGCTTACAGGATTTAGGGGTATATTGTGTGTATCCTGCTCTCGTTTTGTTTGGAGAACCTTTATCGACGCATACCTCCGCTTCTTTTTTACGTACCGGTGCAGATGCGGCGGGTGTGTCGGTGTGGGAATATCCTTTTGGACAGGTTATACTCACTTGCTCTAAAACGGGACAAGCGGTATCTCCCAGTGAAATCATCGGCGATAAAGGCAGTGTCGTTGTAGACTCGATTTCGAAAGTGCAGGATATTGTGTTGTATGCAAACGGGCAACCGCCAAAAGTGCTGTGGCAAGGAGACGACAAAGAAACGCTGATGGGAAGAGAAATCGCCGCATTTGCACGTTGGGTGCAAAGCGGCGAGAGAGATACGTATGCATGGCATAAGGAATTGGCATTACAGGTGTCGTCCTACATGTATCGTATGCGCAAAGAAGCAAACATCACGTTCCCACGGGATGTTTAAGCATCCCGACAGTGAAAATTTGTCCGCAGGGAGTGGGTGTTGGCAACAACGCACCATATAGGTCGTTTGCTCTACATTCCACTTGAAAAACGGCTTTCGAAAAATCGTCAGCGGGCGGTTGCATCGGGTCGGTGAACAACGGTATGGTAGCGTTTTCTTGGATGTTTGATAACAGCTCGCTGCCGTTGGCACCAAGCCCTAAAACCCGCACATACGGTGGTTTTTTCTGTTCCCAATCAGCAGGCAAACCTACGTAACCGGCGGTTAATATACGGCGGATGCGTGCGCTTGTATAGCGTTTTGTGGCAACACCCGTGACCACGTCTTGCAAGGTGGCTTGCTGTTGCACGGCTGTATATAAGCGGTTTTCCAAGCCTTCGCTCACCGACGGTAAGGCGGCGAAATCCGTTTTGGAAAGACGACGCAAAAACGCCAGTTGGATACGGTCCGCTGTGTCGGTGTCGGTCAGGGCGTGACCGCTTTCGCAAGCGTTTTCTAAAATTGTATAGGAAGAGGGCGGCATATATTTTGCCGCCTTTTTTAATTCTCCATTTTTGGTCAATATACGGATATGGCTGGCAGAGGCGATGCCGTTTTGCGCAGTGTGGCTGTTGTGCGCACCGCCTTCACGCACGATGGCGAGCGGGCGGATGGCGCTGTTATAGTGTAATAAGGCTTTGCAATATTCCAGTCCCAGTGTGTTGTTCGGTTGTCGCAGCACTGCCGCTGTTTTGGTGTCGGTGAGTTGCGCGACTGCCTCTTGTACCGCAGCGGCATATGGTGTGCCATTTTGCAAAGTTTGTTGCAATTTTTGGGAAAATTTTTCGGTTTGCATGAGCGAAGCGAGGTGTAGCAACAAGTCTGTATCCCCGCATTCACTGCCAAAACACACCGTGTCAACGCATCCCATATCGTGCAGAATGGAAACGCCGCCCTTTGCGAAGTTTTCCGCACATGCACATGCCCACGGTTGCGGTAGTTCCACCACCAAGTCGGCACCATTTGCCAAAGCCATACACACCCGCTCGGATTTGGGTAACAAAGCAGGTTCGCCACGTTGGGTGAAGTTACCGCCGAGCACCACAATAACACGGTCTGCGCCCATTGCTTTTGCAGTGGCAATATGGTGCGCATGGCCGTTATGCAGGGGGTCATATTCGGCAATGATACCGGTGATGTTCATAATCCTACTCCTAAACACTTGAAAAACTTTTTAAAAGGGTATATAATCACTCTGTTGTTATTATACACCAAAAATTTCCGTTTGGGAAGATGGAGGATAAAAATGAAAGTTTTGGTTATCAATGCCGGCAGTTCTTCGCTGAAATACCAGCTTATCGACATGGACGGCGAAAAAGTATTGGCAAAAGGTTTGTGTGAGCGTATCGGCATCGATGGTTCCATGACCCACAAAACCAGCACCGGCTACGCGCATACTGAACAGATTGATATGCCCGACCACGTGGTTGCGTTTGAACAGGTAAAAAAAGCGCTCACCAGCGGTGAGGGTAAAGTGATTAACGATTTGTCCGAGGTTGAAGCAATTGGGCACCGTGTGGTACAGGGTGGCGACAAATTTGCAAAATCGGTTAAAATTTCTGATGAAGTGTTGGAAACAGTGGAGCGTCTCGCTTCCTTGGCACCGTTGCACAACATGGCGAATTTGCAGGGCATTCGTGCCGCTACCGCTGCTTTTGGTGAGGATGTGCCGCAGGTTGCAGTGTTTGATACCGCCTTCCATCAGACGATGGAACCCGAGGCGTATATGTTCGGTGTGCCGTATGAGTATTATGAGAAATACGGCGTGCGCCGCTATGGTTTCCATGGCACTTCTCATCGCTTTGTCAGTGCACGTTGCCAGGAATTGCTGGGTAAACCCGACGGCAAAGGCACCCGCATCATCACCTGCCACATCGGTAACGGCGGTTCCATTTCCGCTGTGAAAGACGGCAAATGTATTGACACCACCATGGGTTTAACGCCGCTGGACGGCATGTTGATGGGCACTCGTTGCGGTTCTATCGACCCCTCCATTGTCACCTACATCATGGAAAAAGAGGGTTTCACGCCCAAACAGATGGACGACGTTATGAACAAGAAATCCGGCATGCTCGGCATCTCCGGTTTCACCAGTGACAACCGTGATTTGACCGCCGCCATTGCCGACCCGCAGCATCCCGCACATGACCGTGCTAAGCTGTTCTACAAAATGCGCAGCTATCAACTCGCCAAGATTATCGGCGGTTATGTTGCTGCTTTGGGCGGCTTGGATGCCATTGTGTTCACCGCCGGCATTGCGGAAAACTGCGCGGACATTCGTGAGGATGTTCTTAAATCGCTCGCTTACTTGGGCGTTAAAATCGATGAAGCGGCCAATAATACTCGCGCGGATGAAATCGAAATCACCACTCCCGATTCGGCTGTGCGTGGTTTCGTGATTGCGACCAACGAAGAATTGGTTATCGCCAGAGATACCGTGGCATTGGTACAATAAGTTTGGAAATAAAAAGGGGGCACCGCACAAGCGGTGCTTCTTTTTTGGGTTTTTGCTTAGTCGTCGTCGACCAAAACTTCGTTACGTCTTCTGAAAAACAGAGAGATGCACCAAAGTCCTGCAAGGCCAACCAACGTGAAAATGATGCGACTGATAAGAGAGTCCGCACCGCCGAAAAGCCATGAGACAATATCGAATTGGAAGAGTCCCACGCTTCCCCAGTTGAGAGCACCAACCACGACCAGTAGCAAAGCCAGTCTGTCCAGCATGTCTTTCACCCCACTTAAATGAGAAATCCGAACAGTATTGTAAAAGGGCGGATTTCCGCTTACCTCTCGGTCGGAGAATGTTTCTCCGTTGATAGTATGGGCGAGGACAGTTGGCTTTATACACGCAATTTTCAATCGCAATAAATCGGGAATTTTTCGCACAGTTCGATAACTTCTTTGGTGATACGTTCTTGATTGCCTTCGAAATCACGCACAACCGTGGCAATCCATTTGGCAATTTTCACCATTTCCGCCTCGCCAAAGCCGCGGGAAGTAACAGCAGGCGTGCCCAAACGCACACCGCTGGTCACAAACGGACTTTGCGGGTCGTCGGGGATGGCGTTTTTGTTGGCGGTGATATGCACGGCATCCAAACGATGCTCAAGTTCTTTGCCGGTAATGCCGGCAGAACGCAGGTCGAGCAGCATCAAATGGTTGTCAGTGCCGCCGGAAACGAGGTCTAAGCCTTCTGCGAGCAGTGCGTTAGATAACGCTTTTGCGTTTTTGACGATATTTTGTTGATACACTTTAAATTCATCGGTCAAGGCTTCGCCGAGGGCTACCGCTTTGGCGGCAACGATATGCATCAGCGGACCACCTTGGATACCGGGGAAGATGGCTTTGTCGATTTGTTTTGCGAGTTCTTCTCTACACAAAATCATGCCACCGCGCGGACCACGCAAGGTTTTGTGGGTGGTGGTGGTTACCACGTCGGCATACGGCACGGGATTGGGATGTAAACCTGCGGCAATCAAGCCCGCAATGTGCGCCATATCCACCATCAAATATGCGCCCACTTCGTCGGCGATGGCGCGGCATTTTGCAAAATCGATGGTGCGCGGATAGGCGCTTGCGCCCACCACCATCATTTTTGGTTTGCATTCCAAGGCGATTTTGCGCATTTCATCATAATCGATATAGCCGGTAGAGGTGTCCACACCGTAAGGCACAATGTTGAAATATTTACCGGAGATGTTCACAGGAGAACCGTGGGACAAGTGACCGCCGTGTGCAAGGTTCATACCCATGACGGTATCGCCCGGCTGTAACAGTGCAAAAAACACAGCAAGGTTGGCACTTGCGCCGCTGTGCGGTTGCACGTTGGCATGGTCTGCACCAAATAATTTGCAAGCGCGCTGTCTGGCGATTTCTTCCACTTCGTCAACGTGCACGCAACCGCCGTAATACCGTTTGCCGGGATATCCTTCGGCGTATTTGTTGGTGAGCACACTGCCTGCTGCAAGCAAAACTGCTTTGGAAACAATGTTTTCAGAGGCAATCAACTCAATGTTGTGTTGTTGACGGTTGAATTCGCGGTCGCAAGCCGCAAACACTTCGGCGTCAAAATTTTTCAGTTTGTCGGTAAACATACATATATCTCCTTTTATTTAATATTTAAGATTGTGCAGAAAATGTTTCCACCGTTTTGGAGAGGTTGCGGAACATGGCAAAATCGGTTGCCGTCCCTTCTGCGTGGTCGGTGAGAAACACCAGAATATATGGATACGGTGCTTCCACGATTGCGGTATCGTGAAATGCATCGGTTGCCCATCCGTATTTTCGAACAAGGGTGTAAGACGATGTAAACATAGGATTAGCGGTTTTGGTCATATATTCATGCATCATACCGCCGTACGTTTCGTTTTCTTGCATAAATTTGTAGATGGCACGCATATAGGTTGCGGCATCGGCGGCATCGATATTCGCACCGGTAATGTTGCTGATAGCATTCACGTTTTGAATACCGATAGAGGAAGAAAACTGTCTGAAATCTTCGGCGGGATATATGGTGCGCAGCATACGCAAAGCCGCATTGTCGCTGTCGCAAATGGCATATTCTATCAATTGTTGCACCGTGAATTCCGTACCGTACGGTTGTTCTTTGACAATCCCCGTGCCGTCTGATTTTATATCTTTCGTGAAGGCGATTTTTTGCGTCAAGTCACATTTGCCTTCGGACGCCAGTTGCAGAATATACATGCAGTAGGGAGCTTTGATGATGCTCGCCGCAAAGAAGGTGTGGTCGGTATTATACCGATAGGTATATGAGGAGTGTAAATCTTCATACCAAACGGCCACGTTTCCGCCGTAGGATTTGAGAACGTTATCCAACTGCTGTTGTTGTTCCTCCGTGAAGCTGAATCCCGCTCGCGGGTCGTCGGGTTGCTGCGTTGTAACGGTGGTGGTTGTCGTAGCAGAAGGGGTTGTGGTTGTTTGGCTAGGTTGCGCCGTGGTCGCGTGGATAACGGTGCTGGTGGGAATGTGGGCAGTAGTGAATAAAAGGCTGCACGCATACACCATTGCTATTGTGCAAGCGACAAACGCAACCGTCGCCCAGATTCTTCTGTTCACCGTTATCCCTCCTTCTTTGGTATTAAATAAAGTATTTATTCTATTATACAACAGAAACGATGTTTGTCAAAGTTTTTCGACATTTTTTATAAGGCTGCCAAAAGATATTGTTGCATTAATTTGTAAAATGACACGCGTAACAAATGTTGAAATTTGCATTATTATTCGCAATTATCGTTGTGCGTAACGGTTTTTCAAACAGTGTATGAAATGGATGTGTTTTTCCAAAAAAGGTGATATTTTTCTTGACAGATGTGCACAAATGTACTAATATGAGGGTAGAAAGCATGGTTGCAGAGGGTTTTTCTTTTGGGAATAGCAAAGCGGATGCTTTCTTTTTTTGACATTTTTTTGGTCTTTTTTGCACAATTGTTTGCGAAAGAGAGGAGGGGTGCAGCATGGCACATAAAGAATATGACAAACATTCTTTGCGGTCTTTGTTAGAGGTTTCGGATATTGTGACTTTGTATTATTATGAATTCGGCAAAGCGCACGTTTCGACATCGGAAAGCCATGATTTTTGGGAACTGGTTTTTGTTGATAAAGGTACGATGATGACATCCGTCGACGGAAAGATGTTGGAATTGCAGGAAAACGACATGTTTTTCTACAAGCCCGGTGTAGAACATCAGGTTTTTGGCGATGGTGAGCATGCGTTTAATATCGTTGTGATTTCTTTTGTTTGCAAATCGGCGGCTATGCGCTTTTTTGAAAATTTAAAAGTGCATGTCGGTGAGCGCGAATACGATATTCTTGCAAAAATCATTATCCAATTCCGCCGTTCTTTCTATATGCCGAATTTGGAAATTTCGGAATCTCGCATCGTGCGTCGCAGAGACGTTATGCCGGGCAGTGACCAGTTGGTGAAAAACTATATCGAAGAGTTGCTGCTCACGGTTATGCATTCGGGTGATGGGCATCCCATTTGCGAAAATATTTTGTCCAAATCAAATGAAAATAGTTTGGCAAGTAGCGACATAACTAAAGAAATCCGCAGTTATATGATGCAAAATATACATAGAAAAATTACGATCGACGAGTTGTGCCAAGTGTTCAATTTCGGTAAAACATATTTGAGCACCACTTTTAAAGCAGATACAGGCTATACCATTATTGATTTTTTCAATTATCTCAAGTGCGAACACGCCAAAGACTTGATTCGAGAAGACGAATTGTCTTTGACGCAAATTGCTGAGGAGTTGGGTTTTTCCAGTTTGTATTATTTCAGTAGAATTTTCAAGCAGGTCACGCAAATTTCTCCCATGCAATATAAAAGCGCATTTCATGCAGACGCCGCAGCTAAAAAATAAACCAAAAGAGAACCGCCGAAAAGGTGGTTCTCTTTTAATATGCTTGCGAACAAAAATGCAAAAAAGACTGTGAAAATGTATGCTTTTGCGGTGCGTAGGAGGCCTTTGTGAACAATTGTGCATTTTAAATAAAACAGTTTTATGGTATATTTAAGCTAGCAAAATTAGAGGATGCTGTTGCGTGTTCGCAACGGTGATTCTTTTGAAACACAAGGGAGGAATATTTGAATGAAAAAAGTATGTATCATCGGCTTTGGCGGTATTGCACAGAGCGTGCACATGGCAGCCTACAAGTATTTGGAAGAAAAGGGTAAGGCGAAAATTGTTGCAGCTTGCGATGTTGACCCGGCTCGTTTTGCGGGTGGCGTGCATATTAACATCGGTGGCGGCGACGATAATGCTGCTGCGAATATCAATACCTACACCGACATGGACGAAATGTTGGAAAAAGAAAATCCCGATTTGGTGGACATTTGCGTGCCGACCTATCTGCATGAAGAAATCACGGTGCATGTATTGGAAAAGGGCTATCACGTGATGTGTGAAAAACCGATGTCGCTCTCGTCCGATAAGTGCCAAAACATGATTGATGTGGCAAAAAAAGTGGGCAAACAGTTGATGATTGGTCAATGTGTGCGTTTCTTCCCTGAATATGCTTATTTGAAAGACCTGTTGGATGCCGGCACATACGGCAAACCGCTCTCTGCAGTGTTCAGACGTTTGTCTCCTCCTCCGATGTGGGGTTGGCAGAACTGGTTCATGAATGCAGAATTGTCCGGTGGTGCATTGACCGATTTGCACATTCACGATTTGGACTTTGTCCGTTTTGCATTCGGCGAACCCAAAGCAGTTTCTTGCAGCGGCGCCAAGGTGTATACTGCCGGTTATGACGTAGCACATTCCACTTTGTATTATGACGGTTTCTCCGTGCTGGCTATTGGTGACTGGTCGCTCGAAAACGTGCCGTTCCAGGCTGACTATATGGTTTCGCTGGAGAAGGCGACCGTCGTAGCGGCAGGTGGCAAAGTGACCGTGTACCCCCGTGGTGCAGAGGTGTTCACACCTGAAATTTCTACGGTTGACGGCTATTCTGCTGAAATCGAATATTTGGTGGATGTTATCAACGGCGAATATGAGAACGTCAAGAATCAACCCGAAAGCGCAGCACGGTCTGTTAAATTGGTGGAAACGCTCATCAAGAGTGCGGACAACAATGGCGAAATTTTGCCGTTCTAATGTTATTTGACTGATTCATGTTACAAGAAAAGACCGGAAGGCTTTTGCCTTCCGGTCTTTTTGCATATGGTGTTTATTTGATAGCAAACAACAAATCGTTGTAGGTGGGATACGGCCAGTATTTTTTGGCGGTAGCCGCTTCCAGCTCATCTGCACTTGTGCGAAGCAGTTGCATAATCGTCAGCATCGTATCATGGCAGAAATCAGCTCTTTCTTGCATGGATTGAATATCGCGACACGTACAAATCGCCTCTTGCAGAGCGTTGGTTTGCACATACACTTGCTCAGCGGCAGCGGATAACCGTTTTATGAGGTCTTTTTCGCTTCTGCAATAACTGCCGTTTAACAATTCCGCTTTTCGCAGAGCGGTGTTGCACAATTCCAACTGATAGCTTTCAGCGGCGGGCAGGATTTCTTTTCTTGCCATATCCACCATGGTTTTCGCTTCGATGTTTAACAATTTGCAGTAGTTTTCGAGCAGAATTTCATAGCGAGACTGTAATTCTTTGCGGGTGAAAACATTGTATTTCTCAAACAGGTTGATGCTGTTTTCTTTCACCAGATACGGCAAGCATTCGGGGGTAGACCGCAAATTCAAAAGTCCGCGCTTTTTTGCTTCTTCTACCCACGCATTATCATAGCCGTTACCGTTAAAGATGATGCGCTTGTGGTCTCTAAACACACGCACAATGAGGTTGTGCACAGTGGTGTTGAAATCTTCTGCGGTTTCGAGTTCGGTTGCAAAATGGTCGAGCGATTCTGCCACGGCGGTGTTAAGCGCGGTGGTTGCATCGGCAATCGACTGGGAAGAACCGGTCATACGGAATTCGAATTTATTACCCGTGAAAGCGAGGGGAGAGGTACGGTTGCGGTCGGTGTTGTCCTTGGGGAAACGCGGTAAAATATGTACGCCGATTTTCATCAAGGTCTGTTCTTTTGCATCGTACGCTTCGCCTTTTTCAATCGCTTCCAAAATCGCAGTCAGTTCATCGCCGAGGAACATGGAGATGACTGCGGGCGGTGCTTCGTTTGCGCCCAAACGATGGTCATTGCCGGCACCAGCAACCGAGATGCGCAATACGTCTTGATACAGGTCTGCCGCGCGGATGACTGCACACAAGAACAATAAGAACTGTGCGTTTTCATACGGCGTTTTGCCGGGTTCCAGCAAATTGAAACCGGTGTCGGTAGAAATGGACCAGTTGACGTGTTTGCCGCTGCCGTTGACACCGGCAAACGGTTTCTCGTGCAACAGGCACACCAAGCCGTGCTTTTGTGCGACCTTTTTCATGATTTCCATGGTCAGCTGATTGTGGTCGCACGCAATGTTGGCGGTGGTGAAAATGGGTGCTAACTCGTGTTGCGCGGGTGCACCTTCGTTGTGTTTGGTTTTGGACAAGATGCCCAGTTTCCACAACTCGTTATCCAGGTCGTGCATGTATGCGGAAACACGGGTTTTGATAGCACCGAAATAATGGTCTTCCAGTTCCTGTCCCTTGGGCGGCATAGCACCGAACAAGGTGCGGCTGGTCACAATCAAATCTTGCCGTTTATCAAACAACTCTTCGGGCACCAAAAAATATTCCTGTTCTGCACCCACGGTGGTACGCACGATGTTGAAATCGTCGTGACCGAACAATTTAAACAGACGTTTTGCTTGTTTGCTGAGTGCTTCCATGGAACGCAGTAACGGGGTTTTCTTATCCAGCGCTTCGCCGCCGAAAGAGCAAAACGCGGTGGGAATACACAAAGAACCGTCTTTGATAAAAGCGTAGGACGAGGGGTCCCATGCGGTGTAGCCACGTGCTTCGAAAGTAGCACGCAAGCCGCCCGATGGGAAAGAAGAGGCATCCGATTCGCCCTTCACCAGTTCTTTGCCGGAAAATTCCATAATGACGCCGTCTTTTTTGGGGGAGATGAAGCTGTCGTGTTTTTCGGCGGTAACACCGGTGAGGGGTTGGAACCAGTGCGTATAGTGGGTCGCCCCTTTTTCCACCGCCCAATCTTTCATGGCAGCGGCGACAACGTCGGCGATGTCAGGGTCAAGGTGTTTACCCAATTCAATGGTGCGGTGCAGCGCCTGATAGGTTTCTGCCGGCAACCGTTCTTTCATAACGGTATCGTTAAAAACCATGGTGCCGAATATTTCCGGTACTGTCTGCATGTGCATTTCTCCTTTACCAGGCGGTTTTCCGCTGTTTCTCGCCTTTTATTTACAATATAATATAAGAAAAGGTGCGGTTTGTCAAGATGTTGACAGCGGTGTTATAATGAGATGTAAGTACAGGAAAGTGAGGAGCGCACATGGCAAATCTTTTGGGTCACTTTAAAACCGTTACGGCGCACCGTCATTTGGTTATCCGCAACTGCGCACGTGCGGGTATTTTGTGGCGTGGTTTGTTGCACGATTTATCTAAATACAGCCCGTCGGAGTTTTGCGTTGGCGCACGGTTATATACCGACGGTACCCGCAGTCCCAATGAACGTGAACGGGAGTTGTATGGGTATTCTAAAGCGTGGATGCACCACAAAGGGCGCAACAAACACCATTTTGAATACTGGAACGACTATGACCCTGTGGAAAAATGCGCACGCCCTGTGCCCATGCCGGATATTTATATTGTGGAAATGGTGTGCGACCGTATCGCCGCCAGTAAAATTTACATGAAAGAGCAGTATGATGACACCAAACCGCTCGCTTATTTTTTGCGTGGCAAACCCACACGCAGTATCCATCCCGAGACGAGCGAAAAATTGGAATACATTTTGCGATTACTCGCAGAGCAGGGAGAAAAAGTGACGTTTGCGTATTTGCGTAATATGTGCCGTCGCAGAAAATCATAAGCGTGTTGTTTTGAGGGGATACTCAAACTGAAAAGTATCTTATCGAGGAGAAATAATGGAAGAAATTTTGAATGGGGAATTGCCGGAACGCTGTCTGCTGGTAGAGGTGGATACCGGTGAATATGATGTTGATACGGCATTGGAAGAACTCGCACTGTTGGCGCAAACAGCGGGTGCGGTGGTGTGTGGACAGGTTGTGCAACGCCGAGAAGCACCCAATAAAGCCACCTGCGTCGGCAGCGGCAGATTGATGGAGATTGCAGAAATTTGCCGAAACGATGCTATCGACTTGGTGATTGTCAATCGTGAGTTGACCGCTACGCAACAACGCAATTTAGAAGATGCCTTGCCTTGTCGTGTGGTGGACCGTACCATGTTAATTCTGGATATTTTTGCGGGTCGCGCACATTCCGCTGAGGGTAGATTGCAGGTGGAATTGGCACAGTTGCAGTATATGTTACCGCGTTTGGCGGGACAAGGTATCGCTTTGTCGCGTTTGGGCGGTGGTATCGGTACCAGAGGTCCCGGCGAAACCAAACTGGAAAGTGACCGCCGTCATATCCGCCGTCGCATCGAAGCACTCAAAGCGCAGTTGCAGGAGGTGGAGAAACGACGTCAATTGCACCGCACCCGCCGTGAAAAAGACGGTATGCGCACGGTGGCGATTGTTGGGTATACCAACGCGGGCAAATCCACTCTCCTCAATCGCTTGACGGATGCGGGTGTGCTTGCGAAAGATATGCTGTTTGCAACCCTCGATACCACCACCCGTGCATTGAAATTGCCGGATGGCAGAACGGTGCTGCTGGTGGATACGGTTGGATTTATTCGTCGTTTGCCGCACCATTTGGTGCGTGCGTTTCTTTCGACTTTGGAAGAAGCGGCACAGGCGGACTTGGTACTCAATTTGTGTGATGCATCTTCTCCTGATGCCGCAGAACATCTTGAAATCAGCGAAAAATTGTTACAGGATTTGGGTCGCGGTGACCGCCCGACTTTGCAGGTTCTCAACAAATGCGATTTGCTGGGTGGAGGCTTTGATGCGAACGATGGACGTGTGCGTATCAGCGCCGCAGATGGCGTGGGGATAGATCGATTGCTCGAAGCTATTGCCGCCGCCTTGCCGCCTGATCGTAAACGTGTGGAATTACTGTTCCCGTTTTCTGCGGGCGCATTGGCAGAGCAATGTCGCAAAGAGGGTGCTGTGGAATACGAAGAATACGTGCCGGAGGGTTTAAAAATGACCGTGACGGTAGGCCCACGTTTGTTACATTTGTTGAAAGAGGCGGGAATTGAGGGTGCGGATGTTTAAAAAATTGTCCTTTTCATAAAAAATGTTGTAATTTGGCGAAAACGGCTTGCAAGACTTATACAAAATATGGTATAGTATTTCCAACAGGAAACGAAAAGGGGACGGTTGTTTTGGCGCATCATGATATCAACAGTGAAAACATTTTCAATCAGGAGGAATATGTCGCACCGATGCGGTTAATTGCGCTGGACAGTGCAAAAGAACTCGGTGGAAAAATCGACGCACATTTGACCCAATGGGCGCAAAAATGCGGTCGAGACGACAAAACTTTCTTGGTGGAATCGGAATGTCCGCGTTTCTCTTCCGGTGACGGCAAAGGCCTCATCAAGAGCAGTATCCGCGGCGATGATTTGTTCATTCTTGTGGACGTGGGCAACTATAACTGCAAATATAAAATGTATGGTCAGGAAAATGCAATGTCTCCTGACGATCATTTTCAGGATTTGAAACGTATCATTCAGGCAACGTCCGGTAAGGCACACCGCATCAACGTGATTATGCCGATTTTGTACGGCGGCAGACAGCATCGCCGCAACTATCGTGAATCGCTGGACTGCGCGGTGGCGTTGCAGGAATTGCAGGCAATGGGCGTTTCCAATATCGTTACTTTCGATGCGCACGATCCGCGTGTGCATAATGCTATCCCGCTGATGGGTTTTGATAACGTAATGCCGTCCTATCAGGTACTCAAAACCTTGTTCCGTGCGGTGCCGGATTTGAAGGCTGACCGTGACCATTTGATGATTGTTAGCCCTGACGAAGGTGCTATGAATCGTAATATGTACTACGCTTCCAATCTCGGTGTTGACCTGGGTATGTTCTACAAACGCCGTGACTATTCCCGTGTGGTCAATGGTCGTAACCCTATTGTTGCGCATGAATATTTGGGCAACGACGTGGAAGGCAAAGATATCTTCATTGCCGACGACATCATTGCTTCCGGCGAATCCATGCTGGATATTGCGTATGAACTGAAAAAACGCAAAGCCAACCGCATTTTTGCGTATGCAACCTACGCCACCTTTACGGCGGGTTTTGACAGCTTTGATAAAGCGGTTGCGGAAGGCGTGGTCACCGGCGTGTTCGGCACCAACCTTACTTATCGTTCCCCCGAACTGTTACAGCGTGAATGGTTCCACGAGGTGGATGTATCCAAGTACATTGCATATTTCATTGCGGCACTGAACCATGACGTATCGGTCAGCTTGTTGGTGGATTCGCATGATAAAATCAACAAACTGCTGGCAAAACATAGAGCTAACGGTTAAATTACTGAAAATGCCGCCTTGTGGCGGCATTTTTTTATAATGAGGTATGGTATGGAATATAGGGTGATACGCTCGTCCCGGCGCACGATTGCGCTTGAAATCACACCGCAGTTGGAAGTTGTGGTGCGTGCGCCGCGTTTGATGCGGGGAAGAGACGTTGAACGGTTTGTGCAATCGCGCGCAGAGTGGATACGAAAGCATTTGGAAATTCAAAAAAGACGGCAGCAAAACCGTCCACCTGCACCCACTGCGGCGGAAATAGTACAAATGAAAGCGGATGCGGCACGAGTTTTACCTGAACTGGTACAACGGTATGCCGTACAAATGGGCGTGACCCCGACGAGTATCAAAATTACAAGCGCGAAAAAACGATTTGGCAGTTGCAGTGGTAAAAACGGGCTGTGTTTTTCGTATTTGTTGATGCGATATCCAAAGTCTGCTATCGAATATGTGGTGGTACATGAGCTGGCGCACATCCGTCAACATAACCATTCCCCTGCATTTTACCGTGAAATAGCGGCGGTCCTGCCTGATTATAAGGCGCGGGAAAAGCTGTTGAAATAAAATTACTGTTTTATGTAATGAAAAGGGAGATGAAAGTATGAAAAACACGGTGTTACGAATACATCCCAAGATGGCAGTATATGCGATTTTATCCTTTGTTTTGTTGGCGGTGCCTTTTGCGGCAGAAAAGTTGTATACTTATGTGTGGGAGTATAGCCGGCACACATTTGTAATAGAATGGAAATATATTTTTCTGTATGCATTGGTTATACTCCTTGGTATGCTGTTGTGTTTGCATGTTTTTATGTATTTGTGCAGCGGTGTAAGAAGAAGTATTGTAATTGTCTTGAGTTTATTGCTTTTGGGCGAAGCAATTTGGTTGTTTTACAAAGGATTTGCCGGCAGTATTGTGGCGGCTCTGTTATTCGCATTTGTGTTTGTTGAAGCATTGTTCCCTAAAAAGAAAGCATAGTGGTATTACATAAAAAACGGAGGGTTTGTTCCTTGTGAACAACCCTCCGTTTTCTATACGGTAGAAAAATATTTTTATTATTTGTGGGAAAGGCGGATACCCGACCATAAAATCACGATGATTTGAGCGGGGACACCGATAAAGAATAACAACCATGCGTTGAATGAAGCAAATACCAGCAAGGACAAATACACGCACAGCAGAACCGACCACACCAGCGCAGAAATGATGGGGAAGGTGTATTTGGTTTTGAACCAAACACAATTAAGAATGAGCCACACGATGAGCGTTACGGGAACGGCGTAGATGAACACCGTCCACAGATGAGCGGTATTATTCAAAATGGACTGCAACACCACGAAAATGAAGGTGGCAATCAACCAAACGAGCATGATGCACATGCCGAGGATGAGTTTACGATTGCGTGCCAGCCGTTTGTTTTGTTGCGGCAATTCCAATGAGGAATCGTCGTGCTCGGCAGTGATGAGATAGTCGATGCGCACCGAAAAAATGTCGGCGATTGCTTTGAGTACTACCACGTCGGGAATGGACTCGGCGCGTTCCCATTTGGAAACCGCTTTGTCGGAGTAGTTAAGTTTTTCGGCAAGTTCCAATTGTGTCATGCCTTGTTGCCGCCGCAATTCGATGATGTTGCGGGCGATGATTTGTTTGAAATCTCCCATACGTTTTTTGTCCTTTCGGTTATTACACTTATATTTTACCACAGTTTTTGCCGACTTGCAAGTGTGTATTCTACCGGCGGTAGAGTGAGAGAAAACACTCTACCGCTTCGGTAGAGTGATGTAGAGAGCATCTCGACAAAAGTTTCGTGACTTTGACAGTGGCAGCGTGTATGCTATTGTCAGAAATGCGGCGCACAGTGTCGCAGGGAGGTTTAAAAATATGTCTGAGTATATTATTGTCACCGATTCTTCTTGTGATTTACGGGAAGAAACTTTGCGTGAATGGAATGTGGCTTCCATCCAACTGGATGTTTTGGTGGAAGGTGAGGACAATCGCAAGAATAATGAAATTGAACCCAAAGAATTTTTCGGCAAATTGCGTGATGGAAAAACCGCTCGTACATCTGCTGTGAATATTGCGGGTTTCAAAGAGTTTTTTGCACCGCTGTTGCAACAGGGCAAAGATGTTTTATATCTCGGTTTTTCTTCGGGGTTGAGCACAACGTATCAGTCTGCGGTCATTGCCGCTACCGAACTTGCTGAGGAATATCCCCAAAATCGTGTAGTGCCCTTTGATACGCTGTGCGCTTCCGTCGGACAAGGTATGTTTTTGTCTATGGCACTGCAAAAACAAAACAGCGGTGCCACGATAGAGGAAGTTTGTGCGTACTTAGAAGAACTGCGTCCCCGCTTAGCGCATTGGTTTACGGTGGACGATTTGATGTTCTTAAAACGTGGCGGCAGAATCAGTGGTACGGTGGCATTGGTTGGCACGATGCTTGGCATTAAACCGATTTTGCACATGGACGATGAGGGCCATTTGGTAAACATCACCAAGGTACGTGGACGTGCGGCGGCCATTGAAGCGTTGGCAGATAAATACGGCGAAACCGTGTTTGACCGCACAGCACCCGTGTGCATCTGTCATGGTGACTGCTTGGAGGATGCAGAGAAATTGGCATCCATTATGAAAGAAAAATACGGTGTGGACATTTTGTTCACGGAATTTGTCGGCCCCGTCATCGGCGCACACAGCGGCCCGGGTACGCTCGCACTGTTCTTTGTGGCAAACGAGCGATAAACAGACTACAATATAATGTATATAAGGTGCTGTTTGGCAGAATTGCCCAACAGCACCTTTGCTTTATCACTTTATTGTGGTAAATTGCACAAACTTCAAAAAAATGCCAAAAAACACTTTACAACTTTATCGAATTAAAGTATACTATACCCATCATAAAAATTCTCGCAAGAGGAAAAGAGGGTATTGATATGAAAAAGGTATTCGCATTGGTTTTGGCAGTTTTGATGATTGTGGGCTGCTTTGCAGGCTGCGGTCAAAGCAAAAAAAGCGTAGTTGTCGGTTACACCATTTATGCACCGCAAAACTACAAAGATGAAAACGGCACGTTGGTCGGTTATGATACCGAATTGGCGCAGAAAGTTTTCGAAAATCTCGGCTATGAAGTCATTTTCCAAGAAATAGACTGGTCCAGCAAATACACCGATTTGAATTCCGGCGCGATTGATTGCGTGTGGAACGGCTTCACTTGCAACACCGCTGATGATGACGGCATTGCACGTGCTGACAAGGTAGATTTCTCCTATAATTACATGGAGAACCGTCAGGTTGTGGTTGTGAAATCGGATGCGAACATTGCTGCTGCGGCAGATTTGAACGGCAAAATCGGTATTGCTGAGGGCGGTTCTGCAGGCGAGACGTATGCCAAGGCTTTCGAGGGCATCAACTACAAGAGTTTCTTGACCCAAACCGATTGTTTGTTTGAAGTGAATTCCGGCACTGCTGATTTCGCAGTTGTGGATGCACAGCTCGCAAAGAGCTATTGCGGCAAAGGCGACTATGCAAGCCTGACCACCGTGGACGCACTTTCCAGTGATGTGGAATACTATGCTGTCGGCTTCAAAAAAGGCAGTGAGTTGACCGCTAAAGTGAACGAGCAACTCGAAAAACTCGGCGCTGATGGCACCATTGCTGCTTTGGCAGAGAAATACGGCGTTGCTAATACGGCGATCAAAGATTTTTCTGACCAGAAATAATTCGTTTTTAAGTTTGGAGAACAGATATGTCATTTTGGGAAGTTACTGCATTTCTGTTTGACGGCTTCAAAATATCGTTGCTAATCTTTGCGGTGACGCTGCTTTGCGGCGCACCGCTTGGTTTGCCTATAGCGTTTTGTTCTATGAGCCGTTTTAAACCGTTACAAGCAGTTTCAAAGGTAGTTGTTTGGATAGTCCGCGGTATCCCGTTGATGTTGCAGATTTTTATCATTTACTACGTACCCGGTTTGTTGTTTAACACACCGATATTCAGTCAAGTGGATAGATTTATGCTTATCAACTACGGTGTGCACGATGCCGGCAGAATTGTAGCTGTGTTGATTGCTTTTACCATCAATTACGCTTGCTATTTTTCTGAAATATACCGTGGCGGTATTGAGAGCATTTCTTATGGGCAATATGAAGCGGGCTTTGTATTGGGATTGACCAAGTCTCAAGTGTTCCGTAAAATTGTGTTGAAACAGGTTGTCAAACGCATTGTACCGCCCATGTCCAACGAAATCATCACGCTGATTAAAGATACCGCATTGGCAAACTGCATTGTTGTTTGCGAGATTATCAAGCAGGCAAAAGAACTTGCCGCTACCAAAGCGATGGTGTGGCCGTTGTTCTATACCGGTGTGTTCTATTTGATTTTTGTCGGTATTTTGACCATTTGCCTTGGCAAATTGGAAAAGAAACTGAGTTATTTCAGGAGTTAACGTATGGCATTATTAGAGGTCAATAACATACAAAAAAGCTTTGGCAAAACAGAAGTGTTAAAAGGCATCGGCTTCTCGCTTGAAAAAGGTGAGGTGCTGTCCATTATCGGTTCGTCAGGTTCAGGCAAGACGACGCTTTTACGGTGTCTGAATTTTTTGGAAACACCGGATGCGGGTACGATTTGTGTGGGTGGAGAGACGTTGTTTGATGCCTCTCTCAAAGAAATCATGAGTGACGAAAAGGTGCGGGAAAACCGTCTGCATTTCGGCTTGGTTTTCCAGAACTTTAACCTTTTCCCGCAATATACAGTATTGCAAAACGTCACCTTGGCACCCACTCTTTTAAAGCGTGGCACAGCGGAAGAAATTGATGCGCTTGCTAGCAAACTCATTGAGCGGGTGGGCTTGACCGCACACATGGATAAATATCCCTGTCAACTGTCCGGCGGACAGCAACAGCGTGTGGCGATTGCGAGAGCACTTGCGATGAACCCCGACATTTTGTGTTTTGATGAGCCGACTTCTGCGCTTGACCCTGAGCTGACGGGCGAGGTGCTGAAGGTCATTCGTGGTCTTAAAAGTAAAGACAGCACCATGATTGTGGTGACACATGAAATGGAATTTGCCCGTAGCGTGTCGGACAAAGTCATTTTCATGGCGGACGGTGTGATTGAGGAAATGGGTACACCCGAGCAGGTGTTTGACGCGCCTAAGTCCGAAAAGACCCGTGCTTTTCTCAGTAAATCGTGCTAAGAGGTGAAATGGTGAAAGAACGAAAAAATCATGCGCAGTTGATTGCGGATTTGTATACGACATTGCTTTCTTTAAAAACGGAAGAGGAATATGCAGAGTTTTTTGCCGACCTTTGCACCGACAAGGAAATTGAGCAGATGGCACAGCGTTTGGGCGCCGCCAAATTGCTCAAAGAGGGAAAAACGTATGCGCAGGTCATTGAACAGACCGACATTTCCTCCGCAACACTCAGCCGTGTATCCCGTTGCTTGCAATATGGCGAGGGTTATAGAAAATTTTTATAAGTAAAATACAAAAAGAGCCTTGCGTGATGCAAGGCTCTTTTTTCATTCATGTAAATTTGCAATCCAACGTATGCTCAAATCCGGCCACATGGCACATTCCACAGGGCCACCGCCCACTTCGGGTGTGGCGAGGGATAAACCGTGCCAGCCTTTCGGGAAAACGTGTAGTTCGGTCGGTATACCGTTTTTGCGCAAAGCGGTTGCCATCAACAGTGTATTTTCCACCGGCACGGAGGCATCTTCAAACGTGTGCCAAATAAATGCGGGAACAGTATCCGCTGACACTTGTTTTTCCAGTGAGGTTTCCTCTAACAGTTGCTCACTATATCGGTCTAACAACAGGTATTGGAAAGATTCCCTGTGGGCGAATTCGCCCGAAGTGATAACGGGATAGGAAAGAATCATGCCGTTGGGACGATGCTCTTGTTGGTGATATCCCAGTGTATCTTTGACGTAATCACGGTTCCACAACACACCTAAACTCCCCGCCAAATGACCGCCGGCTGAAAATCCCGCGATAATCACGGTATTGGGGTCGATGTACCATTCTTTTGCACGTTCACGTACGGTTGCCACCGCTTTTGCAGCCATCAACAAGTGAGAGGGAAAGGGCAGTTTTTGTGTCTCGTACCATAGTACAAAGGCATTGTATCCCGCCGCAAGAAAACGGCGTGCGACAGGCTCTCCTTCTCGGTCGGAAGTTCTGGCATACGCGCCGCCCGGACAAATCACCACGGCGGGACGATGCCGATTCGCCTCCACCTCTCCAACGGGGTCGAGAATATATGCGGTGAGGGTTGCCTTGGCGATACCTTGCACACCTGCGGGTGCGCAATCCACCGATAATTCGATGTTTTGATACAGCATTACGCGTCTCCTTTATCGGTTTTGGGTGGTTTCATGGTCAGGCTGATGCGTTTTTGCGGCACATCCACTTTGATGACCCACACTGTGACCACGTCACCGACTTTCAATACTTCTAACGGATGCTTGATAAAGCGGTCGGTGATTTGTGAGATATGCACGAGTCCATCCTGATGCACGCCGATGTCCACAAATGCGCCAAAGTCGATGATATTGCGTACCGTGCCGGTCAATTCCATACCGACGACCAAATCTTCCATGCCCATCACATCGGTACGCAACAGCGGAGGCGGCAATTCGTCACGCGGGTCACGTCCGGGACGTTGCAACTCGGCAACGATATCCAGCAAGGTGGGAACGCCTGTGCCGATGTGTTCGGCGGCTTTTTGTGCGCCGTATGCATCCAATTTTTCTTTTAAATCGGCGGCGCTTTCGGGCAGTTTTTTATGGTCAATTTCAAACAATTCCAGCAATTTTTGGGCCGCCGCATAACTTTCGGGATGCACGGCGGTGCGGTCAAGTTGGTGTTTGCCGTCGGGAATGCGCAGGAAACCTGCCGCTTGTTCAAATGCTTTGGGACCCAGTTTGGGAACTTTTTTGAGCTCGGTGCGGGTGGCGAATGCACCGTTTTCTTCACGGTATGCGACGATATTGTTTGCGACAGTAGAGGAAATACCCGCCACACGTGCGAGTAGGGGGGCGGAGGCGGTGTTCAAGTCCACGCCGACACCGTTGACGCAATCTTCTACAACACCCGATAAGGCATCTGCCAAATGGGCTTGGGGCATATCGTGTTGATACTGACCGACGCCAATGGCTTTGGGGTCGATTTTCACCAATTCGGCGAGCGGGTCTTGTAATCTGCGTGCAATAGACACCGCACTACGCAGAGAAACGTCATAATCGGGAAATTCTTTTGCCGCCAATTTTGAAGCGGAATACACCGAAGCCCCCGCTTCGCTCACCACCATATACGACACTTTTTGCGGTAGGGTTTTGAGTAACTCGGCGGCGAATACTTCGGTTTCGTGGGAAGCGGTGCCGTTGCCGATGGCGATAATCTCGACACCATGCTTGACAATCCAATCGGTCACCAAACGGTTTGCTTGTTCAATTTTATTGTGCGGCGGCACGGGGTAGATAACACCTGTATCCAATACTTTGCCGGTTGCATCCACCACGGCGACCTTACAACCTGTGCGGTAGCCGGGGTCGAGACCGAGCGCCACTTTACCCTTGATAGGGGGTTGCATGAGCAGTTGCCGTAAATTAGCGGAAAACACTTTGATAGCGGCTTCACTTGCCGTGTCGGTGAGTTCGTTGCGGATTTCGCGTTCAAGTGACGGAAAAATCAAACGGTCATACGCATCCGCAGCAGCGGCACGTACCAGCGGCGTGGCGGCACTGCCTTCGCGGATATGCACCGCTTCGAGCACCCGCAACGCGCGGTCAGGGGTCATGGAAACGCCCACTTTCAAAAATTCTTCCCGTTCACCGCGGTTGATAGCGAGCACACGGTGGCCTGCGACTTTTTTGAGCGGTTCTGCGAAATCATAGTATAAGCTATATACGCTTTGTTCTTCTTTTGCGGCTTTGGAGGTTAAAGTACCGTTTAAGAAAAGAATATTGCGCAGACGTTTGCGGGTGGCGGCATCATCCGAGATGTTTTCGGCGATAATATCCATCGCACCTTGCAAAGCCGCATCGGTATCCGGCACCTGTTCGGAAAGATAAGCGGCGGCAAGCGTTTCGGGTGGGGGACAATCTTTTTCCTGTGCATACAGCTTGTCTGCCAACGGTTCAAGTCCCTTTTCTTTCGCCATGGATGCGCGG
This sequence comes from Acutalibacteraceae bacterium, assembly GCA_045634325.1. GTDB lineage: Bacteria > Bacillota > Clostridia > Oscillospirales > Acutalibacteraceae > URNF01. Next base: position 28,011 of record JAZRAA010000034.1, on the reverse strand, counting down.
GTGCGCCGTTTTGGGCGATAGGGACGGTAAATATCGTCAATTTCGGTGAGGGTTACGGCCGCATCCAAAGCGGCGGCAATCTCATCGGTCATTTTCTCTTGTTCGGTGATAGCGGCACGCACTTTTTCACGTTGTTCGTCGAGATTACGCAAATATACAAGGCGTTCAGACAATTCACGCACCAACTGGTCGTCCAGCGAACCGGTCATTTCTTTGCGGTAACGTGCGATAAACGGAACGGTGCAGCCGTCGTCCAGTAGCTTAATTGTATTTTCCACCTGCGTTTGTTTTAGGTGCAGTTCCCCTGCGAGTGTTGCGATAATATCCATGTGGTTCTCCTTTATTTTCGGTAATAGGAATAGTAGGCGACCAAGGAATCGTCGCCGTTGGTGAGGAGGTTAAATCCTTGTATCAAAACGCCGTTTAGTGCCATCAATTCGCCACAGGAAACGGTGGATGGTGTGTCACTGCGGAACACTTCAACACCGCCGGCATACACACTGATGAAATCTCCGGGTGCCATAATACGCCCGCCTTTGCCCAGTACTTGTTCGGCGGGAGAACCGTCAGCGTTCATGGTGCGGCGCACAACGTATTGCAGTTCTTTTCCATCCAAACGAGCCCACAACGCGTCGATGAGTGCACGTTCTTTTTTCTCTTTTCGGTGGGAGAAAAATCCCATATTTTTGCCTCCTACTCACCTGAAATTACTTTCTAATTTTAATACTTTGCAAGCGCTTTTGTCAATGCCACTTGCTTTTTTTCGCATAAAAGGGTAAAATAATATGTATTCATTTTTTCGGAGGCGTGTATGAATCGCTACAAGAAATTATTTTCTACAACTGTGATACTGGGTATCGGCACGTTTGGCTCTAAATTGCTGACGTTTTTGTTGATGCCTTTATATACGCATGTGCTGACCCAAGGGGAATACGGCACGGTGGACTTGTTGGTGCAAGCGGCGAATTTGTTAATTCCGTTGGTGTCGCTGGGTATCAACGAAAGCATTATGCGGTTTGGCGCCGACGGTGAAAACGACCCGCGCACCGTGTTTACCACAGGTTTTGTTACCATTATGCTGGGTTTCGGCGCTTTTTGTTGTTTGTTCCCCGCACTGCGTTTGATTAACGGTTTTGCAGAATATCTGCCGCTCATTTATTTGTTTATTTTGTGCTCTATGCTTCACTACTTGTGCGCACGATTGACCAAAGCGATGGGCAACGTGCGGCGGTTTGCGTTGGGTGGTGTGTTGGGCACGGCGCTGACACTGTTGTTTGATGTGCTGTTCTTGGTGGTGCTGGATTTTGGCATTACGGGATATATTCTTGCGATTATTCTGTCGGATGTCTGCACCACTATCTACCTTGTTTTTGCTTCTAAATTATATCGTTTGTTACGGTTTGGATTTATCCGTAAAAGCACTTGGGGTGCGATGTTGCGGTATGCGTTACCGCTCATTCCCACCACTGTTTTGTGGTGGATAACCGATGTGTCCGACCGCTATATTATCAAATGGTTTCTCGGTGCGGACGCCAACGGTTTGTATGCTGTGTCGTATAAAATTCCCACCATTCTTGTGCTTTTGTGCAGTATTTTTATGGATGCATGGCAGTTATCGGTGTTGGGCGAAAAGAGTGCCGTAGAACGCAAAAACTTTTTTACCAAAGTGTTTTCCATGTACTATGCCTTGATGTTCACGGCGGCGGGTGGTTTGGTGGCGTTTGCAAAGGTCATCACCAAAATTCTCGTTTCGGATGCTTTTTATGAGTCTTGGAAATATATTCCCACTTTGCTCATCGCCACCGCCTTTTCGTGCTTGGTCACGTTCCTTGGCACTGTGTACGTGGTGGAAAAACGCAGTACCAGCACCTTGTGGACTTCGTGTCTGGGCGGCGGTTTGAATATTGTGGGTAACCTTTTGCTCATTCCGATTTGGGGTGTGCAAGGCGCCGCTGTTTCTACTGCTGTCAGTTATGTGGCGGTGTTTGTCATTCGTGCGTTGCACACCAGACGGTTCATCCCGATTGCGTGGAATGTACCGCATTTTCTGCTCAATTTCGGCATCGTGACCGCACAGGCGGTGGTGATGTTACTGGAATGCAAGGGCTGGATATGGATAGAAGCGGTGTTGCTCATCGTGTTGCTTGCGGTAAACGGTCGTGCATTGCTCCAAAGTGCGCAACAAATGCTTGTTAAAAAGGGGCATGCCCATGACTGAACAACAGCGCATTGAGCGCAGTATCATCAAAAAATACCGCAAGGTGATTTGGAACCGTTTTATCGGCGGTTTGAAAGAATATGGCATGTTGTCTGCCGGAGACGTAGTCGGCGTGTGTATTTCCGGCGGTAAAGATTCCATGCTGCTCGCAAAATGTATGCAGGAACTGGAACGCCACGGCAGTGAGGTGCCGTTCACATGTAAATTTTTGGTGATGGACCCCGGCTATACGCCCGAAAATCGCCGTCAAATTGAGAAAAATGCGGAAAAACTCGGCATCCCGATTGAAATTTTTGATGCGCCGATTTTTCACGTGGTAGATAAACAAACCGACGGTAATCCTTGTTACCTTTGCGCACGTATGCGGCGCGGGTATTTGTATAAGTTTGCAAAGGAATTGGGTTGCAATAAAATTGCGCTGGGACATCATTTTGACGATGTGATTGAAACCACGTTGATGAGCATGTTATATCGTGCCGAGATGCGCACCATGATGCCAAAAATCCGCAGTCTCAATTTTGAGGGTATGGAACTGATACGCCCGCTGTATATGGTACGGGAAGCGGACATTGCCGCATGGCAACGGTATAATGATTTGACGTTTTTGCGGTGTGCTTGCCGTATGACCGAGGGTTTGGAAAATGACACGATGGATTCCAAGCGACAGGAAATCAAACGGATGATAGCCGATTTGCGCCGTCAAAATCCGCAGGTGGATGTCAACATTTTCCGTTCTGCAGAGAATGTTAATCTCGAAACGGTGATTAGTTATTATAAAGGCGATGAACAACATAGTTTTTTGGATACATATTAAAAAACAGACCGCTCGTGATACGAGCGGGCTGTTTTTATCGTCTTAATAAGTCTTTGATAACCTCTCCTGGGGCAAGTAAGCCTGCAACCGACGGCACAAACGATACACTGCCGGGGGTAGCACGCTCATTTGGTGCGGGCGGCGGTACGGGGATAGGGGCCTCTGTGGAATAAATAACTTTTAAAGACTCCACACCACGTTTTTTCAGTTCTCTGCGCATCACTTTGGCAAGCGGGCAGGTGTCCGTTTTATAAATATCGGTGATGGTTAGGCGAGAGGCGTCCAGTTTGTTGCCGGTGCCCATGCAACTGATGAGCGGAACGTTTGCCGCTTTTGCGCGCACCGCGATTTCTAGTTTTCCGCTCACCGTGTCAATCGCATCCACAATATAGTCCACACCGTCAAATGAAATTTCATTGGCGGTTTCGGGCAGATAGAACAATTGGTGCACGGTCACTTCTGTTTCGGGGCAGATATCTTTGATTCTAGCCGCTGTGACGGTGGTTTTGTGCATGCCGATGGTGCTGTGCAAGGCAATCAGTTGACGGTTGATGTTGGTGATATTGACCGTATCATTGTCCACCAAAATCAGATGTCCAACGCCGCCGCGTGCCAATCCTTCCGCGACATACGAGCCAACTCCGCCCAGTCCAAAAATCAGTACGGTTTTGTCTCGCAAGGTGCGTATACCGTCTGCCCCCAACAACAATTCCGCACGGGAAAATTCAGTTTCCATATACACCATCCCCCTAACGCTATCAGTATACCTTTACTGAGGCAAAAGTGCAAGCAGATTTACACTTTTTTAATAAAAGGGTCTTGCACTTTTTTATGTAAGAGCGTATAGTAAAATCAGTATTTATAAGGCAAAATGCCGTTTTTCAAGGGGGTTACACGATGGCAACCAAACAATTTAAAGCAGAGTCTAAACGACTTCTCGATATGATGATTCACTCGATTTACACGCACAAGGAGATTTTTCTGCGTGAGTTGATTTCCAATGCGAGTGATGCGATGGATAAACTCTATTATCGCACCTTGCAGGAGAATTTGTCGGGTGTTTCCCGTGCGGATTTTTCCATACAGTTGACGGTGGACAAGGATACCCGTATGCTCACGTTGGAGGATAACGGTATCGGCATGACCAAAGAAGAATTGGAAAGCAATTTAGGCACCATTGCCAAAAGTGGTTCGTTCGCTTTTAAAAAGGCAAACGAGCAAAAGGAAGACGTGGATATTATCGGCCAGTTCGGCGTGGGATTTTATTCGGCGTTTATGGTGGCGGACAGTGTGACGGTTATCAGCCGTGCGTTTGGCAGCGATGAGGCGTGGCGTTGGCATTCTACGGGTGCGCAAGGCTACACGGTGGAAAGCGCACAAAAAGCATCCCACGGCACCAAGATTTTGTTGCACATCAAGGATAATACCGCTGATGAAAATTATGATGAGTTTTTGACGGCGTATCGGTTACAGGATATTGTCAAAAAATATTCCGACTATATCCGCTATCCCATCAAAATGGACGTGGAAAAGACACGTCTGAAAGAGGGGACCGGCGTGGATGGTAAACAGCCGGAATATGAAACCTATACCGAAAACGAGACCTTGAACAGCATGGTGCCGTTGTGGAAAAAGAACAAAAACGAGATTACCACGGAAGAATATAACGATTTTTATAAATCTAAGTTCTCGGATTACAGCGACCCTGCAAAAGTTATCCATTCCAGCACCGAAGGTGCGGCAACCTACAATGCACTCATGTTTATCCCTTCTAATGCACCATTTAATTATTACACACGTGAATACGAAAAGGGTTTGCAGTTGTATGCAAGCGGTGTGTTAATTATGGATAAATGCGCTGACCTCTTGCCTGATTATTTCAGTTTCGTCAAGGGCCTTGTGGATTCGCAGGATTTATCACTTAACATTTCGCGTGAGATGTTACAACACGATCGTCAGTTGAAAGTGATCGCTTCTCGATTGGAAAAGAAAATCCAAAGCGAACTCACTTCCATGTGCAAAAACGACCGTGAGCAGTATGAGGCGTTTTTCAAAAATTTCGGGTTACAACTGAAATTCGGTGTGTATAATGATTACGGTATGCACAAGGACGTTTTGCAAGACCTGATTTTGTTTGTTTCCTCTTTTGAAAATAAGTATACCACTCTTTCCGAATACGTGTCCCGTATGACCGAAGAACAAAAATATATTTATTATGCTTGCGGTGATACGGTCGATAAAATCGCAAAACTCCCGCAAACCGAAATGGTGCGGGAAAAGGGTTTTGAAATTCTGTATTTGACCGATGACGTGGACGAGTTTGCGTTGCAGATGTTGCACACGTATGCTGACAAACCTTTCAAATCCGTGTCGGCGGGCGATTTAGGGTTTGAGGAGGACGATGCCAACACCGCCGAGGCGGACGCACAGCACGAACCGTTGCTCACAGCGCTCACCAAGGCGTTGGACGGTAAAGTCAAGTCGGTTAAAATTTCCAAACGTTTAAAAACCCATCCGGTGTGCTTGTCCAGCGAGGGTATGTTGTCCATTGAAATGGAAAAGGTGCTTGCTTCCATGCCCGGACAACAAGCCCCCAAAGCCGAGCGTGTGTTGGAACTCAATGCCGAACACCCTGTTTTCCAAAAACTCACTGCTTTACAGGCAGAGAATGCGGATAAACTTTCTGACTATGCAAAATTGCTATACGACCAGGCGTTGTTGATTGAAGGTTTGCCTGTGGAGGATGCGGTGGCTTTTTCTGCGCGCATTTGCGCTTTGATGGCAGAATAATTCTTTGATAGAAAAAGAGGATATTGTATAGATATGCAAACTTTTATCAAAAAACATTTTCATATCACGTACACACGGTGGTCGTTCATTATTGCTGCCGTGATAACGGCGTTGTTGTTGGGTGTTATTTTGGCGCATACCAACAGTTTTTTGCAAACGCCTACCGCGGCACGTATCCTGCTGTATAGCGGTTGTTTGCTTGCGCCTTTCCTAATTGGAATGCTCATTGCCTTTCGTGTGGAATGGAAACAGACTGTTGCACGGCAATGTTTCAATACCGCCTTGTTTTTCTTGCTGCCGGTGGTAACGGTAACCATGACCGAGGCGCTCAATAATATTTTCGTGTACGATATGACTTATTTCGGCTTTGCTGCCAATTATTTGCTGACGTTACTGTTGCAGGGTTTCATTTATGCAGTATCGGGTAGTTTTCGTTTGCCGATTTTGATTCTCAATCCGCTGTTGTTCTGTTTTGGATTGGTGAATTATTTCATGATGCAATATCGTGGCACGCCGTTTGTGCCGATGGACTTTTTGAGTCTTGGCGTGGCGGATGCCATTTTAGAGCAGTATGACTACCGCTTAAATTACGCCGTTGTCAGTGCGTTGGTGTTGTTGGTGTTTTTAATAGTAGTAGGCATACGTTTGAAAACGCCGTCTTTTCGGTTGGTTACCCGCATCATTTCACGTGCGACGGTCGGCGTGGTATTCCTCGGCGTTGTACTAACCTTTTTCTTCACTTCGTTTTTTGCACAGTTTGGTGTTAAACCTGATTTTTGGAATCAGGCACGTGGATTTCGTAATTATGGTTTTACGTACAGTTTCTTTATCAATATTAAATATCTGTACGTATTAGAACCCACGGGATACGATGCGGATTTGGTGGAGAGCTATGTGGAGGAATTGCTGGATGGCGAGGAACAACCCACACCAAGCGAAACCACACCGCATGTTATCTGTATCATGAATGAGGCTCTGTCCGATTTATCGGCGCTCGGTGAGGTGAATACCAATATTGACCCATTACCGTTTATTTCTTCTTTGAAAGAAAATACGGTGCGTGGTAATTTGTATGTGCCGGTTATCGGTGCCGGTACCGCTAATACCGAATTTGAGTTTTTGACCGGTAATTCCATGGCGTTTTTGCCGTCGGGTAGTAATGCGTATATTTTATATGCAAATCGCAGTTTGCTTGCGTTGCCCGGCTGGATGTCCGGACAAGGATATGGCGTCAATTATATGCATCCTTATTATGAGGGTGGGTGGAATCGGGACACGGTATTTCCCAATTTAGGCTTTACGGATTTCATTTCCATTGAAGATATGCTGGATATGAATATTTTTGCTCAGTATCAGCAAAACGGATACGATATCGATTACCTGCAACAGCTGATGGAGGAAGCTTATCCTGCGGATGACATTCTGATGCGGCAGTATGTAAAGGATGCATACAACTACAAGTTAATTATCGAGAATTTTGAAAACCGTGACACTTCAAAACCGTATTTCATGTTCAATGTCACCATGCAAAACCACGGCGCTTTTCGTCAGGATGCTGTCAATTTTGATAGGCAGGTATGGTTGACCGATACCGATGCATACAGTGACACCGACCGCTATTTGTCTTTGATTAAACACAGTGACGATGCGTTTAAAGATTTGGTTGCGTATTTTGAACAGGTGGACGAGCCGGTTATCATTTGTATGTTCGGTGACCATCAACCCGCGATTGAAAACGATTTTGTGGAACAAACGATTGGTGCCTCTATCAACGATTTGAGCTTGGAACAACAGCAATCTCGCCACATCACACCATTTTTGATTTGGGCAAACTATGATATCGAGGAAGCGGAATACACGGCACTCAGTTCCAATTATTTGTCCAGCTTGGTGCTCAAGACTGCAGGTTTGCAGATGAGTGACTATAATCGGTATTTGCTCAAATTATCCGAAACATTACCTGTGATTGACACGGTGGGATATATCGATGCACAAGGAAACTATTACGATTGGAACCAAACCACACAGTATACACAGTTGTTGGAGAAATATCGTCACGTGCAGTATAACGGACTTTTAGACAAGGTTAATCGTAAAGATGCGCTGTTTAGCGTACAATAAGAAAACTCCCGAAATGAAAATTTCGGGAGTTTTGTATTATACGGATTTTGTGGGTTGTTTAGTGGCGGGGAGACGGCTGTATACCGCGGTGACATCCCGCAGAATTTTTGCCAGCCAGTCATTGATACAACCGCCGTCGATACGCCACTGCCAGTTCCCTTGTGCGACGGCCGGGGTATTGATGCGTGCGCTGTTATCCAGTTGCAGTATATCGGTCATCATCAGAATACAGGTGTCTGCTACCGACATGAGCGCTAATCGCATCATGCTCCAAGGGAATTGCGCATCATCTGTGATATTCATATATTGCCGTGCAAATTCTACGTCTGCTGTGGGTGCGGTTTTCGCCCAACCTTTAATGGTATCGTTGTCGTGCGTGCCGGTATATACTACACAGTGGTGGGGATAGTTGTGCGGCAGATAATCACTTTCCTCGCGGCTATCGAAAGCAAATTGTAACACTTTCATGCCGGGGAATCCGCTGGTGCGCAACATTTCGGCGACATCCTCTGTCAAGAAGCCGAGGTCTTCGGCAATAATCGGCAAACCGTCGGGACATAAATCTTTGCATGCTTCAAACACCGCATTGCCGGGGCCTTTTTTCCATTTACCGTTGCGGGCGGTTTTATCACCATACGGAACTGCAAAATAGTCGCAAAAACCGCGGAAATGGTCAATGCGTACCACGTCATAGGTGGTGAGTGCATGCGCGATGCGGTTTTTCCACCACCTGTATCCGTCTGCTTCCATACGTTTCCAGTCATACAAAGGGTTGCCCCACAACTGTCCGTCGGCGGAAAAAGCATCGGGCGGTACACCCGCTACCGAGGTCGGCTTGCCGTCGGTATCGAGCAGGAACTGGTCGGGATTGGACCATACGTCAGCACTGTCATAGGCAACATAAATCGGCAGGTCACCGATAAAGTATATGCCGTTTTTGTTGGCATAGTTTTTGAGCACATTCCATTGTTTGTAAAATTCAAATTGCAGGAACGTGTAAAATCCGACCGTATCTGCGTATTGGGTACGTGCTGCGGCACAAGCGGCAGGGTCTCTGCGACGAAGCGGTGCGGGCCAACTGTCAAAACATTGGTCGTTGTGCGCCTGCTTGATAGCCATAAACAATGCATAGTCGGGCAGCCATGCGACGTTTTTCTCACAAAACAGGGTGTATTTTGCATCCGGTACAAAACGTGCGAACGCTTTTTTGAGTAACGGTAACCGCGCCGCATATAATTTGCCGTAATCCACTTTGGCCGGGTCATCGCCGAAGTCACAAGCATCTACTTCTGCTTTTAACAGCAGACCTTCCTCTATCAGTTGCTCTAAATCGATGAAATAGGGGTTTCCCGCATAGGCGGAAAACGATTGATAGGGAGAATCACCAAATCCTGTCGGGGTGAGCGGCAAAATTTGCCAGTATGTTTGTCCCGATTTTTTTAAAAAGTCGACAAAACGTTCGGCTTCCTTGCCGAATGTGCCGATGCCATAGCGTGACGGCAATGAAAAAATCGGCATTAAAATACCGCAAGTACGCATAGGTGCATTCCTCCCATAGTAACAGTATACTTTTTCATATACAAATTATCCGTTTATCTTGTGGTTTTTCTAAAGGTGTTGCTTGTTATTTTAATACAGTACAGTATACAAGTTTTTATGTGTTTTGGCAATGGAAAGTCTGGCATTTTATGAAAAAATATGGTAGAAAAAAGTGCTGGGGATTGATATGGACTTTTTACTATGCGCAGTTGTCAAACAGAGGTGCTTCCTTAAAGAAAGAAAGCACGCAGCAGTGCCGTGTGCTTTTTGTATGTTATTCTTCAATGATAACTGTTTCGTAAGGACGGTATTTGCCGCAAATTTCCTCTCTTGCGTAGTTTTGCAACACGATTTTGCCGCTGGTATTCACGGCAATATCGCTGTCTTGTTCAAAGTTACACACAACGATGAATTTCTTGCCTTCATAGGTGCGGGCATAAATGAAGAAATTATCTTCGGATTTGGATAACACTTCAAAATCGCCGTAGAGAATGGCATCGTTTTCTTTGCGGAGTTTCAGCAGGTCGCGGTAGAATGCGAACACCGATTTTTCGCTTGCGAGGTCATTTTCCAGGTTGATTTCTTTGGCAAGGCTGTGATGCGTAATCCACGGTTTTGCTTGGGAGAAACCGTAGCCGTCTTTTGCAGTCCAAGTCATCGGGCGGCGGGGGTTATCACGGCTACCGAAATTGATTTTTTGGATAGCTTGCTCCGCGGACATGGTTTTGCACAACTCGTTATACATATTGATGCTTTCGATGTCGTCGAATTCATCAATGGTATCGTGGTACGAGTCAACCAAACCGAATTCTTGTCCTTGATAGATAAAGGGCACGCCGCGCAGCATATAGAACATTGCCGCCACGCAGGTCGCAGATTCATATCGCAGCTCGTCTTTGTTTCCCACACGGGTAATGAAACGTGCATTGTCGTGGTTATCGGTAAATAGGGAGTGAATCAAATCGTGCTGTTGGTTGAGCGTTTGCCAGTTGGCGATGATGTCGCGCACCGATTTGAGAGAATCCGCTTTGCTGTCCCATTTTCCGTTGCGTCCGCAGTCTAAATGGTTAAATTGGAACAAGGTGGACAGTTCGCCGCGCTCGGATGCCGAGTGGCGAATGATTTCTTCGATTTCTCCCGCCCAGCATTCGCCGACCGTGAAAATATGGCGCACTTCATCTCTGCCGAACAGGGCGTGAATATGTTGATGAAGCTGCGGACCGAAACAGTTTCTGTTGTTGAACCAGTCTTTGGAAATCTGGTCGATGACATCACAACGGAAACCGTCTACGCCTAAGTCAACCCAAAAATCGATAATGGATTTGATTTCCTCTACCACTTTCGGATTTTCCCAGTTGAGGTCAGGCTGCTTAATGGCATAGGAATGGAGATAATACTGCCCTCTTTGCTCATCGTATTCCCATGCGGAACCGCCGAAAGCAGATTGCCAATCGTTTTGCGGTTGGTCAAACCAATAATAATAGTCGCTGTATGGATTATCTTTGGATTTTCTCGATTGCTTAAACCATTCATGTTCGGAGGAGGTGTGATTGGGAACGAGGTCCATTATCAGTTTCATGTCACGTTTATGCATTTCACTGATCAGTCGTTTAATATCGTCCAACGTGCCGAACTCGTCCATAATGTCACGGTAATCGGCAATGTCATAGCCGTTGTCCTCGTTGGGACTTTTATAGCAAGGACACAACCAAATAGCATTAACACCAAGTTCTTTTAAGTAATCCAGCTTCTCTGTCACGCCGTTGATATCACCGATACCGTCATTATTGGAATCGTTGAAACTTCTGGGGTAAATCTGATAGATAACGTACCCGAGAAACTTTTTGTATTGTTCGGAAATCATATATATTCCCTCCAAGCCATATTTTTCATCATCATAACAGACGGGGTAATGTTTTGCAAGGGAAAGAATATCAATTTTTTTTGATTAAAAAAAGAGGGCTTTTTTGTGGATTACTGCTGATAAATTTTGGAAGAGTTGGTATAATTTCTGCCTTCCTATACCGTGCGAAAAATGTTGATTTTTTGGATAGGGGGATATTGCTGCATTGACGCGTGTTTTTGCTTTGTAATGTATGAATTTCAAAAATGGACTCGCCGATTTCTCGGTTGGGCGGGATTTTGTTAGGAACTTTTTTGCGGTTGGTATTGTTAGGAAATCCTGAAAACAACTTGCCATTATAACCGTTGTATGTTATAATAAATTGGATAAAATTGTTATCAGGGGTGACACGGAATATGAAAATTCTCGATAATATGGATTTATGCTATGGTTGTGGAGCTTGCGAGAACGCTTGTCCTACAAAAGCAATTACTATGGTGGCGGCCAATGATGGTTTTTTATATCCGGTAGTGGATGATAATAAGTGTGTTAATTGCAACTTATGTAAAAAGGTTTGTCCGCAGCTTAATGTCGCCTTTGAAAACGACGATAAGCCTGCCGTTTATGCTGTTATGGCATCTGATGAAATTAGAGAGAAAAGTGCCTCTGGTGGTATGTTTTCGCTTCTTGCAGAATATGCGTTTGAGAAAAACGGATGTGTAGTAGGCGCGGCGTTCGAGGATAATTTCCGTAGTGTAAAGCAAATAATGATAGAAACTCCTGATGACATAGATAAGCTTCGCCGATCGAAATATATGCAAAGCGATAATGGTGACATATATACAAAGGTTAAAGAAAAACTGGAAGCAGGCATATTTGTGCTCTTCACAGGCACACCTTGTCAATGTGCAGGACTTAGAACTTTTCTTAGAAAATCGTACGATAATCTGTTAGTAGTAGATCTTATTTGCCATGGTTCCCCGTCTGCCTATGTTTGGGGGAAATTTCTTGATGAAATATCAAATGGCAGAGAGATAAGTGATGTTAATTTTCGTTATAAAGGTGTAATCGGCTGGTCTGCTACTACTCACGTTGAATTTACTGATGGCAGTGAATACACTGCGCTTTTCAAAAACGATCCGTATGAGCAGGCAGCTTCTAAAAATTTAGCTTCAAGAAAATCCTGCGGAACTTGTCAGTTTGCACGCGTTCCCCGTCAGGGCGACATCACTATTGGTGATTTTTGGGGAATTAATAAGTATAACAAGGAATTAGATGATCGCAAGGGAACATCGGCTATTATTGTCAATACAGTAAAAGGCGAAGAAGTATTAGACAGCTTAAAGGAGCAAGATGTTTTCAAGAAACTTGTAGAAGTTCCTTTTTACAAGGCTTTTGCAAGAAATAATTCAAATGTGTATCGTTTTTCACAAACGAATCCCGGTAGACCTATCTTTTTTAATAGTCTTGAAAACGGCAGTAGTTTTTCGGAGGCTCTTGCCTTTGCTAAAGGCGAAAAGTATGACATCGCACTTTTTAGTATATGGTATGCCGTTAATTTCGGCTCGCTAATGACTAACTTTGCCCTTTATAAAATGCTTGAAGATATGGGATATAACTGTGTTTTCGCTGACATACCCGACCATTTGTGGCCGACAAGTCAAGTTCACCGCGATCCGCTTTTTGTGACAAGACGTTTTGGTTATAAGCATTTTAAATTAACAGCTAAATACAAAAACCGTATCGATCTTAAAAAGCTCAATGATATCGCTGACACTTTTATTGTCGGCTCTGACCAGATTTGGAATTATAATCTTTGCAAAAGCGCTGAAACTTTCTTTTTCCTCGATTTTGCCGATGCGGACAAAAAGAAGATCGCTTATGGTACGTCTTTTGGGCACAGTAAATTTAGAGGGAACGCCAAAGAAAGAAAAACAGCCGGATTTTATCTTAATCGTTTCGATGCTGTTTCGGTACGAGAAGATTACGCGGTGGACATGTGCAAAAATCTTTTTGATGTAGAAGCCGTTCAGGTTTTAGACCCTGTCTTTATGTGCGATAAAGCCCATTACTTAAGCTGTATCAAAGAGTCTAAGATGGCTAAAAATCCGCCTAAGAGTAAGTATCTGTTGTCTTATATTCTCGATCCCACAGAAGAAAAACAGCAAGTTCTTGAAGATACTGCAAATAAGCTTGGTCTTGAGCTTATCTGTATCCCGAATGCCAGCGTTAATGATAGCCTGCGTGCGCAATGGCGACTTCCTATTCTTGAAAATCTGGATATGGAGGACTGGCTCTATTTATTCTCTAATGCAGAAATGGTAATAACGGACTCCTTCCATGGTAGCTGCTTCTCAATAATCTTTGAAAAGCCATTTGTTGCAATTGGTAATAAGAGAAGAGGTCTTGAGCGTTTTAATTCTTTGCTCGGAATGGTGGGTCTTCTGGATCGCCTCGTAATGTCGGCGAAAGAAATTGAAGGTAAAGAAACTGCTTTTTATGAGAAAATAGATTATGTTGCGGTTAATAAAAAAATAGAAAAGGGCCGTAAAGAATGTAAAGTTTGGCTTAAAACGGCTATTTCCAAGCCGGCTAAGAGCAAGGTGTATTCCGCATATGACCTTGTTGATAGAAGAAACGACGCAATTTCTGCAAGACTTGATAAGGTTGAAACATCTGTTTTAAAAAAGGATGTTGTGGACACTCTTACAACCAGAGTAGATACAGTTGAAAAGTTTGCTGCAAAAAAGGATGTTGTGGATACTCTTACAACCAGAGTAGATACAGTTGAAAAGTTTGCTGCAAAAAGGGATGCTGTTGAAAAGCTTGAAACAAGGATAGAAAAGGACAGAGCTTTGATTGACCAAAACAGTAACCGCCAGGATATGCTCGCTCAGGAAATAAAATTAATTAACCAACAATTTGCACAGTTGAATGATAAGCTTCTTGATTATCAAAATAGAATTTCTTATATGGAAAATTCATTCTCTTGGAAAATAACAAGACCGATTAGAGCAATTAAAGCTTTTCTCAAGAAACTTAAAAACAAGTTCAAGTAAGAAAGATGCCACAGATTCATTTTGAATCTGTGGCATCTTTTTAGCATATTCTTTGAATCACAGCATATAACAACTTCGTTCTCTTTCAACCAGGAATTAACTAAAACACATACTATCTTTGCCGTTTGAATTTTTACAATTGAAAAATAAAATACATTGTGTTACAATGATTGCATAGATATCATTTTAATGATGCCTATTTAAAGCGAAAAGGGGAAATAAAATGAAATATGACTATTTGATTGTCGGCGCCGGACTTTATGGTGCGGTTTTTGCCCATGAGTTGACAAAGAAAGGTAAAAAGTGTCTTGTGATTGACAGACGAGACCATATAGCAGGTAACATTTATACCGAAGACGTAAATGGTATAAACGTTCACAAGTATGGTGCTCACATTTTCCATACATCTGATAAAGAAGTGTGGGAGTATGTAAATGGTTTTGCTGAGTTTAATAACTACATTAACGCACCCATTGCTGTTTACAAGGACGAGCTGTATAACCTACCCTTTAACATGAATACGTTCTCTAAAATGTGGGGTATTCGCACGCCTGCTGAAGCAAAAGCAAAAATTGCCGAACAGGTTGAAAGCCTCGGCATCACAGAGCCCAAGAACCTTGAAGAACAGGCCCTTAGCCTCGTAGGTACGGATATTTATACAAAGTTAATCAAGGGTTACACTGAAAAACAGTGGGGTAGAGATTGCAAGGAACTTCCTTCGTTTATCATCAAACGTCTTCCTTGCCGGTTCATTTACGACAACAACTATTTTAATGATCGCTATCAGGGAATTCCTATCGGCGGCTATACTAAAATGGTTGAAAAAATGTTTGAAGGTGTTGAAATAAGACTTAACACGGATTATTTTGACCTCATCAAAGCCCAACCCGATATTGCAGAAAAAATTGTTTACACCGGTTGTATTGATGAGTTCTTTGATTATAAGCTTGGCGCTTTACAGTATCGCAGCGTGCATTTCGAAACGGAAGAACTTGACATGCCCGATTTCCAAGGTAACGCTGTTGTAAACTATACGGAAAGAGAAGTGCCTTTCACCAGAATTATTGAACACAAGCACTTTGAGTATGGCAATCAGCCCACAACTGTCATCAGCCGTGAATATTCGGCTGAATGGAAGCCGGGAATGGAACCGTATTATCCTGTAAACGATGCCGAAAACGGAGCGCTTTATGAAAAATATAAAGAGCTCGCAGAAAAACAGGGCAATGTAATTTTTGGCGGTCGTCTCGGTCAGTATCGGTATTATGATATGGACAAGGTTATCCGTGCGGCGCTTGATGATTTAAAAAATATTTAAAAAATAAAACCCGACTGTTAAGTCGGGTTTTATTTTTTATAAGCAGTATTTCGCAACTATGTCGGCAACCTGTTTTGAAGCGGTACCGTTGTCATAGCAGCCGGTGTCACGAAGATGTACCTCAACCTTTTCTTTATATTCTTTTTCGTCAAAGGTTTTGATTTCCTCTACGAGTTCTTCGTTTGAAATTGCAGACGGATAAGGCCATTTTTTAAACGGATAAGCAAGGGAGCGGTCACTGTTTACATAGTAGTCAAGGTCAGGCGCATAAACAAATACAGGTTTGCCTGTAATTGCAAAATCATATAAGCAAGAAGAATAATCGCTTATAAGCACGTCAGCAGCACACATGAGTTCCTGCATATCGTGGTATGCGGAAACGTCAACAGCACCGTAATATTTTTGCTTACCTTTAACAAAGTTGTGGTTTCTGAAGAGAATTATCCATTCACCGCCAAACCGTTGTTGCAGTGCTTCTCTGATGGTGTCAAAGTCCATACCATAGGTATCAGAGTGAAAGCCTCTGCGGAAGGTGGGAGCAAAAATTGCCAGTCGTTTATTATCGTCAATTCCGTAATGCTTTCTTACCTTTGCGATTACACTCGTCTGGTCCCCAAAGAAAATATCGTTTCTGGGGAGACCGGTAGGAATGAAGTTCTCGGCTTTGTATCCAAAGGACACAGAAGTGTCTTCTGTGAAAAACTTGCTGCCGGAGAGATGGAAGTCAGCCTGCCGGTCTGCCATTTTTCGAAGTTTCATGTTCAGTCTGCTAGAAAGGGCAAGATAAGCGTGACCGATGTGTTTGTAGTTCATACCTGCGTGCCAGGTGTTCATCCATTTCTGATTAGGACGGTGTAATGCCCATGTCGGGAAAGCGTCGTTTGTGATATAGAAACGCGTGCGAAGATATTTTTTGATTTGTGTAAAGGAATTGGTTTTAATTACCTTAACGCCAAGCTTTTCGATTTCTTTGCAGGTTGCAGGATACATTGTTGCCCAGTAAATTTCAAGCTTGTCACCATATTCCTCAACTAACTTTTTCACGATATATTTCGGGTTACAGGTAAAGCCTTTGCGGTCATGAATGGAAACCATTACACGGTTTTTCTTTACAGGCAACCAGAAAAGCAGTAGTTGTAAGAGTCGTGCAGGACGTGCAATTCGAATCTGTTTGCGCTGATAGGGTGTGCTTTTCGGTCTCCGAGGCTTATCAAGTCCCGAGGTGATTTTGGGAGCTGTGCCGGGGTTAAAGAGATAGTTGTTCCAGAAATCAATGTTAATAAGCTCATCGTATCTGTCTCTGTATTCAAGGGTAACGCTTTTGAAGTTCTTTTTGATAAGCTTAATTGTTTTGTAATACATTTTAAGAATATAGAACAACGAGCGATAGCTACGGGTCGTAATAAACGCTGTGTTTGTAATTTCTTCGTAGTTAACAACTTTCTTAACCCTGTAAAAACGAGTGGGGGAGGGCTGATAAGCTGAAACCAGTGCGCTTTTATTTGCGGGCAAGAGCCAGCCATTTAAGGTCCACTTTCTGATCTTTTTCTGCTTTTGGTTAAGCTTTTGTGCCCCCAGTACCTTTTCGTAGGAACCGTGAACAAATACATAATCAAGATTTTCTATTGGCTCTTTTTGATAGCCAAGCTGCATGAGGGCAGCGTTTAAAGCTTCGCCGTCCTGTGCTTTAAACCAATCGATGCCATTAAGATAATGCTGAACACCGAGGAGGCTAAGTTCTGCGTCCTTGAAACGATAGGTATAAATGAAGTTTTTGATACGTTTTTTCAGTTCTTCTATCAAACGGTTTTCATCGAAGCTATGACGATGTCTTGCATTCATGATGCACAGGTTTCTAAAATAGTAGTATTCAAGATATGTTGCGTATTTATACTCAAAAGGTTCGTGCCATATACAGATACCGTTGAGGGTGATGAATTTTTTACCATTGCGAAGACCGTATTCAATGTCATCACGTTTGATAAAGATAGGAAGCGGGAGATTGACATCTGTAACGGTGTCAATCGGCATACAGCAATACCACCAACCGAAATAGTTAATCTTATCTTCGATTTCATTCTTGATTAGGAAGTTCATGCTTTCAAGATTGTAGTTATATTTAACAGGATGGTGAGCCACAATATTCCAATGGTCTGCCGCCTCGCTTTGAATATAAGGAGCGTCAATTTTGAGCATATGACCGCCGATAAAAGCTTCTTTGTGCTCAGCTTTTAAGAGACGGAGCATAGCATAAGTACGAAGTAAAGAGTCGGGATTAAGACGGATATCGTCATCCATCATTAAAAGGTGCGTGAAATTCTTTTCGGCGCTAGCCTTTTTAATTTCAATCATAGCTCTGGTGAAGCCACCCGCACCGCCTAAGTTTCTGTTGGGGAAAATATGAATATTATCAGTTGCAATCTCGGGTTCAAGGCTTTGAGCGTTATCGCTGATAAAGATTTCAAGTTTTTTATACAGGGGACTATCGGGATTTTCAAGGATATATTCATTAAGAATTTTCATGTTATTGGCAACGTATTCTTCTCTGTGGAATGTACAAATACCAATAGCAAGCTTAACATTGTTGAGGTTTTCTTCATCAACCTCTGTTTCATAGGCGCCACCGTAGAAGAAACAATCTTCTTTAAGTGCTTTGAGCTCAAAATAATATATACCGGTATTATAATCTACCGGAATCGCAACGGCAAAGTCTGTTTTTTCTTCGCAAGCAACTTTCTTTTCGGCAACGATGATGTCTTTGATTTTATTGTTAATTTTATGCGCATGGCGGACATGGACTGAAAATTCGCCTTTCACAGAAATGCGCAAATGCAAATTGTCAATGGTCGTGTATTTTTTCCATTTTCCTATTGAAAAACTATTAAAATAGGAATTAGCAGTAAGAACACCGTTTTGGAAAAACTGGCAGCATTTTTCTTCCATTAACGGCGTATAGGATTTACCGCTGTAATACATTCTCACACGAGAACAAATTTTAGGATTGGGAAATTGCAAATTTTGAAGTATCATGAATAACTCTCCTTAACCGTTATTTTGTGTGTCTTTGTCTACTTTATTTAGTATAGTAGCACGTATTTGCGTACTGCTTGTCCCTTTGGTGTAATCAAAGTAAACAATTTCTACGCCTTTATCCTTGAAGTATTCTTCGTAGCGAATAAAACGTTCAGTACCTTTGTAATCGCTGCCGACAAAAAGTACATCGTAGTGATGAAGAGCCCAAACATCAGAATCTTCAAGACAGGAATCAATTACCTTGTCAACGTATTTGCAGCAGCCAACAATAGTTTTTCTCTCTTCAAGTGGAATAAAGGTTTCCTTTTTCTTGTGAGCGGCATTCGGGTGGACACCTACAATCAAATAATCACACTTTTCTTTGGCGCGTCTTAAAAGATTCAGATGGCCAACATGGAACAAATCGAATGTACCTGAAAGGTAGCCTATTTTCACACCTTTGCCGCCAATCTTTTTGTCAGAGGAGAGTTTGTAGTTGTAGCTGTGAAGACCATATTCGTGCGGGTCGGCGTTGTAACGTTCAAGAACACCTTTAAATACTTCTTCATATTCGGGAATAAACAGCACTTCGTTGTTAAATAAAGCTTCAACGATTTTTTCTGACAAGTCCTCAAGCGCAGACAAATCGGTGGAGTTTCCGTGGAATTTTGTGCCCTTGATTGTGCCGGGCGAAACATTTAAAATTCTATTTTTGGTGCCAAAGACTTCAAGCTCAATGTTCACACTTTCAACAAATCTGCAAATAGCGGATTTTGTTGCTGCATAAACCGAAAACATTGGAGAGCTCATAAGTCCTGCAATTGAACCCATAATTCCACAGTAGAACGGCTCATCTTTTTTTATTCTGTTATAAAAATAGTTGATTATTTTTATGGAAGAAACAGCGTTTACTTGGAAGAGATTTTGAATTTCTGCAGGGTGAATATCCTCGAAATTTGCAACTCTTCCAAATCCTGCAGTGAGCATAAGCACTTTAACATCCTCATCCGCAGCTAATTCTTTAATAACACGTTCCTCGAAATCTAAAAGATTAAATTTGGTGAAAGAAGAACCATTTTTAAAGGCAATTGATGTATCCGGTTCAACTCTATCAAGAATATTGATAAAATAACCTTTTTCAGAAAGATTTTTGGCAATCGACAGCCCTATACCGTTACTGCCGCCAACTACTACTGCTTTTTTCATTTCGTCCACCCTTTCAAGTTTCCTGCATTTCTTTGATATACGCATCACAAACAGCTTTTGCTTCGCCTTGCATCTTCATTACGCCTTTATCGAGCCAGATGGCATGGTCGCAAAGCCGTTTAACTTGCTCAATAGAATGTGAAACGAAAAGAAGTGTTGTTCCCCCTGATAACATTTCCTTCATTCGCGCTTCGCATTTTTTCTTAAATCTGTAGTCACCAACCGATAAAATTTCATCAACGATTAAAATGTCGGGTTTAACCATGGTTGCAACCGAAAAGCCGAGCCTTGCCCTCATACCTGATGAATAGTTTTTAATCGGGGTATCAAGAAATTCGCCTACTTCTGCAAATTCCACAATTTCATCGAAGTGATCTCTTAGGAATTTTTTGCTATGGCCAAGCACACACCCGTTAAGAAAAATGTTTTCTCTTGCTGAAAGCTCCGGGTCGAAGCCCGCGCCAAGCTCAATGAGAGGAGCTACTGAGCCGTTGACCGAAATCTTTCCTTTATACGGCTTTAATATTCCGCTTATGGCTTTGAGGGTAGTCGATTTTCCTGAGCCGTTTGTTCCTATAATTGCCCAGGCTTCGCCTGCCCTGACTTTAAAGCTCAAATCTTTAACAGCCAAAAACTCCTTGAACATAAGCTCTTTTTTTATAAGCTTAACGAAATATTCCTTTAGGTTGTCAATTTTTTGGCTGGCAAGATTAAATCGTATAGTAATGTTGTCAACATCAATCATTACTTTCTTTTCTTGCATAGTAAATCTCCTATTATATATATAAAATAAATCTGTCTTTTGCTCTCATAAAGCTCAGTGTACCGATCACAAGAGAAAGCAAAGCGGCACCTATACCCGCAAAAACAAACCAAAGGTCAGGGAATACACCTTGATGTATAATTGCTCTGAATTGAGCAATATAGAAATACATCGGATTCAGGTGAGTGATTATCCATTGCAACCAACTGGGCAGCATCTCAAGCGGATAGAAAATACAGCTTATATAAAGCCAGGCCGTTGTGACCGCGTTGTAGATGTATTGGATATCTCTGAAGAAAACGTTTGCTTGTGCCAAAAACAGTCCAAGCCCCACACAGAAGATGTAAACCTGAAAAATGACAAAGGGAGATAGCAGGGCATACCACGAAAAGCGGGCGCCTGTTACACATATAACAATCACAAGGGCTCCAAGCGAAAAACAAAGGTCGATAAGACCACTTGAAATTTTTGCAAGCGTGAAAATGTATTTTGGCATATATGTCTTTTTCAAAAGTGAAGCGTTGCCTGTAACCGAAAAAATCGCCTTGTGGGTTGTTTGATTCATATAGTTGAAAAGCAACTGTCCACAGAAAAGATATACAGGGAAGTTTTCAATATTTCGTTTGAACATGTGTGAGAAAACGACAGCCATCACAGCCATGATAAGGAGCGGGTTTAAAATACTCCATACATATCCTAAAAAGCTGCGGCGATATTTCAGTTTAAGGTCTCGTGAAACAAGAAGCCTTAGTAAATCTCTATATTTCCAAAGCTCGGAAACATATTGAGAAAGTTTATTCTTCTTATGCATAAAATCTCCTTTAATCAAAGTTGTGATTAGAACGAATTTTGTTGTAAATTTTTGAGTTCAAGATAGTTTCAAAGCTTTTTTTACTTATTCGAAGGTGGTTTAATGCCTTTAAAATCTTATATTGCCTTTTAGCAAACAAATATGCTTGCGGTAATGTTTTATTTATGAGTTTTATCATGTTTCCCGCGCATTTTCTTCCCTCTGCTTTATCTTTCTCGATAAGCAGCACGGTTACAAGGTAGCTGAGCAGCAGGCCTTGTACTTTCATACAATAGTAATTTTCGGCCGCATCGGAAAGTGCGAGATTGGGGAATTCAACGCAAAGTCTTTTGAGCACCGCCTCGGTGTGTCCTATGCGTTTGAGCTGATTTTTGTCTGAAACACTTTGCTCCACATCTCCGATGCGGTAGTTGTAAAGGAACAGGTCAAGGGGTGTGATACTTTGTGCTTTGCAGCAAGGGATGGTTGCAAACTCGTGGTCTTCATAAAAAACGTGTTCAGAAAGTAAGATGCTGTTTTCTTTATAAAAAGCAGTATTGTAGGTGATGCCGTGGAAGGTAAGGCTTCTGTCAAAGCTCTTCCAGTTTTGCATGATTTCTTCGAAGTTGTAAGCCTTGCCAAAACTTTCAGGATAGCATCTCCATCGTTTTATCTCACCTGTTGAAATGTTGGTTGTAAGATGATGGGTTAAAACAACATCGCTGTCTGTATTTTCCAAAAAACTAATGAACGCTTTCAAATTTTCGGTAATAATCCAATCGTCAGCGTCGATAACTTTAAGGTATTTTCCTGTTGCAGCCGCGCAACCGGTATTCAGTGCACCGCCATGACCTTTGTTTTCCTGCGAAATTAGTTTAACCACATTGGGGTAAATTTCGCAGTATTTGTTTGCGATTTCAGGGGTGGTATCTGTCGAGCCGTCGTTTACAACGATTATCTCGATTTTTTCAAGGTGTTCCGGTGATAAAAGGGAAGTGATGCATTTGTCGAGATATTTTTCGCTGTTGTAAGAAGGAATGATAACCGACAAAATCTTCACGTTGTTTCACCCCTTTTTTGTTTTGTAATCTTGTTATGATGAATGCCTCTTAAAATGTGAGAAAGGGCACTCGCCGTGGAAATATCTTTTTTATACATATTTCGTTTTGTGAAGACGTAATAAAACGCATACAGGAGTGAAAGCCAAAGACCTAAAATATATCTTGTAGTGGCACCACGATTTTCGAAAAAAGTGCTATCGAAGCCGTTAAACCAAGTCGACTCGGTTTGCCCGACGCTTGCTATTGCTTCGGGAACATAATAGATTTTAAGCCCGGCTTTTTCGCAGTCGCGAAGAAATTTCAGTTCTTCTTCAGCGCCGTTGCCGCTACCCGCACCAAGCAGGGTGTCAAATTGTACGCCCGCTTTTTGAATGTTTTCCCGTCTAAAAGAAATTTGCCAAGAGCTGACTTTCATTGTTTTTGGAAATTTAAGCCGCATAACCTTGTCTTCAAAAGAAGGTGTTCGGTTTGTCATTTTAAAAATAATGATGTCGGCAAAGGGCAATTTTTCATAGCTGTTTATGATTTTTTGCGCATAAGAGTCTACAAAAACCTCATCGTCATCACACAAAAGGCAGATGTCGGCGTTTGATTTTGCAATTGCCATATTTCTGCTTTTCGTGAGACCGCGATCGGATGTGGAAAAAAATCTTGCTACGCCATCCTTTGTCTTTTTTTCAAAGTAGCCGTTTTGGTCGCATTGATTAATCACAACGGCATCGCCTGCTATATTTGACTGTTCTATGAGATGACCGTCTGCTTGATTCATACAAGACAAAAGGATTTCAAGCTTCATTTTCTTTTGCCTCCAACCCAATGCTTATAGGCACCATTAAATGCATAGCTGCAAAAACAAACGAGTGATTTCACAATACCAAAACCCATATATCTGTAAACCGTAAAGGTCATTTTTGCAGACTGAATTTTACTGCCGGATTTACCGGATGAAGTTTGTCTGTAAAGAAGAAGCGGTTCATTCACACCACAGGCATAGTCGTATTTTCTTAAAATCTCAAGCCACATAATATAATCTTCGTGACTGTCTTCGTGGTGCATAGGAAATTCTAAAGCCACGTCTCTCTTTATAACAACAGATGAGCAACTGATACAGTTGTGTTGTAAAAGTTGTTTATACGATATTTCCGTTTTGGTGGGTATGATTCTCCCTGTAGGAGTGCCGTTGGATGTGATGATTTCTCTGGCGGTAGTGCAAAGCACTGCACCGCTTTCTTTCATGACGTTAAGCTGTTTTTGCAGTTTACCTTCTCGCCATATATCATCACCGTCTAAAAAGGCAACGTATTCACCGTGTGCCAACGTGACTCCCTTGTTACGACTTTTCGCGGCGCCAAGATTTTTTTCGTTTTTAATATAAATAACGTTTTCGACAGTCTGGTACTTTTCCATAACGTTGTCAAGATTGTCAGTTGAACAGTCGTCAATAACAATAATTTCAAGCTCTACGTTCTGACAAAGTGCAGAGTCGATTGATTTTTCAATATATTTCGCGCAGTTAAAAGCCGGAATAATCACCGAAACGCAAACAGAATTCATACAGGTCACCTGTTATTTCTGGCCGGTCTTTTCAAGGTTGTCCTTTGTTGCGGCCGTTGTCTGCCAATCTTCAATACCCTCAGAGGTTTCCTTTTGGAAGAAAATCTTTAAGGTTAGCATGATAAGTTTAATATCAAGCAGCAATGAATAGTTCTGTATATAGGTAAGGTCGAGCTTGAGCTTGTCATAAGGGGTAGTGTTGTATTTTCCATACACTTGCGCATAGCCTGTAAGCCCCGCCTTAACCTTAAGACGAAAATCAAATTCCGGAATAAACTCGCAATATTTACTTGCAAGTATCGGACATTCAGGGCGCGGACCCACAAAGGACATATCGCCCATGAAAATGTTGTAAATTTGCGGTAATTCGTCCAAATGAAGCAGTCGGAGAAGTTTTCCGACGGGAGTAATTCTATTATCGTTTTTTCTGGTCAAGCAGTAATCGTCAGACTCGTCCTGTACATACATACTTCTGAATTTAATCAGCTTAAAAACCTTGCCATCCTTTGTAACTCTGTCCTGGAAAAAGAAAACCGGACCTTTGTCAGTAAGCTTTATAGCGACGGCAATAACCAGCATGAGCGGTGCGGTTATAATGGAAGCAATAACCGATATGATAATATCGGACATTCTTTTAAAGAATGCTTGCTCGGCGGTGAGGCCGACGTTTCTGAACAAATGAAGCGTGGTGTCGAAAAGACGTACATCTTCTGCGCTTCTGATCATAATGTCAGAAATTTTCGGTACTGTGTAACAACGAATGTTGTTAGCAAAACAATATTTCAGAAGTTTGTTTCTCAAATCCGCCGGGATATCGGTGAAAACAACATTGTTATACTTGAGCATTTCGCGTCTGATGACATCAATGTCGTTTTCAATGGAAATGGCTTCTTTGATTAAATATTTGTCTGCACGGGTGCTCAATTTCTGGATAAGATTATCGGGGCTGTAATCACCGTATACAACCAAAAGCTGTTTGGGCGGAAAAACCTTCGTATAAATAAATCGGGTAAAAACAATCCAAAGGGTTGAAACGAAAACCTCCGCAAAGGTCATGCGTATCATCGGCTCTACGTTGGTCATAAATTTCCATCTACCAATAAGAGAGAGCTGCAAATATGTGATAATATTCACACAAATGATAGATAAAAACTGGGTATACATCATATTAAAGGTGCGTAAATGGCCGACTTTAAGACCGCCGTATACTTTGTAAAAAAGAAACAGCATCAGAGCATATTGTGCAATAACGATATAGTTTCCACGTTCAAAATAATTCGAACCGGTGTTAGAATAATCGTTAAACCACACATCAATGAAAATGGATGTCTGCACTGCTAAAATGAGGGCAGAGGTCAGGAACAATATGAGTCTTTTATATCGTTCTCGTTTATTCATACTATCTCCTTTAAAATAAACAGAAAATATATTGCCTATTTTCTGTTTGATTATAACATAATCTGATAATTTTTGCAACCTATTATTTAATATAGGTATATATGTACTTAAAGGGATGACAGTATTTACCGATTCTGCGTGTTGTCGATAGCCCGTCAGTTTCTTTTCTGTTGGCATAGTAAATTTCCCCTATAAAACAAAAAGTGCGCCCGCCGAAGCAGACGCACAAAAGACGCCAACTCCGATAGTCGCCAAACTAATTCAATATAACAAGCATTATTGCACTTGCATTGATGGAATTTGCATTTTTATCAAATTCATTAAGCAGGTATAATAAAAAGCACACAAAAGAAAACACTATTCCTAAAAATAATGCTTGTTATGTTATATTCAATTAGTTTGGCACTTTTAAGTTTGGTACAGATTTTGCAATTATACAATATGGATTTTTAAAAATCTCTCCCTCCGTCAAAACTTCGTTTTGTCACCTCCCTCGTCAGAGGGAGGCATAAAACAATCCCCTTGGATTGCTCCAAGGGGATTGTTTGTTTATTGTATATGTGGGACGCCGAATCGTCGTCCCCTACTTCATTTTCATAAAAGGCAAGTTAACAATCGCCATATCATTAAATCGACTTACCACAAAATTATTTAATTACATATTTAATTTTGTTATAAAAAACAGTAAAGAATAAGCTTAAACAAGTAACTGCAATTACAGGTAATATCGTTTCAACAAAATTTGTTTTGTCATAAAGAGGTATATCAAAAAAACTATATACCAGTCTAACAAAATCCCTAATTAAATAGTGCACAGCCATAATTTGAAATGAATTTCTTCCACAATACATTAGAAATTTATTTTTTTCAAACAAACCACTCATTGAAAGAACTGCCACAGAACCTAAAACACCTGTTAAATATAATAGAAATCCGTTGTTTAATATTTTTGAACCTAAAGACACCTTTCCATTATATAAAGCTAAAGGAATCAATACGCTAACAGCCAATATAAATACTGTTATATATATGAAATTTTTATTATGGCTTGCTCTGAATTTTTCTACAATTCTGCAAATATAATCAATCATCAGATGTCCTATCGCAAAGAAGCCTATTGCAAAAAGTGCTGAATCAATACTCCATGGTAATAACTCGTTCTTAAATGGAATATAATCTGATTCTATAATCCATCCTGAAAAAGTTAACAGTATGGATACAATAATTATTAATGGTTTCTTTAATTTAGCAATAAAGTAATAAATAATTTCTACAACCATTAAGCAAGTAACAAACCAAAGAGGCGCATTTGGAAGTTTTCCGGAACCTTGAGATAAAAACATTTGTGAAAAGTACACAACAAAGTCATTTACATTTATATTCCCCCTGTTAGCTAAAACACTAACCACCAAACGGAATAATATAGAAAGCAAATAAAACAATATGTAAGGACATATAAGTGTTTGAAATTTTCTTTTTATAAATGCTTTAAAATTAGAATATCTATCAGGATTAAAAAGCATCCCAGATAAAATAAAGAATAATGGCATGTGAAATGAATAAACAGTTGTCAACAAGGAAGGTGTATAATTGACATGTGCAAAAATAACAAATAAAATACCAATACCTTTTGCAACATCTATAAAACCATGCCTTTTACACTGTGAGTTTTTCAATATTGTTTCATGTTTATTGTCAACGTTAACCACTATAATCTCTCCTTATACAATAAAATTATCTGTTTAACTAATATAAATCAATATATTAAAATTATAAATTAAATCTTATCATCTATAAGATCTAATTTCAAGCTTATATAAAAATTTTATGCTATTATTTCAAAAATCCCCTTGGATTGCTCCAAGGGGACTGTTTGTTCATATTATTCCGAATAATTAGATGTTACAGGACAAACCTTTTTTGCGTCAAAAGGACAATTTCTTTTTTCTCCCATTCTCTCAAATTCTCTCCATTTGACCCGCCCTTTTTCTTCCTCTTTTTCTCCAATTTTCTCTCCGCTTTTCTCATCATCGGGTCAAGCCTAATGAGAATTGCGGAGTGCAATTTGGAAATTAAGAGGCTCTTTTTTTTTCTCTCTTTTTCTCGCACTTTCGGGTTAAGGGAGGGTTAAAAGGGAAAAATAGGTTAACTAAGATAAACGGTGAAAGAAATGGATTTACGCTGAAATTAGCGTAGCTTTCTTAGCGCAAAAACGCCCATTTTATGCGGTTTTATTGAGGTTTGCCAGTGCATTAGAAAAGGTTAACGTGCATCAGGAGTAGAGGGATAAAGAGGGAAAGAAAAAGATTTCTTATGGATTCCCAGTGCATTTAGAGTTGCCAGTGCACCCATAGTTTTGTAGGTCAGTGTTGTTACGTGCTGCTAGTGCAATGAGTCCTGTCAGTGCATAAAAAAAGACCCTGCGCACCTAAAAGGTACACAAGGTCATTTTTCACGTTATTATCTTGTTTTTTCTTTTTTCTCTCACGCTAAAAAAGTTTGTCCTTTTTTGGCGGGTTGAGATT
>JAZRAA010000033.1:0-5807 GCA_045634325.1 Acutalibacteraceae bacterium | reverse complement strand
TTGCCGGTGTCGGTGTCGGTGTCGGTTCGGTCTTGTTGCCACATAATTGCACCTTATCGGCGAAAATTGTGCAGTCAATTTGTCCGTTATACAACTTTAGCGACAAATCACCCTGCGCAAAGATTTGGCGACCTTTCGTCAAATACTGCATAACTTTCGCGACGTTACGCGCTACGACGTTAAACCATAAAGTGGCATTTTCGCCGGCACTAACTGCCACACTAAACGTCACAATTTCCTTTCCATCGCTCGTTCTTTTTACTTCCGGCTCTCGGCCGATGTTTCCAATAACTTGAATTTGTTTCATAATACGAAAAATTTAGGGGTTTGTTAATTATTTTTTGGTGGGTTTGTCCCATCTTCTTTTTTTGAAAGTTAGCCAATCTTGCAAGTCGCAAGTCTCTGCCAAATTGGTTGCAAGCGTCTTTGTTATTTCGTTATCGCTGACAAAACCGGTCCCGCGATAGACATTGACCATTTGCCACAGTTGTTTTATCAATATACGCTCCGTACGGGTGGAGCCGGTGACATTGCGTAACACTCCGTGCTCATAATACGGCTCGCCGTTGAATAATTCAATAAGCGGCTCGCGCGATATGTTAGTAATTCCCGGACGATTGACAATAAAACTAAACAACTTCCGGCGAAAGGTATGGAATAATTTCGCGAGTTCGGCGGTGTCTTTTAGTTCGTCTTTGTCAATCTTCACAACGTCGGCGGTCTGCTTGTTTTTGAATTTCATGGCTTTCGATTTCAAAGAAATCTCCAACCGCCAAACGTCCTTTGTAGTGTCTAAACCGGCTTTATTCCAAAAATCGCGGATATATGGTTTGTCTTTGGCCTGCGCAAGTTCGCGCGTCTTGTTGTACAAGTATGCACGCGAATCGCTGTCGTGACTGCCAAATGTTAAGCCGGTATAGTCTAAATGAGAAATAGAATATCCGTGTTCCATTTTGCCGTAATGCTCAAAATGTGCAGCACCTTTCCCGGAACCTTTGTGGCGAATCTTGCTCGCGAGAAAGTCGGTAATAAACTGCACGCAATCGTATTTGTGCAGGCTATTGAAATCGGCACAAATATCAACGCGCGAAAGCGAACGAACGCGCAAATGGTGGTCCTTAAGCACATATTCGACTATATTCCAAAGGTCGTTAGAATATAAAAGCCGGTTGTCGAACTTAATAATACAACTATCTGGCGGAAGTACTTGCGTCGAGTGCGGCTCGTGCTGCACCTGAGCGATATCTTCTCCGTCGTATATGATAGTAACAATTTTTTTGTAGTGCCGGCTGCCACATTTCTCCAAGCGGTAGCCGTACGGAAGTGGTGAATCTAACGTTTCGTTGTATGGGTCGGATGCCAAGAACCTACCACGACCGCAGACGCAAAAAAACTGCAACCAATCTATAGAGAGTGCGTACTTCATTTATAGCGAAAATCAGTAAAATGAACAATTGCATATTTACCATTTAAATCATCTTTCTCAAACCATTTTCGCCAATCGATATATTTTAGACCGTCGTTTTTTGCAATAAGTTCGACATCAATTGGCGTACTATTTATACACGGCTCGCAAATAGAACCATTGCGAAACTCCAACATTTGCAAACCGATTCCGTCCTTATCACTCAATTTGCACAACTCTACTTGTTTAGAGTTGTATGGTTTTCCGCTCCAATATCGTATTGACAAAATCGCTTTACCCGCTTTAATTTTTTGGAAACGTTTATACCAGAGCGAATAGTTTGCGCGAATGGTGTGCAACTTTGCACCAAATTTAGGAAATGTACATTTCACATCATGGGCTTGCCAAATTGCATTTAGTGCGCTTTCGCAAAAATTAGTTGGTTCGCCGTGTCTTGGGTGCTTTAGCGTAAAATTACGCGATAAAGTAATTACATATTTTTGCATAACATTATATATTAAAAAGGTGTTGGTACATATATATACTCGTGATAATGTTGCGAAACTTCTTCGCAAGTGTCCTCGTCGAAAGTGTGCACGGCAAAGAAAGGGCACACCTGCCGCGAATGGTCGCGATATTCGCATTTCCTACAAGAGTGCACGCTC
This sequence comes from Acutalibacteraceae bacterium, assembly GCA_045634325.1. Lineage (GTDB taxonomy): Bacteria > Bacillota > Clostridia > Oscillospirales > Acutalibacteraceae > URNF01. Next base: position 3,737 of record JAZRAA010000033.1, on the reverse strand, counting down.
GTCCTCATTGGTAATAACTTTATATGCACATTTCCACTCGTATGCACCAATATCTTGGCGACGGAAATCATAGTCGCCGTCGGGGTACGACAGGCGCAACAACTTAACCGCGTTGTTATCTAACACTCTGCGTAACGACGCAATTAACACGAGTGCCGGTGTTGGAATCTCGGAAAATGAGAGATTCGTTTGCAATTTCGCAGGGGCGAAACGAAAATAAAAAATACCTTTTGTCATAAATTTAGATTTCAAATTGTGATTTTATCGTTTTAAACTCAAAGTTTCCCATAGAGCAAACATAATTCAAAATTGATTCGTGGTTGCATTTCTCTAAATAAAATTCAGCATTCGCGTAGCAATATGCAATTGCTTTCCAAAATTCGAAATTTTCAACGTGAATCCAATTTCCGTGCTTTACGATTTCCCCTAAATAGGTTAAAAATGTCTCTTTTGTCATAATTTTATAAATTTATTTGGTTAGTTAAAAAATTAGCAGTATCTTTGCCGGCGATTTGGTTAGTGTTCACATTTGTGAAATTTACCTAATTACGAGTATGTAAAATTCACATTTATGAAAGGTTTTAAAAGAAAGGGGTGCAGCGGATTTCGAAACTGCACCCCTTTCTTTATGGCGATTTAGTCGCCGGCTTGGAGTTTTTTCAGCCGCTATCCCTTTTGTGTCGCACCCCTGCGGAGCACATATCGTTTCACGGCTGAAAGTATGTCTTTCGAAATCCGGTGCAAAGGTAATACTTTTTTTTGAAATCTACAAGGAAAATCAAAAAAAAGTTGCAAAAACATGTTGTAAAACATATTTTTGCATAAAAAAACCGGCATTTCTGCCGGCTTTTTGCGAATTGGGAAAATGTTTAATCTCCCTCGTATGCCTCCCACTCCAAGTGGAAAACATAACCGAAGAACGTTTTGTACTTGGTTTGTGCAAGGAAGTTGGCCTTATCGACAGTTATTTTAGTCGGGTCGGTCATACGGTCGCGGGCGTTGGCTGCGACTGCTTTAAACTTCAACTGACGTGCTTCTGCGTCTGCTTGGTCTTGTGCACTCTTGTACACCATTTTTTTAACACGCAACGCGAAATAGTTTCGCGCAGACGTGGAACGTACGACGCCGATATAGACCTTTTGTCCGTCACCGGCAACAACTTTCTTTTGGGCAAACTTGCCGCTCATCGATTCTACGGGCGCCATCGTGCGCACCACCCTTTTAGAGTAATTAGCCATAACACTAAAAATTTGATAGTTAATAATCTTTATTTATATATAGGTAGCAAATTGCACCTACAAATCCTACTTCAACGTTTTTGGCGAATTGCTCGCCCGCCAACCAATGGCGCGTAGTTTCCTCGTCAATCTTATATCGCGATTTGCAGAAATCGCGCAAATCGGAGAAACTTATAATGCGGTCGCCCGGTTCATTATCTGCCAATATGACGCGAACCGCGTTTGCGATTTTTTCGTTAGTACTTCCTTGTAGCATCGTAACTCTCCGTCGTCTTGGTTACTATTGTGCAAGTAGTGTCGCCGCGCTGAAAATAAGCGCTTTCGGTTTTGACAACGCGCGTAACGTTGCAAGACGTGCATGCAATCGCGCACAAAATAAGCGACGATGTGCAAAGCAAAAGAAAAACATTTTTTTTCATTGTTCCAAAATATCTTTATATTTATTGTATATAGTAGCCGGCACGTTTACATTAGGGTTTTGAACCTGCCACGGATTGTCAATCACGAAATTATAACCGCCTGCCATAACGTCAAGGTCGCTAGTTCCCTCTGCAAGCATATCGCGCAACAATGGCACTAAGTACTCGCGCAACGTCTTTCCGGGTTCGGCAACTTGTTTAACACGTTCAACAAGAGCACGGATTTCCGAATCTGCGCAAACTGCTGCATAAATTGCACAAGCACCGGCAAAATATGCAGTATTCGCGCGCGTGCTTTCTTTCCAATTCTGCGCGGACTTCGTGCGAACCATATAATAATAATGTCCATCACGGCTCCTCCGCGCTGCAATCAGTCGCGGTCGATACGTCATAGGTCTCTGCACTCCATCAGGAGCCAACCACGCCGGATTTTCATTTTCGTTATATACTAACGTTTGCCGCCCGGATATATTTCCGCGCATTCCGGCGATAGGTGCTATAAAGTCAATTTTGCGCATATGTTCGTTAGAAATTCGCTGCAAAGGTACAAAAATTTCGCAAAATGACAAAATTTGTCAGTTTCTTGCCGATAATTTTTGAAGTTTTTTAATTTTTTTGTAATTTTGCAGCGCAAAACAATAGTAATACAACATTCAAACTCTATTCGCACTATGCAAAGAAATTTCTTACCTGCTTACGTTGGTATTTCTATGACCAAATCGCAATTGTGTTTTTGCACCGGCATTACTCCATATCGGTTGCGTCAACTCTTAAATCGAACCCCGCAGAAGTGGAGCGCGCTTGGCTACCATTCGCGCGACAAGTTACTTATGCCCGCCGTTATTGGTGAAATACTATCGGTTACCGGCTTGCAAATAGACGTTGACCTCTATACGCAGTATGTAGCAGGGCAGCGCGGAATGAAGTCCGACACGATTAGCCGATAGTTAGCCGACATTAACGGCAGAGCGGAGCACCCCAAACCCCCAAGAACTGCCCGCAGAGAGAGCGCGAGCGAACGTGGCCGCACAAGCCGCGAGCGCGGGGAACCCGCGCACCCCGTAGGAGCCGGAAAGCCGCGCGGCGCGGCGGAGCCGCGACGCTCTCCCCGACCGCAGGCAGACGAACCCCGACGGGGTCGCGGCATTGCCGCGAACCCGACGGGCTCGCGGGGGCGCAGGGGAGCACCCCCGCGAAACACACGCGCAGGGGGCGCGCAAACGCAACCCGACCGGCGGGCGCACCATCGAACGGCGCGAACGACGGAGGCACACGGCGGCACGGGCGCGAGGTGCCGCCGCACACGCACACACGGCGGGCAAAGTCGCGGCGCGACGGGTGGCAAAAGGGCGCGCGGGTGGGCGAGCGCGCCCGTAGCGAGGGGCGGCACGGGTGCCCGCCGACGTGCACACGGGACACAAAAACATTTTTCCCGGCCGGTCGCCGGTGCCGGTTCGATACCGGCAGCCGGCGAAGTCATTCGGGGGCGCAGACGTGGCGTAGCGGACGCGTATCCGCCACGCGTCGCGACCCCGCGCTGCAAATAGCGTTGCGTAGCAACGCGAAGAGCGGAGCGAGCGTAGCGAGCGGAGCGAACACCCGCACACGTTCGGGGGTGTGTGTGCTGCATAGTGCACACACGCACCCGCTATAAATGGGGCGGGGTAGCCGGCAACGACGCGCAGTCGCACGCCTGCAACGTGGCGTGCGGCGCGCTCGGTCGGTGCCGGCGTGGGGCGGATTTGGCGATTATTGCGAGTGTCGAAAGGTGTTTTTTCTATATGGCTTTGTAAATTCGACCCCCGTTTTACTTGACGGGGGTTTACACACAAAAGCGGCTAAAAAAGCCGCTTTTGGGGTTTTTTTGCATAGATTAAAAACTCTATTTAGAAAGTGTCCGACTGCGTCTCTACCGGCTGAATCGGTTCCGCCGGTTGGGTTGCCGGTGTCGGTGTCGGTGTCGGTTCGGTCTTGTTGCCACATAATTGCACCTTATCGGCGAAAATTGTGCAGTCAATTTGTCCGTTATACAACTTTAGCGACAAATCACCCTGCGCAAAGATTTGGCGACCTTTCGTCA
>JAZRAA010000032.1:0-23747 GCA_045634325.1 Acutalibacteraceae bacterium | reverse complement strand
TAAAAACACATAAACCATAAGGACCTCCATCTCAAACATCAAACACCGTTCCAAAAAACGGTATTTCTTTTCCACTCAATAATTCTCGGGCTATTTCTCGTAAAGGCAACACCATCAAAGAATCCTCTCCCGCCAGCGGTAAATTAACATACACCGTCTGTTCCGAAAAAACAGTTGACAACGCAGTAAGCATGCGCGGCAAATCCGCACCGTCGCACAGCACCTCCGGTACAAACACCTTGTCTTTTTGCTGTACTACCAACGCCGTTCCACCGTCAAAACAAGCTACTTGGGCATGTGATAACAACAACTCCAATATTTCTTGCGAAAAAACCGCATGTGCGAATGGATGTCGTTTTAAAAATTCTGCACGCATCGCCGCGTATGTGCTGGCACAAAAAGGGCACGCTTTTTGAAATGATAAAGCAGAAACGTCACTTTGTTTAGCGATAACACGTTGTGTGATGAAAGCGTCTTGATATCCGCAGTTCTTATAAAAACCACGCAAAGACGCATTGGCCGGATATAAAATACACACATCTGCGGTCGTTTGGGTCTGCACAACCTCTAAAAGGCGTTTGGCATATCCTTTTCCCCGATACGCCGCCAGTGTGCCTACACCGTACACATACTGTGCTTTTAAAACCGTATCCCCTATTTGTAAGTCAGCGGGTAATAAATATAAAGCGCATACCGGTATATCCAGTTCATAACCCGCAAAGCAAGTGACGGTTTTAGGGGCATGACGCAAAAAAACATCTGCAAAATCTGCATCTTCCGGAAAACATTCCGTAAAAATAGCGGATAACGCCTCTGCATTATCTGTTAAGTTGATTTGCTTTACACTAAAAGACATGCCGTTAACCTACGGTTTCCTCAAAAATGTGTACCAATTTTTCCGTAATGACTTCCGGTGGCAAGGGTGCATCCCCTGCTCCGCAAGTCACTACCTGCCAACCACATTTTTGGGCGGCGTACAAAGCACTCTCACGGCATTGGCGTAAATATTGCAAGTCGCGTTCATGAATATCCTTCTTGCTCTCATCGCCTTCATACCGATGTGACATCAGTTTTTGTGCAATATCAAGCGGCATATCCAAGAAAATGACAGCATCGGGACGCGGTAAACCTAACAACACATACTCATAGTGTTCCATCCACTCCAAATAGTTATCCCATTCAGATTTCGGCAACTTTGCCATTTGATGGATAGCGTTAGAGGTAGTGTACCGCGCAGCGATAATGGGCAAATCTTGTTGATACTCTTGTTCCCAGAATTTTTTATAGCTTGCATAACGGTCAACGGCATAAAACGAGGATGCAGCATACGCATTAACATCATCAGCGGAACTGCCGAATTCACCCGCAAGATACATGGTCACCAACGCAGACGAAGGTTGCGCATAATCCGGAAACGAAATTTGCTTATACGCTGTTTGTTTTTCCTGCAAATACTGTTCCAAACGCTGTAACTGCGTGGATTTTCCACTTCCATCCAAACCATCGATTACAATGAGTTTCCCCATACTTATGCATTCTCCTTTATATCATTATACAGAGCACGCATCTCGGCCATCTTACCGCAAGACATTTTCCCTTCGGGACAACGACCGCTGACACAAGCGGGACCGGCATTTTTAAACAAATTCGGAGCCACTGCATAGCAAAGTTTGAACATCTGCGCCGCCAAATCACGAATTTCCCATTGGGCACGATTGCAACAACGATGATGGAAGAAATTGATCAAACTACGAGCATTCATAGTCATAATCATTTTTGTGGTACAAGCGTTTGGTAACACAAATCGCGCGTCTTCAATCGCCTTTTTCTGAGCAGCATTATTAGCCGCTTTTTCATCCATACCACTTTCAAGCATCTCTTTTAAGTGCTTTTCTTTCAATATAGCGGTCAATTCTTCATACTGACGCTGGTCTTCTTCCATTGCCTTTATAAAAATTTCTTTTGCTTCAGGCACAGCTTCAATTTCGGGCGGCAGTACGTATTCAAACATCTTTTCCTGTACATAACGTTGGCTTTGCACACTATAAGAAGCAATACGATGACGGGTGATTTGTGCCAACAGGGCACGAGAAACACCCTCGATACCAAACGTGAAAGTTACATGCTCCATGGGACTTTCATGCCCCAACTCCGCTAAATAATTCACAAAATCAGCGGTTTTTTCCGGGGTGAGATTTTCCATTAATGTTTCAATATTAGCAGCAGAATAACAAAGTCTTGCCGCAGATGCCAGCAAATGCTCGGGGTCAGGCGTATGGGTCAATAACGTAACTTTCATTTTCCTTCTCCTTTTTAATCCCAAATATCAATTAGTATATCAAAAACCAAGGTTTTACGCAACTGTTAAGAACGGCGCCCAACTGTTCAAACGTTTTTCACCGATACCCTTCACCTCTAACAACTGGTCGAGGGAAACGTAGACGCCGATAGTATCACGGTACTCGATAATCCGTTGTGCATATACCTCACCAATACCGCTGACACACATCAATTCTTCTTTGGTGGCAGTGTTAATGTTCACAGGAAAATCTACAGTCACATCCGCACTCTCCACCTTACTTTCCTTTGCCGTAGTGGTCTTCCCTGTTTTAAGCGTTGTGTTGGCCGCTAAAACACCTGTAACGGTAGTGGGAAAAGAAGTGGTCGTTGAGGAGGTGGAGGTAAACGTCACCGTTTCAACACCTGCAAATTGAGGCATCGTAACAAACAATGCACCCAAGATGATAACCACCATACACAATATCAGTAACCAAACCAGTAAACTCTTTCTGTTTTCATCCATGTATTCACTCAACCATTCACAGCCGCCTCATACGCCTCACGTATAGAGGTGACACCGATAATTTCCATACCTTGTACAGGCTGGAGAGATTGGGCGGTATGCAGCGGAACCACTGCACGTGTGAAACCCAAGCGCGCTGCTTCGCTGATACGCGCTTGTGCGTTGCTCACTGCACGAATCTCACCCGCCAAACCGATTTCGCCAAAAGCGATAGTTTTAGGGTGTGCCACGGTATCTTTCAAACTGGTAATCAGCGCAATAGCAACCGCCAAATCCGCCGCCGGTTCTATCAATCGCAAACCACCGACCACATTGACATACGCATCCAAAGTCGAAAAAAAATAACCCGCACGTTTTTCCAAAACTGCCAACAAAAGCGATAAACGATAATTATCAAAACCGGTCGCCATACGGCGAGGATTGCCCAGTGCAGACGGAGACACTAAACCTTGCATTTCCGCTAAAATCGGACGGGTTCCTTCCATGCTGGCAACCACACAAGTGCCACTGACGTTTTCTTGTCTGCCAGATAACATTAACTGGGAGGGATTTTTCACCTCTTGCAATCCGGTATCCGCCATTTCGAATACGCCAATTTCATTGGTGGAACCGTAACGGTTTTTGATACAACGTAAAATACGATACGCACCATTTTTGTCGCCCTCAAAGTATAGAACGCAATCCACAATATGTTCCATGACTTTGGGTCCCGCTATCGCACCATCCTTGTTCACGTGACCGACAATAAACGCCGGAATATCCAACGCTTTAACCGTATGCATAATAGCGGCGGTGCTTTCCCGCACTTGTGTCACACTGCCGGGAGAAGATGAAATACTGGAAAGACTAACCGTCTGGATAGAATCCACAATCAGCAAATCCGGTTTTTCTTCCTCTACCACATCCAGAATAGCTTGTACATCCGTTTCGCATAAAAGATACAGATTTTGATTTGTAACTTGTAACCTGTCCGCACGCAATTTGATTTGTTTCTCAGATTCCTCGCCCGAAACATATAAAATTTTCATATCATGACCAAGATAACGACAAATTTGTAACAATAATGTCGATTTACCGATACCGGGGTCACCGCCAATCAGCATCAATCCACCCTTAACGATACCACCGCCCAGTACACGGTCCAATTCTTGCATGCCGGTATGCAGGCGGAATTCTTCAGTGGAATCTAAACTGTTCAACGGTTTTATCTTTGCTTTATGTAACCGAGATGCCGCAGTACGCGTATGCGTGGTTTGACGCAACTCCTCTTGCAACGTGTTCCATTCACCACAAGACGGGCATCTACCGTACCATTTCATCGATTCTGCACCACAGGAGGTACAAGTATAGACGGTTTTAATTTTCTCAGCCATATTTTTCTCCTTTATGATGCATACTGTAAAACCCCGCAACAAATTGCAAATGCCATTTGTTGTTGATAAAGGGGCATTTGAAGTTTTTTTGCTTCATCGGGATTGGATAAAAATCCACATTCCACGATTAAGGCAGGTTTGGTGGTGCGGTGTAAAAGAAAGATGTTCTCCCCTGCCGGCTTCAATTCCCGTGTGTTTTGCGGTTGTAACAGCCGTACTACCTGCTCACGGATACACCCTGCAACGTCCCAGCTTTCTACACAGTTTTTCGAATAAAACAACTGTGTGCCGTGATATTGCGATTGTGAAAAGTGATTTTGATGAATGCTGACCGTCAATGCTGCAGCATCATACATTTCCAAGCGGTTATACATATCTCGCACTTTCCAACTACCCGAAACGGTATCATCAGCATGCTGAATAGAGGTATCTTCGGTGCGGGTCATCTCTACTTCGTATCCGCAAAAAGTCAACATATCACGCAAGGCCAGCGAAATAGATAAGTTGATATCATCTTCCAAAACGCCGTCTGCCGTTTTGGTACCACCGTCTTGTCCGCCGTGTCCGGGGTCGATGAGCAAGGTGGGTTCTTTTTCTCCCTCACCGTTTAATAGGGTGTTTTGTGTAATATGTAACACTGCATGGTATAAAAACGCCACGCACAAGCCAGCGCATGCGCACCCAAAAACAACTTTTATCCAAGACATATCCTCACCTCACGGGAGTATATGTCGGACAGGTTTTGTTTTATTCGATTTCCTCGCCGTTTTCGATAGCGGTCAGCATATCCACACGAATTTGATGACGACCGCCCTCAAACGGAGTGGTCAAAAACTCAGTAACAATCATTTTGGCAAGTTCTGCACCGATGACACGTGCACCGATGGAAAGCATATTCGCATCATTATGCTGACGAGAAAGCCGCGCGGAATACGGCTCGCTGCACGCCACACAGCGAATGCCTTTCACTTTGTTAGCAGCAAGGGAAATTCCGATACCGGTACCGCAAATGAGAATACCTTTTTCACACTCACCCGAAGCCACTGCTTTCGCAGCACGTGCACCGAAAATAGGATAGTGGCAACTGTCAGTAGTATACGTACCGAAATCTTTATATTCCAGTCCCATCTCAGTCAACAGTTGTTTCACGGTTTCTTTCATTTCCAAAGCGGAATGGTCACAAGCTAATGCAATCATATCTATATCCTCTCTTTACAACAAAGTCTGCAACATAGTAGTCATTTGTTCAAATTCTTGCAACGCTGCTTCAAGCGGTGCGGCAGTGGAGAAATCTACACCTGCCATTTTCAAAGTTTCCAGCGGATACGCACTGCCGCCCGCATGCAAAAACTGCAAATACGGCTGTGTATCATTTGTTTTGAGAATATTTTGGCTGATAGCCGCCGCTGCTGAAAAACCGGTTGCATATTTGAAAACATAAAAAGCGCGGTAAAAATGCGGAATACGTGCCCATTCCCAATCCATATACGAGTCAATTTCTACATTTTCACCGAAATACAACACCAACAGTTCATGGTATATTTTACAAAACACTTCTGCCGTTAACGGTTCACCTTTTTCGGCTAACGTATGCACTTTCCATTCAAATTCAGCAAACATCGTTTGCCGAATAACCGTTGCACGTAATTCATCCAGAAAATGATTGATAAGATACGCGCGTTTTTTGGGGTCGGTTTCTTGTTGCAACATACCGCGCAACAAAAGATTTTCGTTAACTGTCGAAGCAATTTCGGCCAAGAAAATAGGATAATCCTTATTCACATACGGTTGCGTATCGGAATAATACGTGTGCATACAGTGTCCGGCTTCATGTGCCAGTGTAAACACGTCGTTGAGTCTGCCCATGAAATTAAGTAACATGTACGGATGCACACCGTATACACCGGTAGCATAAGCGCCGGTTTCTTTGCCGGCTCTCTCATACACATCTACCCAGCCGCCCGCCAGCAATTTCGCAAGGTCTTTTTGATATGTGTCGCCAAGCGGTTTTAAATACTGTTGTACCATTTCCTTTGCATCTTGATAGGTATAAGACACGTCGTCCATATCCGCGACCAACGGCACATAACAATCATACAAATGCAGTTTTTCCACACCCAAAGCTTTGCGACGAAGTTCTAAATAACGGTGATGAGCGGGTAAAAATTCGTGTACGGCATCAATCAAGCCCGTATACAACGATTCGGGTAAATTATCACCGAACAGAGCGGATTGCAGACAAGAATCGTAATGATGGGCACGAGCGCGAAAAACATCCGCACGCACCTGTCCCGCATACAATGCGGCAATCGTATTTCCCACAGAAGCAAACGCCTCATGAAAGGCACGAAATGCATCTGCACGCACTTGACGATGACGACTTTCTCTAAATTTAGCGAATACACCATCTGTCAGGACAACTGTTTCACCATTTTCGTCCGTGATGCTGCCTTTGCAAAGGTCTACACTTTCCAACATTGAAAACACAGTATCCATTGCAGACAACGCAGGTGCCGCCATGGTAAGCAACTGCTCCTCGCGCTCAGGCAAAACGTGTGCGCGATGACGGTCAATATCCTCCAACATATGCGAAAACACTTGCATATCTGCGTATGTTTCCAAAAGCTTATCAGGGATTTCTCGCGGCAATGCGGTGAGTTCAGGCACGATAAACGCAGTGGCTTCCCTCACCGTGTAATACACATGTAATGCTTTATCCCGCATTTCTTGCGATTGGGCATCGGTATGGTCCAAATCATACCGCATATGGGCATAGCCGTAAATCTTCTCCAGCAAAGCAGATACACGAACATCCAACAGTAAAGCTTCCCGCAAGCACGCAACGTCCGATAATTTACCTTTTAAAGCGGACAATTGCTGCACCAATTCAGTCACGTTGTGTAAATCCTGTTCCCACAACGTTTCGTCAGCGTATATATCAGTCAAATCCCATTGTTCTTGTTGCGACATATATTCTCCTTTTTTAGTTTACACACAAAATCCACCATCCACCGCCAGTACCTGACCGGTGATGAAATCCGCCTGTTCAGATAGTAAAAACGAAACGGCATTGGCAACATCAGCGGGTGTACCCAAGCGACAAAGCGGTGTTTGCTCTTCCAAAACCCGTAAATCTTCATCATTAAATGCGGCAAGCATATCCGTTTGGATGACACCCGGTGCCACACAGTTTACTTGTATGTTGGAAGGTCCCACCTCTTTTGCGAGGGCTTTCGTCATACCAATGAGTGCCGCTTTAGCGGTAGAATAGTGCACTTCGCAAGAAGCACCACTAATACCCCAAACGGAAGAAATGTTGACAATTTTTCCTGCATGGTCACGTATCATAGAGGGCAAAACCGCCTTACAGCAATGATAGGCACCATCTACGTGTGTATTAAGCATTTTACGCCACTGTTCTTCGGAAATATCGGTAAACAATGTTTGGGCAGCAATACCGGCATTGTTGACCAGTGCTGTAATACTGCCAAAACGCGCAACAGCCGCCTCTACCATAGCATTGACTTCATCACTGTTCCCTACATCCGCACAATAGGGCAACACCCTTACCCCCAGTGTTTCCAATTTTTCGGCAAGCGAAAGGGCGTCTTGCTGAGATGTACGATAATTCAAAACGATATCATATCCATCCTGCGCAAGTTTTAGTGCCACCGCCGCGCCAATACCACGTGCAGCACCGGTTATCAAAGCAACCTTATTCATTTTATTTTTACAGCTCCATATTCACAGTGTTTCCGGTCATGGTATACGGACGATATGTCACGCCAACCATATCCATCATCCGCTTGGAAGCGCGCGTAGAGGTGCTGTCAGCATATTTATCCGACAAATACACCACCTCTTTTATTCCGGCTTGAATCAATGCTTTTGCACATTCATTGCAGGGAAACAGCGTGGTATAGATAGTCGAACCATGCAAATTGGTACCATCATAATTTAAAATGGCATTGAGCTCCGCATGGCATACATACAAGTATTTGGTTTCTTCGGGAGTGCCTTCTCGTGCCCACGGCATCAGCGTATCGTGACAGCCACGCGGCATGCCATTGTACCCCATCGATAAAATTTTGTGGTTGGCATCTACAATACAAGCCCCCACCTGCGTGCCGGGGTCTTTACTACGCTGTGCAGAAAGAATGGCAATCCCCATAAAATATGCATCCCAAGAAAGATATCCACTGCGTTGGTCCATGTCAAGTCCTCCTAATATATGTTTTTCTCTATAAAAGTCAAATATGCGCGAAACGCCGACGGAACGGCATATTGTGCAAACAATTCCTGTTTTGTCACCAAATAATACCCTTCCGGTAAATGGAAAGGTTGTATTTTTGCGAAATATCCTTGCATAAGCCATTCCACATGTGTGAAAATGTGCTTAGCGTGCGGCAATGGATATACAGCATCAATCGTAGCACCCATATTCCCCAAAAGCGCAAGCGCTTCCTGCTCGGTCAATTCACCATCACTGTTAGGAAACTCGTATAAACCACCAAGCAAGCCGTTAGCAGCACGCTTATGCAACAAAATGCGCGGTGGCTGTTCATCGGTCACCAGCACAAACACGGTACGCGACTCGATTTTACGGGCTTTCAGTTTGCGACGCACCGGCAAAGCGGCGGCCGCATTATTTTTTCGAGCGAAACAAACTTCCCTAAACGGACATTTTTCACATTTAGGGGCCGGACTGGGAATACAAATCGTTTCCCCTAACTCCATCATAGCCTGATTGAAAACGCCGGGAGCATGCGGTGGCAACAACTGCGTAGCAATGTGTGTAAATGTTTTTTTACCTTTGGGCGAAAGCACATCCTCGTCACATCCCAGCAGACGCGCTAACACCCGCATCACATTACCGTCTACGGCAGGTACGGCTTCACCAAACGCTATTGATGCAATCGCGCCGGCTGTATATTCCCCAATGCCCGGTAATTTCAAAAGTTCGTTGTATGTTTTCGGCAAATCCTCTTGTCCGTTTGCAGTCAAAAGTTTTGCGGCTTTTTGTAAATTGCGAGCACGACTGTAATATCCCAGTCCTTCCCACATTTTCAACAAATCTTCTTCGGGTATTTCCGCCAGCGCACGAAGGTTGGGCATACGTTCCAAAAAAGCGTGATAATGCGGAATGACCGCCTCGATCCGCGTTTGTTGCAACATAATTTCCGAAATCCAAATACGATACGGCGTTGATTGTATGCGCCACGGAAGCGTTCTGTGATGCAGGTCATACCAACTCAACAACGCCGGTATTGCCGCTTTAACTTGCAGAATATCCATGGCCACTCCTTAATAAATATACTTATAATATAGTCTATCACAAAAGCCACTGTAAATCAACAAAAAAATCCTCTCGTTTTCTAAAACGAGAGGATTTTTTAAAATCAATATTTGCGCCAAACCATTTTATCCACAACGCCGGTATAAGACTGGATGATTTTGACCACTTTTGTGGAAACATTTTCCTCAACATAATCCGACACCGGAATACCATATTGCTTATCTGCCTGCATAGAAACGGCAGTATCTACCGCTTGTAACAATGACTTTTCATCAATACCCGCCAAGATAAAGCACGCTTTATCCAAAGCCTCCGGTCGTTCGGTAGAAGTACGAATGCATACCGCGGGGAACGAACGATCAATAGAGGTGAAGAAACTGGATTCCTCAGGTAATGTACCCGAATCGGAAACCACCGCAAATGCGTGCATTTGCAAATGGTTGTAATCATGGAAACCAAGCGGTTCATGACATCTAACGCGTTCATCCAACACAAAGCCGCTTTCTTCCAAACGTTTTTTGGAACGCGGATGACAGGAATACAAAATAGGCATATCGTATTTTTCCGCCATTTTATTGATAGCGTTAAACAAAGACAGGAAATTCTTTTCGGTATCGATGTTTTCCTCGCGATGAGCGGAAAGCAAAATATATTTTTTGGCTTTCAAGCCGAGTTTTGCGAGAATGGAAGAGCGTTTAATTTGCGGTAAATTCTTATGTAATACTTCCGCCATCGGAGAACCGGTAACGTAAGTGCGTTCACGCGGCACGCCACATTCAGCGAGATACCGCCGTGCATGCTCGGAATATGCCAAATTAACATCCGAAATAATGTCTACGATACGACGATTGGTTTCCTCTGGTAAGCACTCATCTTTACAACGATTGCCTGCTTCCATATGGAAAATCGGAATATGCAGACGTTTTGCCGCGATAGCACTCAAACAAGAATTGGTATCCCCCAAAATCAACAACGCATCCGGTTTAAGTTGGCTCATCAATTTATAAGAGCAATTGATAATGTTGCCCACCGTCGCGCCCAGGTCATCTCCCACCGCTTCCATATAAATCTCGGGTGCATCCAGTTTTAAATCGTCAAAGAAAACCCCATTGAGATTATAATCATAATTTTGACCGGTGTGCGCCAGCAAACAATCAAAATACTGTCTACACTTATCAATAACGGCTGCTAAACGAATGATTTCCGGACGGGTGCCCACGATAATCAACAATTTTAATTTTCCGTTATTTTGAAACGCAACATCTTGATAATCCAGTTTCATGTTCATTACCTCTTTGTTTGTAATTATGGTTGACAAGACAACATTTTACTTACGACTGTCCAGAAAATTTTGCAGAATGATAGAAGCAGAAACAGCGTCTATCACATCTTTACGTTTTTTTCCACGCACATCCGTATCATTGAGAAACCCAATTGCAGACATCGTGGTCATTCGTTCATCCCATAGCTTGACGGGTAAATCCGTAAGTGTTTGCAAAGTTTCCACAAAACGCTGTGCCCGTTTTGCACTTTCTCCGCAGCTACCATCCATATTTTTCGGATGTCCAACTACAATCATTTCTGCTCTCTCTGCAACAGCGGCTTGCAACACCTTTTCCGGCACTTTTTCGGGATTGCCTTCTTTGATGCTGTACAGAGGCGAAGCCAACACTTCACCTGCATCACAAACCGCCAATCCGGTGCGAACCAAGCCAAGGTCAACGGCTAAAATACGCATACGTTACCCCCGTTTCATACTATCATAAACAGTATACCATTTAAAGAAAAGGTTTGCAAGTATTTCTCACATTCCTCCACCATCTTCATATATTGTAAAAGGACAACCCATCAAAACAGAGAGGAGATACGACTGTGAATACCTGTGCAAACGCCATCTGTAACCGACAGGACGAAAGCGTTTTTCTGCCGGTTATGGCATATGTACCACGTCAAGAATTACAAGTGGTATACGAAGCAGAACAAGCACTTCGTTGCGGCACCCTGTTCCCTGAAATTAACAAGCCGTTTAAGGGAGGTTGCAGAAATGGATAACCGCTTGACAATGCGCCGTAGGATTGAGGCGTATGATTTTGCGATTGTTGACATGAATCTTTTTCTGGATACTCATCCCACCGATTGCAAAGCGTTGGCTTTGTTTAAAGCATACGTTGAAAAACGTAATATGCTGATTGCAGAGTACGAAGCAATGTTCGGCCCATATATTGCTACCGTTACCGATGTTGACGGCGATGATTTCGCTTGGATTTGCGACCCGTGGCCCTGGGATTATTGTAAGGAGGTTTGAGCATTATGTGGCAATATGATAAAAAACTGCAATATCCGGTGCATATCACCAACCCCAATCCGAAAATCGCGCAAGTCATCATCAGTCAATTTGGCGGTCCTGATGGCGAGCTCGCTGCCTCTATGCGGTATTTAAGCCAACGATACAGCATGCCGTACGCAGAGGTAAAAGGCCTTCTCACCGACATCGGCACCGAAGAATTGGCACACATGGAAATGGTCAGCGCGATGGTGCATCAACTTACTCGTAATTTAACAGATGCGGAAATTCGCGCCAAAGGGTTTGACACCTATTTTGTCGACCACACCACCGGCGTCTACCCCATTGCCGCCTCGGGCACGCCTTTCAATGCGATGTATTTCGCTGTAAAGGGAGACCCCATTACAGACTTACACGAGGATTTAGCCGCAGAACAAAAGGCGCGTACTACCTACGACAACCTCATCCGTTTAATTGACGACCCGGATGTATTAGACCCACTGCGCTTCTTACGGCAAAGAGAGTTAAATCACTATCAAAGATTCGGCGAAGCTCTGGAACTCACCACCGACCGTTTAAACAGCAAGAACTACTATATTTGTAATCCAGCCTTCGACAAATGTTGCGGAAAATAATTGCCCGAGGGGACTGGTAACAGTCCCCTTTTTTCACGTCCTTTTTACATAAATTGTGGAAAAATGATATTTTTCTTTACATTTACAACTATATATGGTATAGTGAAACCAGTTTAAGTGTGTTATATCCGTTCTACTTTAATCGGTACAGCGAGACCGACAAGTGAAGATGCGTACTGCACACCAAAATGTGCGATACCGTGCATAAACATCTCACCTTGTCGATTTGACAAGGTTTTTTTATTATTCTCATGCACGCTACTCTAGAAAAAGGATGACAAAAATGCAAAAGAAATCACTTTTAATGGACCAAGCAGATGTTCGTCGCGCTTTGATGCGCATTGCACATGAAATTTTGGAAAAAAACAAAGGTATTGAAAATGTATGCTTGGTCGGCATCAAACGTCGTGGTGTGCCGCTGGCACAACAAATCTGCGAGAACATTGCGCAAATCGAAGGCGCCTCCCTTCCCTGCGGCGAATTAGACATTCATTTTTATCGTGATGACCGACAACCCAAATCACCGGTTTTGAATGCGGCAACTCTTCCTTTTGATGTCACCAATAAAACTATTGTGCTGGTTGACGATGTATTATACACCGGTCGCACGGTGCGCGCCGCCATCGAAGCTGTTTTCGCGCTCGGTCGTCCCCGTGCTATTCAACTGGCAATTTTGGTAGACCGTGGGCATCGCGAACTGCCTATTCGTGCAGATTACGTAGGCAAAAACGTGCCGACCTCACACAGTGAACGCATCATGGTGCAAGTGCCGATACACGATGGTTGTTCCTGCGTGGAAATCTGGCAACAGGACGATAAATAACGCTTCGGCGTATTTATAAAAAAATTAGGGGGAAAAAACATGAAACTCATCTATGAAATCCATGACAAACCAAAGTTCGGACAGATGATCATTTTCGCCTTCCAACAGTTGTTGGCAATTTTGGCGGCAACCATCGCTGTCCCCGCAATCATCGGTAACGGTATGTCCGCATCCGCCGCTCTTTTTGGCGCTGGTATCGGTACTATTGTCTACCAATTGTTCACCAAATTCAAAAGCCCCGTTTTCCTTGGCTCGTCCTTCGCTTTTATCGGCTCTATGTTCGCCGCTTTTGGTGGCGCAGCATCCGCACAAGCAGGCTTTGCCGGCATCATTCTGGGCGCTGTGTTCGCCGGCCTGGTATATGTCGTTATTGCCTTAGTAGTAAAATTCGTGGGTGTGGGCTGGATTAACAAACTTATGCCCGCCGTGGTTATCGGCCCCACTGTTGCTATCATCGGCCTTTCCCTTGCAAGCAACGCTGTTGCTGACCTGCTCAAAGGCGACGTTGCAAATGCGGATGGCGTCATGGCAACTTCTCCGTATGTCGCCTTTGTTTGCGGCTTAGTCACTTTATTCACCGTTATTCTTTGCTCTACATACGGCAAAAAAATGGCCAGATTAATTCCTTTTATCATTGGCATCCTTGCCGGTTATGCCGTAGCATTGATTTTCACCATCATCGGTAATGCCGCTGATATTGAAATATTAAAGGTGATTGATTTTGCACCTTTCAAAGCATTGTTTGCTGACGGCTTCTCTTTCGCCACCTTATTCTCTGTGCCCGAATTTTCCTTCATAAACGCCTTTAAAGGCATCAAAGAAATTGACGGCGCATACATAGGCAGTATCGCTGTAGCGTATATTCCCGTTGCTTTCGTGGTGTTTGCAGAACATATTGCTGACCACAAAAATCTCTCCTCCATTGTAGAAAAAGATTTACTGGAAGAACCCGGTTTACATCGCACCCTGCTTGGCGACGGTGTTGGTTCCTTTGTCGGTGCTTTCTTTGGTGGTTGCCCCAACACCACCTATGGCGAATCGGTCGGTTGTGTGGCCATTACCCGCAACGCTTCCGTTTGCACCATCACTACTACCGCTATTATCAGTATGTTGATTGCATTCGTTTCGCCCTTTGTTGCGTTCCTTGACACCATCCCCGCATGTGTTATGGGCGGCGTATGTATCACTCTCTACGGTTTCATCGCAGTTTCCGGTTTGAAAATGGTGCAAAAAGTCAACTTGGAACAAGATAAAAATCTGTTCGTGGTTGCCATCATTCTCATTTGTGGTATCGGCGGTTTGACCTTGACCTTTGGCAAAGTTACCATCACATCTATTGCCTGCGCTTTGATTCTCGGTATCATTGCTAACGTGGTACTCAACCTCAAGAAAACTGAAGACTAAAATGTTACAACCAAAAACACCGTCGGACTTTTCTCCGACGGTGTTTTTTATTAAAATGTTATTTTACTTTTCTCAAATACTTTCACCAATGCAATACCCAAAACAATGCCCGCAACACCTTGTATCCCATTAGCAGGGATATTTACGAAAGAAGGTGCAAACCCATATAAGAAACCCTCAAACACAAAATAACCTGCAACCATAAGGAGTTCAGCGACAAAACCGCTAATGATACGAGAAGCAAAAGTGTGAATCTTTTTAGAGGCGAGCAAAAAAACAAAATATGCCATTATCGCCATAGCACCTTTTATAAAAAACGTGACCGGCGCATATATCACATATCCGGAAAACAAATCCGCGAGTGCCGAGCCCAAACCTGCTGCCAAAAAACCATACGCAGGCGACAGCATCCAACCGGCTAACAGCACCACACCATCTCCTAAATTGAGATACCCTTCAAGCGGTGACGGCACTTTAATTAACATAGTGGCTACGCAGACAAGCGCAGCTAACAATGCGGCCATTACAATTCTCTGTGTCGTGTTTTTTCCTTTCAAGCAAAGACCTTCTTCCGTTTGATAATCGCAAAATAAAAAGACATCACGCAGGATGTCTTTTTATTGGTGCGAGGAAAGGGACTTGAACCCTCACGTCGTTGACACACGCACCTCAAACGTGCCTGTCTGCCAGTTCCAGCATCCTCGCAAATATGACGTCCGCATCGGACTTTGCCTATTATAGCACCCGTTTCCCGTACTGTCAACGATTTTTTGGAAAAATCATCTTTTTTCTTTTATTTTACAGATTTATATGATAAAATATAAACATGCATTGTCTGAGAGGAGAAAAAACCATGCAATTACTAGTGGTTGACGGCAACAGCATTGCCAACCGTGCTTTTTACGGTATCCGTCTTTTATCTACAAAAGACGGACGATATACCAATGCCATTGTCGGTTTTTTGAATATCTTACAGAAAATGAAAGAAACCAGCAACGCAGACCATGTGGCGATTGCGTTTGACGTACATGCGCCTACGTTCCGTCATAAACAGTACCCCGCATATAAAGCAGGCAGAAAGGGTATGCCGGAGGAACTGCGCCAACAAATGCCTGTCTTAAAGCAAGTGTTGACGTTAATGGGCTATACCTTGGTGGAAAAGGAAGGATATGAGGCGGATGATATTCTTGGCACACTGTCCCTTGCCGCTTCTCAAAATAGCATCCCCTGTTATTTAGCAACCGGTGACCGTGATGCCTTGCAATTGGTCAATGACACCGTCACCGTTTTGCTTCCTTCCACCAAAGCAGGGCACACCGAAACGCAAATCATCACCCCCGCTGCTATTTTTGAAAAATACGGTATGCCACCCAAACGGTTAATTGACCTCAAAGCCTTAATGGGTGATAGTAGCGACAACATCCCCGGTGTACCCGGCGTGGGTGAAAAAACAGCTTGCGCACTTTTACAAGAATTCGCCTCTATTGACGAATTGTATCAAAAAATTGAAACCGCACAAATGCGGGATACTCTGCGCAACAAATTGCTTGCAGGCAAAGACTCCGCATTCATGAGCTATGCACTCGGCACCATTTGCACAAACGCTCCTATTGAAACAGATATGTCTGTTTACACAGTGAAGCCCATGCAAAAAAACGAACTGGCTTCTCTTCTCACAGAGTTAGAATTGTTCAAATGGATAGAAAAATTGGATTTACACGGCACGCAACTCACTTTTGATATCGTCGAATCCCCCACTGCGCCCGCAGAAACGGTTTTAGAAGGAGCAGAAACATTGCAAGATGCACTGGACGCTATCTCCCAAACCAAATGTATGGATTTCCTGTACTCATTGAACGACCATACAGTAGATACATTCTACGTGGCTTTTAACGGTCGCACAGTCGCACTGCCTGCAAATGACCAATTGATGTCGTTGCTGAGCGATGATTCCGTTAAAAAACGCACACACCACGTCAAACCACTGTATAGTGCTATGCTTAAATCGGGCATGTCCCCTGCAGGTTTTGTGTTCGACACTATGCTTGCCGCTTATTTGTTAGACCCGCTTGCCTCCTCCTACGATTTGCCTCGATTGGCGCAAGAATATGGAACCGTCAGCACAACTATACCGCTGGATTTACCCATAGAACGACAAATTTCGTTCTTTTCCGCCACAGCAGATGTGCTCACAGTTAATCTGCAAAACAACGGCGGTGAGACCCTTTTAAATGAGGTAGAACTACCGCTCGCAGAAGTGTTGGCTTCGATGGAAAACATTGGTTTTGAGGTAGATGCACCGCAGATTGCGCAATACGGCACACTCTTGGAAGAACGTATTGCTGCTCTGCAAACCGCCATTTTTAAAGCGGTGGGCTACACCTTCAATCTTAACTCCCCCAAACAACTCGGTAAAGCCTTGTTTGAGGATTTAGGATTGCCCGCCAAAAAGAAAACCAAAAGCGGTTATTCCACCAACGCAGAAGTTTTGGAAGAACTGCGTGACATCCACCCCGCCGTGAGCATGTTGCTGGAATATCGTACCTACTCCAAGCTCAAAAGCACCTACTGCGACGGCCTTTTGAAAGTGGTGGCAGAGGACGGACGTATCCATTCCTCATTTAATCAAGTGGAAACCCGCACAGGACGTATCTCCTCCACCGAACCCAATCTGCAAAACATCCCCGTCCGACAACAAGTAGGCAGAGAGTTGCGCCGCTTTTTCCGCGCGGCTGATGGTATGTTGTTGTGCGATGCAGACTATTCTCAAATTGAACTGCGCGTTCTCGCAGCAATGGCGGGCGACCCCACCATGATTGAGGGTTTTAACACCGGCGCAGATATTCACACCATTACCGCTTCACAGGTGTTCGGTATTCCCCGGGAAATGATAACCTCGGAAATTCGTTCCCGCGCAAAAGCTGTCAATTTTGGTATCGTTTACGGCATCGGCGCACATTCTTTATCCAAAGATATTGGCGTTTCCTACAAAGAAGCAAAGAACTATATCGACGGATATTTTGAAAACTTTTCTATGGTGCGCGGTTTTATGGACGATTTAATTGCGGATGCTAAAGCGCGCGGCTATGCACAAACCATTTTCGGCAGAAAACGACCGTTACCTGAATTGCGTGCCGGCAATGCCATGACACGCGCTTTCGGTGAACGTGTAGCACGCAATATGCCCATCCAAGGTACCGCAGCTGATATTATCAAAATAGCCATGGTGCACGTATATAATCGTCTGAAAAGCGAAAATATGCAGTCTCGCCTCATCTTGCAAGTACACGATGAACTCATCGTAGAAGCGCCCGAAGCAGAGGCGGAAAAAGCAGCATCCATTTTACAACAAGAAATGGAAAACGCCGTGCAAATGGCGGTAAAACTCACTGCTGATGTGCATGTCGGTAAAACGTGGTATGATGCAAAACAATAATTTTTGTATTCAAGCGTTCAAATACGCCACGCCTGCATTCAAATATGCCGCAAATGTAACCCACAAGAAATAAGGTACCATTAACAGTGCGGCGGCATTACTGATGCGAGAGAAATATACAATACACAAACCAATAAGTACCCACAAAACCAACAACCACGCAAATGCAAACCAGTAAAGTTCTAAATTAAAGAACAAAATGCTCCAGAAAAAGTTGAAAAACAACTGTAAAGCATAAAGGCTTAACGCTCGTTCTATCTCTCTTTGTGGTGCATCCGCGGAAATAATCAGATAGCAGGCAACGCCCATCGAAATATATAAGAGCGTCCAAACGACCGGAAACAGCCACGCGGGCGGTGACAGCGGTGGTTTTTCCAAAGCAGCAAAGGTTTGCATACTGTTCATGGAAATTAGTCCCGAAACACCTCCTACCAACAGTGGAATGGCGATACAGATAAGCAACGTTTTCCATTTAATCTTCATAAACAATCAACCCCTTTGACAAAGTATATTGTCAAAGGGGTTGTTCTATGTGTTATTATATAGGATTTTCATTCATATACTGTTGCATAATCCGCGCCGCACTTTGCACGCACCGCGCACAAGGACGCGCTTTATAATATGCGTCTGTACGTTGTTCGGGTGTGGCGCCAACCTGTGCGTCGCCTTTTAAAATTTCACGGCAAATAATGGAACCGTTTTCTTCGCGAAATGCATCTGCAAGTTCACGTATGCGGGCATAATGCGTCGCTTTCATCTGATTATCCGTAGGACTATCGTAACCATATAACATGCCCGCCACCATAAACATAGCACTGCAAGCACCACACACTTCGCGCATCCTGCCCATGCCGCCGCCAAATGAAGACGACAGTTTCAGTGCAGTTTCGAAAGGTAACTGCATGTCCTCACTGAAAGCGGCAAACACCGCCTGCGCACAATTATATCCTTCTAAAAACAATTCTTCTGCTTTTTGCACATGTTTCATCATGATACTCTCTCCTTTTGAGAGCCAGTATAGCATATTTTGCCTGTTATTGCAAGAAAAAGCAGCCGCAAAACGGCTGCTTTACCTTTCATCAAACATGTGCACACACCTTTTGTTCCCAATATGCCCGCATGGTAAAACTTGCGTCCTCTGTTTTTTCTTCGCCGAGAAAAGCAGGCGGTATAAATGCGTTTGCTTCCTCCACCGATGCAAATTCAACCTCTGCATAATAAAAAGATTGGGGTTCTCCCGCATCCACCAAGCTACATTCCAGACGATGACCGTCCGGCAATGCATACACCTTAAAATCCTTACGAATACAGGTTGTTGGCAAAAGAGTAGATAATGCATCAAATGTATCTGCATCAATATCTAACTCTATCTCTTTTCTGACAAGGGTACCCTCCCCTTTAAAGCACAAGCGGTAACTGTCTTTCTCATTCGTTTGCTTCTTCCTAATACGCACCACGGGCGTGCTGGCGATATAGCCTTGCCACATGGTTGCCTCTTCCAATAACGGCAAGTGCGCAGGAAAAGCATCTAACAAAAACTTTCTTTCGATTTCCAGATTTTTCATATACATCCCTCGTTCCTATACCAGTATAGCATAAATCACGAGAGAAAACATCCTGTTTTTAAGAAATTTTGAGTTGTAAACGGAATTTATCAGCTATCATAGCAATAAACTCCGAATTAGTGGGCTTCCCTCTGCCCGTGTGAATAGTATATCCGAAATACGCATTGAGCACATCCACGTCACCGCGATCCCAAGCCACCTCAATTGCATGACGAATCGCACGTTCCACGCGAGAGGACGTGGTAGTATGCTTTTTCGCCACAGCAGGATACAAGCGCTTGGTAACTGCATTGATAATATCGTCATCTTCAATGGCCATTAAAATGGCATCACGTAAGTATTGGTATCCTTTGATATGTGCAGGCACACCGATTTGGTGAATAATTTCAGTCACACGCATCTCCAAACTGGCATCCCTCGTATTAAAAATCGTTTCGTTGTTATCCGATTGCTGTACCTTTCCACATAATGTACGGATACGCATTGCCATTTGCGCTGCATCAAACGGTTTGATAATAAAATAGTCTGCACCACCTAAAATAGCCTCACGCTCCAAATTGGGATTATCAAACCCCGACATTACCATAAACTGCGGTACGTGCGCCAATGATTTTGTATAGGTGTTTTTAATCACTGTGATGGCATCCATATGCGGCAAAAAGAAATCGAGCATGACAACATCGGGGTGCAACGCACAAATCGCATCCACAGCTTTTTTACCGTCTTTTTCGACAATTTCTACCTCAACACCGTTATCTCTCATAATCTTTGCACACGGTACACCGAAATGCTCACTGTTATCCACTAACAGCACTTTAATCAGCTTTTCCATATTTTTTCTCCTTTTTATTTTTGCCGGCTGGTAAATATTACCATAATTTACCAATTATTTCAATAGTTTACCAAAAACTTTTTTAAAAAAATATTTTTACCTTACAAAAAAGACGAAAAAACACAGCAAAATAAGCATTTCGGCACAAAAAAAGCAGGTCATTCGACCTGCTTTTTTCATACTTTATTTTTTAAAAAATGCCATAGCCACGGCGCCGGGACCTGCGTGCGTGCCAATAACGCTACCGATGGTTGCATAGCGTATATCGTCAAGATTGCCTTCCCAAATGTGTTTACTGTCTTCAATATATTTGAGGAGCAACGCATCGGAAATCCCTGTGTAACCTATTAGCACGGGTTTCGTGAAATCCACACCGCCTGCTTTCTCAATTTCTTCTATAAGCAAATTATTACCCATTTTCGAACCGCGCGCTTTTCCCAGCATATTAATCTCACCGTTAATGACAGAAAGAACCGGTTTGATGTTTAAAACTGCGCCTGCAAAAGCGACTGTTTTAGAAACTCTACCGCCCTTTTTCAGATACTCCAACGTATCCACCAATGCGACAATCACAATTTTTTTCTTCTCATCTTCTAATTTTTCTGCGATTGTTTTGGCATCCAAACCCTCGTCTAAGAATTTTAATGCCAGTTCAACCAATATACCGCCGCCAATCGCCGCACTGCCACTGTCCACTACATACACATTTTCATATTCAGAGGCGGCGATAACAGCACTTTGATATGTGCCCGAAAACTTAGAAGAAAGTGTAATAACAACAGCGCTGTTACCGGCTTGCATCACCTCATCAAATTCCTTCATAAAAGCATCGGGCGTAGCTTGACTGGTAGTAGGCAACACATCGCTTTCTACAAGTCTTTCATAAAAGGTTTTATAATCAATGGTCACACCGTCGATAAATTCGTCATCACCGAAACGAACCGTGAGCGGTACGACACGCACACGGTTTTTATAAGCAGGCATCAAATCCGCGGTAGAATCTACAATAATTTCTGTTTTCATACGCATCCATCCTCTTTCATTAAATATGGGTTTGAGCAACCGCTTGAAGACTTTCACTGATAATGGAGAGACTGCGATAAAACGCAACCCTCTCCTCTTCCGAAAGACCGACGCTCACTTCATCGAGAACAGTGTTGATTTTATCCGTAATCTTTTTTCCTACTGTAATACCTTTTTCGGTCAACATAAGAGGGCTTTTATAGCGTTTCACTGTCTTGGAATTACAAGTTAAATATCCGTTCATTTCGAGATAATCCAAAGCACGAGAAATCGTCGCTTTGTCCTCCTCACAACGCTCGCAAAGGTCAGTTGCCGTCAACTCTTTCCCCACGTATAAGTAGTATAAACAGGAAACGTGTGCACTTCGCAGTGAATATTGTGCCATCTCTTGATTCATGATTTTCCGAATATTACGGCTTATTCGTGAAATCAACACGGTAAACATCTCAAATCTGTTTTTCACCATTCTCCCCCCTATGCTTGTTGAAGTTTCAACAAGCATACCACACACTTGTTGCAATGTCAACAAGAATTCAACAAAGAAATGGTGCACCCTCTTAGAGTGCACCGTTTCTTATCTTATAGTTCGTGCCGTTTATTGATATGCGGCAAACGTGCCATACGCAATGCTGCCATACAGTGTCAACTCACCGTCACCGTTTTTTACAGTGACATACGGACGCGTATAAAATTCGGTAGACGCGTTCTTGATATTGGTAAACGTCAACGCCATATCGATATAAGCGTCGCAGGTATCATATAAAGGAGTGTTCACGGGTTTGAAGCTGACAACATCAGTCCAATCCAAATGCAACGTCGCATCGACCGTCATCGCATTTCTGATGTCGTCTCCTGTCAAATCGGTTTTACCAAGGTCAACCTGCATACCGGGTTTGGATGCCACCACAACACCGTAGTCTACTAATTCGTGTTTCTCGCCATCCAAAGTGACATATTCTTTACCGTCTTCTTCCACGCGGGTAAAGCGGCTGACAAAGCGCAAGCCGGTAAACTGCGTACTGGAAGCAACACCGATAGAAGCGATGTTCGGATTTTCTTTAGTGGGTTCAATAATGTCTGCGATGATTTCACAAGCATCCAAATTAATACCCACGGGAGCACCAACAACCTCAAACTTATTGGAAGCGGTATTACTGCTTTGGAAACCAACACGAACAACCGGATAGTAGTTACCCTGCGCATCTTTCAGCCAGATGACGCCTTTGATTTCTTTGCCAATTTCAAGCGTAACATCAATATACACCTTACCATCAACAAGTTCTGCGCCGACAAAGCTTGCTATATTCGTATCTTCCAGGCCGTCAATAGCAGTTTGCAACAACATAATCTGCTTTTCGCTTTCTTCTACAGTAATATTATTTGTCAATACAGCTTCTGCGATATTGATTGCCAAAGTAAGATTTGCTAAGCTTTCTTCAGAATAAGATTGAAAAGTATAACCTTTAGCAATATCAAGTATTTCGCTCAAAGCAAAGTAATTTTCATTTCTAATAAACTCCGCTGTCAGTGTCACCAGTTCGTCAGGCATAATAAATGTGCCGTTTTCAACTAACACGCCGTTATATGCAAGAGAGCCTTCAGTATAAACATAGCCGTCGTTTTCTGTTACGGTTACTGTTACTTCAGAGTCAATCTCAGTAGTTGAAGGCACATTAATAGTTCCGCCTTCGGTTTGTGTGATAATGGGTTGCTTGCGTTTGGTAAAAATAGCTGTATAAGTTTCATCTTTCCTTGCAATAAATATATATTCTGCGTTTGTACTTACAGTAGTTCCTGCTGAATTAACCCATTTGACGAAATCATACTTAAACGTAGGTCTGGCAGTAACCATTATCTTCGTGCCACCAACTGTTTCTATTTCACTCGAGGTTACCGCACCTTTTTCAGCATCTTCACTTCTAAAATATAAGCTATAAGGCTTACCCACTGTTGGCTCAGGGTCCACATTGTCCTTGAGTCCATCTCCATCATAATCAACAAAAGTTGATCCAGAACCACCATCATATAAAGTAAAATTATTACCTTTATGGTCGAATAATACCGAAGGAGATATTGAAGAATCGAATACAATTCCTTCATTAGATTGGTTTTCAATAATTATGATAGTTGAATTTAAATTTTTGACATTTTGCAGAGTTGAACCATCAAGTATAACAGTGCCATACAAAATACCTTGTGTTATATCATAGCGCGACATTATTGCCCTATACTTTTCACTAAGAATAAAATCTTTTGACACTTTTAAAACGGCA
>JAZRAA010000031.1:0-96256 GCA_045634325.1 Acutalibacteraceae bacterium | reverse complement strand
CTCAAAGCGGCAGAACGTGAGCGTTTGGAGAAAACGGTGTTACCGCCGAGCGATGCGCTCAATGCAATACTTGTTTCACGTGGAACAACCCCGCTGACCACGGGTGTCAAACTGATTGACCTGTTGCGCCGCCCGCAAATTGACTATGCGGCACTGGAAAGCGTGGATACCACCCGCCCTGACCTGACAAAACTGGTATTAGAACAGGTAGAGGTGGAAATCAAGTATGAAGGCTATATCCGTCGGCAGATGGCAGACATTGCGCAGATGCGGCGGTTGGAAAAACGGCTGTTGCCCGCCGATTTGGACTATACCACCATTGTCGGCTTGCGCAAGGAAGCGCAAGAAAAGTTAAACCGTGTGCGCCCACGCAGTATCGGACAGGCTTCCCGCATCAGCGGTGTCAGCCCCGCAGACGTATCGGTGCTAATTGTCTACACGGATAAACATCATGTTTCACGTGAAACAGCCGATAAAAATACAGGAGAAATCGTATGATAGATAAGGATTTGCTCAAAAAATCCGCTTTTGCGGTGGGAGTAGAGGTGGATGCCGCTTTGTGTGAGCGGTTGGACACGTATGCACGCTTGTTGGTGGAGTGGAACGAGAAAATGAACCTCACCGCCATTGTGGACCCCACCGATATTGCAGTGAAACACTTTGCGGACAGTCTGGCGGCGGCACCGTTGTTGCCGCAAGGCGCGTTTTCGCTCATCGACGTGGGCACGGGTGCGGGTTTCCCCGGTGTACCGCTCGCATTATTGCGGGAAGATTGCCGTTTGACCCTTCTCGACAGCCTCAACAAACGCTTGGTGTTTTTGGAGGAAGTGTGCAAGGCTGTGGGCGTGAAAGCGGAGTTTTTACATATGCGTGCCGAGGACGGCGGCCAAAAACCGCAGTTGCGAGAGAGTTTTGACGTTGCAACCGCTCGTGCGGTGGGCGGATTACCGCTGCTTTGCGAGTATTGTTTGCCGTATGTGAAGGTTGGCGGACGATTTATCGCCCTCAAAGGCCCTACGGGTGAAGAGGAATTTGTTTCCAGTCGCCGTGCTATGCAAAAACTGGGCGGTGAACTGCGTGAGGTGCGTAAAATCACGTTGCCCCCCGACAGTAAGGGGGAAAGCGGGGAGAGGCAATTGTTTTTCATCGACAAAAAGAGTGCGACCCCGTCTTTGTTCCCTCGTCCCGCCGCTAAAATTGCAAAAAAACCGTTATAAACCCATTTCCCGCCCCGTCAAAGCGACAGGGCGGGCGTTTTTTATGTGGTATTGTTGAAATGGATAGATACATATTACATAAAGGCGGTTAAAAGTATGGAATTGAAACGAAAAGAGGCTTACAAAAAAGGCGCACGGGTGGAATATATCCCCGTCAACGACATTCTACCCAACCCCAGTCAACCCCGCAAAAGTTTTGACCGTGTGAAACTGCTGGAATTGTCCGAAAGTATTACCGAAAACGGCATTTTACAGCCGCTCACCATTCGTATGCTGGACGGCAAACCCACGTTGGTGGCAGGGGAGAGACGGTTGCGTGCCGCCAAAATGGCGGGACTGAAAACCGTGCCGTGTATCCGTGTGCAAAGCGACAGCGTACAACAAGCGTTGCTTGCAATGGTGGAGAATTTGCAACGGGAGGATATGAACTGCTTTGAAACGGCGGCGGGGATTGCACGGCTCATCGAACTGTATGGCTTGACCCAAGAGGAAGCGGCATTGAAACTCGGCTATTCCCAATCCGCCGTGGCAAACAAATTGCGTCTGTTGCGGTTGTCGCCGGAAGAAAGGCGACTGCTCACCGAAGGCGGTTTATCGGAACGGCACGCGCGGTGTTTGCTCCGTTTGGAAAAGCCGGAAGAAAGACGGTATGCGCTATCTGAAATTTTATCAAAGAGCCTCACCGTCACACAAAGCGAAGCACTGGTCGAAAAAATACTTGCGGGCAAAGTTGCACGCCATCGCCGTGTTGTACCGCTCATCCGTGACGTGCGGTTGTTTTTCAATACCCTCGACCACGCACTGACCACCATGCGCAAAGGCGGGGTGCAAGCCGAAAGCGTGCGCAGTGAAACCGATACCCACTATGAATGTGTCATACGCATCGCAAAACCGCTCAAAAAGTAAAACTCTCCGTATATTTTATATATAAATATACTATTTGTTTGCGTTTCTGCGCCATAAATTGTTGCAAAGCGGCGAAAAGATTGGTATAATGGAAAAGTACCGGCAAAGGAACAGAGGTGACGGCAAATGGTATATTTGATAGAGGACGATGCCAACATTCGTGAGTTGGTGGTGTATACTTTAAATAGTGTCGGGCTCGAAAGCGAGGGGTTTGCGACCCCGACGGCGTTTTGGGCACGTGTGAAAGAAGCGGTGCCGGATTTGGTGCTGTTAGATATTATGTTGCCCGAAGAGGACGGGTTGTCTATTTTGGGAAAACTGCGTGCAGGGCGGGACACTGCCGGCGTGCCGGTGATTATGCTCACCGCCAAGAGTTCCGAAATGGACAAGGTCAAAGGCTTCGAAATGGGCGCTGACGACTACATTGCCAAACCATTCGGCATGATGGAACTGGTGGCAAGGGTGAAAGCCCGCTTGCGCAGTAAACAAACTGCCGCTTTCAAGGAATACCGAGTGGGCGCATTATACGTTTGTCCCAAAAAGCACGTCGTGCGGGTGGAGAACGCTGACGTGGTGCTCACGCTCAAAGAATTTGAAATGCTGTGTTATTTGTTGCTCAATCGTGGCGTGGTGCTCACCCGTGACCAGATTTTAAATGAGGTGTGGGGCTATGCGTTTGACGGCGAAAATCGCACGGTGGACGTACACATCCGCACCTTGCGTCAAAAACTGGGCGAGGCGGGCGCACTCGTAGAAACGGTGCGTGGCATCGGCTATAAGATAGGGTGAGTATATGCGAAAAAAGATTTTTTACAGCGCACTTGCCATTTCACTGCTGGTGTTATGCGGCACGATAGTTGCGGTAGGTGTTGCGTTGCAACTGAATGATGCCACCCCCACGTTTGCCGAGATTTTGCGGGAACTGGCGGTGCCCGCCATCTGTATTTTTGCAGCGGCGGTGGTGCTCTCGGCAATATTGTCGGCACGGCTGGCACGGTCTATCATAAAACCCATTAACCGCATTTCGCTCACCAACCCGAAACGAAACGAAGTGTATGCGGAACTGAGCCCCCTTGTTGACCGTATTGACGAGCAAAATCGTCAAATCGAAACGCAACTTGCCGAAATGCGTGCGGAGCACGAAGAAAGGGATGCGATGCGGCGGGATTTCACCGCCAACGTGTCCCACGAACTCAAAACGCCGCTGACTTCGATTTCGGGGTATGCGGAATTGCTCAAAAACGAAATGGTAGCAGCCCAGGACGTCACACGGTTTGCGGGCAAGATTTATGAAGAATCTCACCGCCTCATCACGCTGGTAGGGGACATCATCAAATTGTCGCAACTGGACAGCAAAGAAGTGGCGGTCAAAACCGAGGACATCGATTTGTATGAAACGTGTGCGGCGGTGTTATCGCATCTGGAAATGGCGGCGGAGAAAAAGCAAGTCACCCTTTCGCTCAAAGGCGAACATATCCACATCAAAGGCGTATACCAGATTGTAGAAGAAATGATTTTCAACCTGTGCGACAATGCGATTAAATATAACGTCCAAGGCGGACAGGTGAAGTTGTCTATCAAACAATGTGTGGACGGTGTGCAACTGACCGTGCGGGACACCGGTATCGGCATCGCCAAAGAAGACATCCCCCACATTTTTGAACGGTTCTACTGTGCGGACAAATCCCACTCCAAAGCCATCGGCGGCACAGGTTTGGGCCTGTCCATCGTCAAACACGGCGCACGGTTTTTGGGCGCATCGGTATCGGTGAGCAGCCGTGTCGGCGTGGGGACAACCATGCGCATACTGTTCTAAAATATACAAACTGTAATAACGGAGAGGAATATTCCTCTCTGTTTACTATATTTTAGACAAAAACAGAGAATTCACACCGCTTTAAAGTGTTAAACCTTCCAAATTGGAAACCGCCTATTGACAAGGGGTGAAAAGTGTGTTAGGATAGCCGAAAACACATTGATGAGGACACAAGGCAGACGAAGGTCGTGCACAGAGAATCGGTGGTTGGTGTGAACCGAAGACGGCGCGTGTGTTTTCTCCCCTCGGAGTGGCTGACCCCAACGGTTTTCCAAGTAGGGCAGACGGGTACGCCCGTTATTGCGCAGAGCGATTGAAGTGTTTTTCAGTCGTG
Organism: Acutalibacteraceae bacterium; assembly: GCA_045634325.1. Classification (GTDB taxonomy): domain Bacteria; phylum Bacillota; class Clostridia; order Oscillospirales; family Acutalibacteraceae; genus URNF01. The sequence continues at coordinate 91,983 of JAZRAA010000031.1, read as the reverse complement.
GTGAGTGGCTGTTCAAAAGGGCGGCAAGAAGAGTGGTACCGCAAGATTTTTATTTGAGATAAAAATCCTGTCTCTTTGCAAAAGAGACAGGATTTCTTGTTTTTTGTGAGAAGGTACGACAAATGCCGTGTATCTGTCACATATAATAAGGTATAAAAAATATATAAATATATAAGATTATGGTATAAGCGAGGGAAAGACATGTTGACCATTGATAAGGTGTTTCACGCATCCGCCGTGCTCAAAGACATTGTGCGTCCGACAAGCGTTGTGCGAGCGGTGGGCATTGCGCCGCAGTGTGATTTATACTTAAAACCCGAAAACCTGCAAAACACCGGTTCGTTTAAATTGCGTGGTTCGGGATATAAGATTGCCACTTTGTCCGAAGAAGAAAAGGCAAAGGGTGTGATTGCTTGCTCGGCGGGCAACCATGCGCAAGGCGTGGCGTTGGCGGCATCTAAATGCGGCATTTCCTCGTTGATTTGTTTGCCGGACAGCGCACCCATTTCCAAAGTGGAAGCGACCAAAGGTTACGGCGCACAGGTGTGCTTGGTGCAAGGCTGCTATGACGATGCGTATCAAAAGGCGTTGCAGTTGCGTGACGAAAAGGGATATACGTTTGTGCATCCGTTTGACGATGAACAGGTTATCGCAGGACAAGGCACCGTCGGTTTGGAAATCGCCAATGAATTGGAAGACGTGGATGCGGTTATCGTGCCTATCGGCGGCGGCGGTTTGATTGCGGGCGTGGCATTCGCACTCAAATCCATTCGCCCGAACATCAAAGTGTATGGTGTGCAAGCGGCGGGTGCCCCCAGTATGTATAACGCAGTGAAAAACGGCAAAATCGAAGCGCTGGAAAGCGTGTCTACCATTGCGGACGGTATTGCGGTGAAACAACCGGGCGAAAACACCTACGCACTCATTAAAGAATACGTCGATGACATTGCGTTGGTCACCGAGGACGAAATCGCGGCGGCGATTTTAGCATTGATTGAGAAACAGAAAATGATTGCCGAAGGCGCAGGCGCTGTTGCGGTTGCGGCGGCAATGTTTAATAAATTCCCGCTGGAAGGTAAAAAGGTTGTCAGCGTGGTATCGGGCGGTAACATCGACGTAACCACCCTGTCACGAGTCATCAAACGTGGTTTGATGAAATCCGGTCGTTCCAGCAGTTTGCTTATCGAGTTGATTGACAAACCCGGACAATTGAAAGACGTGTCCCGCATCATTGCGGATTGCGGCGGCAACGTCACCGGCGTACACCATGAACGTGGTGACACCGAAAGCATCAACGGTTGTTTCTTGCGTGTGGCGATGGAAACCAGAGACTACGACCACGTACAAGAAATTGTCAAAGCACTCAAAAAAGAAGGATTCAGAATCAAGGAGTAAACCATGAGAACGATACAAACAGAAAACGCACCCGCCGCTATCGGCCCGTACTCGCAGGCACAGGTGGTGGGCAATCTCGTATTCACATCGGGGCAAATCGCCCTTGACCCCAAAACCGCCACGGTGGTGGGGGAAACCATTGAAGCGCAAACCAAACAAGTTTGCGAAAACATCGTCGCTTTGTTGGAAGCGGCGGGCAGTGACATCACCCGTGTGGTGAAAACCACCTGTTTTTTACAGGACATGAACGATTTTGCCGCATTTAACGAGGTGTACGCTACTTACTTCACCGGCAAACCCGCTCGTTCTTGCGTGGCGGTACGCACACTGCCCAAAAACGTGTTGGTGGAAATCGACACCATCGCTGAAATCGGATAAGGAGAGTACATATTTATGATGCAACCTGAAAAATACGGGGTGGGCTATTTCCCCGCACCCGGTCAACATATCAAATGGGCGAGCAAAGACCATATCGAAAAAGCGCCGCAGTGGTGCAGTGTCGATTTGCGTGACGGTAACCAGAGCCTCGTTATCCCGATGAGCCTGGAAGAAAAACTGAAGTTTTATAAACTGTTGCTCAAACTCGGTTTCAAAGAAATCGAAGTGGGTTTCCCTGCCGCTTCCGAAACGGAATATGAATTTTTGCGCACGTTGATTGAAAACGATATGATTCCCGAAGACGTGACGGTGCAAGTGCTGACCCAAGCACGTGAACATATCATCCGCAAAACGTTTGAAGCGTGCAAAGGTGCACCCAATGCGGTTATCCATTTTTATAACTCCACCAGCGTTGCCCAGCGTGAACAGGTGTTCCGCAAAAGCAAAGAGCAGGTGAAGAAAATTGCGGTGGACGGCGCAAAACTGGTGAAAAAACTGGCGAGCGAATACGAAGGCAACTTTCGTTTTGAATATTCCCCCGAAAGCTTCACCGGCACCGAACCCGAATATGCGCTGGAAGTGTGCAATGCGGTGCTGGACGTGTTAGAACCGAGTGCCGACAATAACGTGATTATCAATCTGCCGGTGACGGTGGAAATGAGCCTGCCGCACGTGTATGCGTCGCAGGTGGAATATATGTGCGAAAACCTGAAATATCGCGAACACGTCACCGTGTCGTTGCATCCGCATAACGACCGCGGCACCGGCGTTGCGGATACCGAACTGGCGTTGCTGGCGGGCGCAGACCGCGTGGAAGGCACCTTGTTCGGTAACGGCGAGCGCACCGGCAACGTGGATATTATCACGCTGGCGATGAATATGTATTCCCACGGCGTTGACCCCAAACTCGATTTCTCGGATATGCCCACCATCGTGGAAACGTATGAAGCGTGCACCAGAATGCACGTGTATGAGCGTTCTCCGTATGCGGGCGCACTGGTGTTTGCGGCGTTCTCCGGCAGTCATCAGGATGCGATTGCAAAAGGTATGCACTACCGTGAAGAAAACAACCGCACCCGTTGGGACGTGCCGTATATTCCGATTGACCCGACCGACATTTCCCGTACATACGATGCGGACGTTATCCGCGTCAATTCCCAGAGCGGCAAAGGCGGTATCGGTTTCATTCTGGAACAAAACTGCGGGTATACCTTGCCCGCTGCTATGCGTGAACATTTCAGTTACGTATGCAAAAATGTGTCCGACCACGAACATCGTGAGTTGAAAGTGGAGGACATTCAAACCATTTTCGAAGACAGCTATCTCAACATCGCCGCCCCCATCACTATCAAAACCATGCATTTCACACAGGGTGCGGCGGGCGTGGAGTTGTTTATCACCTTCACCCGTGAAAACGAAACACAAACCTTGCACACCTACGGCAACGGTTCGCTGGATGCGGTGTCCAATGCGCTCAAAGCGTATACCGGCGAGACCTACACGCTCACCGAGTACACCGAACACAGCATGCAACGTGAAAACTCCGAATCCACCGCCGCCGCATATATCGGTCTGAAAACCGCCGACGGCGTGATGCACTGGGGTGCGGGTACCGACACCGATATTATCCGTGCGGGTGCACATGCGCTGCTCAGTGCGTATAACAATGCAGTAAAGGGGAACTAACCAATGGGCATGACCATGACACAAAAAATCCTCGCCGCTCACGCCGGGTTAGACAGCGTGGAGGCAGGTCAACTTATCAGCGCAAAACTGGATATTGTGCTGGGTAACGATATTACCACCCCCGTGGCAGTGAACGAGTTTCACAAAGCGGGTTTTGATAAAGTGTTTGACAAAGACCGTGTGGCGATTGTGCTCGACCACTTTGTGCCCAACAAGGACATCAAAGCCGCCGAACAATCCAAACAATGCCGTGAATTTGCTTGCGAACATTGTGTCAGCCACTTTTACGACGTGGGGAAAATGGGCATCGAACACGCCCTGCTTCCCGAACAAGGCGTGGTAACGGCGGGCGACTGCATCATTGGTGCGGACAGCCACACCTGTACCTACGGTGCGCTGGGCGCATTCTCCACCGGTGTCGGTTCCACCGATATGGCGGCGGGTATGGCGACCGGTATGGCGTGGTTCAAGGTTCCCGCGGCTATCAAATTTGAACTGAAAGGCAAACTGCCTGCTACTTGCAGCGGCAAAGACGTGATTCTCTATATCATCGGTAAAATCGGTGTGGACGGCGCTTTGTATCGCAGTATGGAATTTGTGGGCGAGGGCGTTGCTTCGCTTTCGATGGACGACCGGCTTTGCATTTGTAATATGGCGATTGAAGCGGGTGCCAAAAACGGCATTTTCCCCGTTGACGACGTGACCCGTGCGTATTTGGCGGGTCGCTCGGAGCGTACCCCCGTGGAATATACTGCTGATGCGGATGCCGTGTACGAACAGGTTATCGAAATCGATTTGAGTGCGATGACCCCCATCGTAAGTTGTCCGCATCTGCCGGAAAACACCCGTCCCGCAACGGAATTGTCCGACATCAAGATTGACCAGGTGGTTATCGGCAGTTGCACCAACGGCAGAATGGAAGATATGCAAGCGGCGTTTGAAGTATTGAACGGCAACAAGGTTGCTGACGGTGTCCGTTGCATCATCATCCCCGCCACCATGCAGATTTACCGTGAATGTGTCGAGCGTGGCTACATCACGGCGTTCATCGATGCGGGTGCGGTGGTTTCCACCCCCACTTGCGGTCCTTGCCTTGGCGGCTATATGGGCATTTTGGCGGCGGGTGAACGTTGTATCGCCACCACCAACCGCAACTTTGTCGGCAGAATGGGTCACGTGGACAGTGAAGTGTATCTCGCTTCTCCGCTCACCGCCGCTTCGTCGGCGCTGACAGGCTACATCACCGCGCCTAAGGAGGTTTGACAGATGAAAACGAGAGGCACTGTATATACCTATCCCGATAACGTGGATACCGACGTCATTATCCCCGCGCGGTACTTGAATACCGCCGATGCCAACGAACTTGCGAAGCATTGTATGGAGGATATTGACCCCGATTACGTCAAAAAAGTCAAAAAAGGCGACGTGATGGTGGCGGGCTGGAACTTCGGTTGCGGTTCATCCCGCGAACACGCACCGTTGGTTATCAAAACCTGCGGTACGGGTTGCGTTATTGCCAAGAGTTTTGCCCGCATCTTCTACCGCAACGCTATCAACATCGGCTTGCCGATTCTCGAATGCGAAGCGGCGGCAAACGCCATTGCGGCGGGGGATGAGGTCGAGGTAGACTTTGATACCGGTGTTATCACCGACATCACCACCGGCGAAACCTTCAAAGCGGCGGCGTTCCCGCCGTTCATTCAGAACATTATCGCAAAAGGCGGCTTGCTCGCCTCGTTGAAGGAGGACTGAACGTGAATAAGAACATTGCGGTTATCCGTGGTGACGGTATCGGTCCCGAAATCGTCAACGAAGCCATCAAGGTATTGGACAAAGTCGCCAATAAATTCGGACACACCTTTTCGTACACCGACGTGGACATGGGCGGTGTTGCTATTGATAAACACGGCGACCCGTTGCCCCAAGAAATGCTGGAAAAATGCCTTGCCGCCGACAGCGTATTGCTCGGTGCGGTAGGCGGTGACAAATGGAACCATCTCCCCGGTGACAAACGTCCCGAAAAAGGGTTACTCCGCTTGCGTGCGGGCATGGGCGTTTACAGTAACAACCGCCCCGCAAAAATTTGGAAACAACTGTCTGCGGCATCCCCGCTTGCTCCTGCAATCGTGGAACAAGGCATCGATTTTATCATCGTGCGTGAACTGATTGGCGGTATTTATTTCGGTGAACACCGCACCGACGAAGTGAACGGCGAACAGGTTGCTACCGACGTTTTGCAATACAGTGAAAGCGAAATTGAACGCATCGGCCGTATTGCATTCGAGACCGCCCGCAAACGTGGCGGCCGTTTGTGCTCGGTGGAAAAGAGCAACGTGCTGGATTCGTCTCGCCTTTGGAAAAAGGTGATGCACGCATTGGCCGAGCAGTATCCCGACGTGGAACTGACCGATATGCTCGTTGACAATTGTGCGATGCAGATTGTCAAAAACCCCGCCCAGTTTGACGTGGTGGTGACCGAGAATATGTTCGGTGACATTTTGTCGGACGAAGCGTCCATGATTACCGGCTCTATCGGTATGATTCCGTCCTCCAGTCTGGGTGCGACCACCAATGGTTTGTATGAACCCATCCACGGTTCCGCCCCCGACATTGCGGGCATGGATATTGCCAACCCCATCGGCACCATCTTGTCCGCCGCTATGATGTTGCGGTATAGTTTTGATATGCCCAAAGAAGCGGACGCAATCGAGGCGGCAGTATCCACCGTGTTGGATGCAGGCTTGCGCACCGCTGACATTTACCGTGGCGAAACCGATTGCCAAAAGGTCGGTTGCTGTCAGATGGGCGATGCCATTGCGGCGGCAATCTAACTAGAAAGGAAATGGATATATATGCAACTTTCAGGTGCAGATATATTGGTACAGACCCTCATAGAACAAGGTTGCAGTACCGTGTTCGGTTACCCCGGCGGTCAGGTCATCCACATCTATGACTCTCTGTATAAATATAAAGAAAATATACACCACGTATTATCCGCACACGAACAAGGTGCGGCGCACGCAGCGGACGGATACGCCCGTGCGAGCGGCGAAGTGGGCGTGGTGATTGCGACGTCGGGTCCGGGTGCGACCAATTTGGTGACCGGTATTGCGACGGCGTATCTCGATTCGGTGCCGATGGTGGCGATTACGGGTAACGTGCCCAGCGCCCAAATCGGTACGGACAGTTTTCAGGAAATTGACATCACCGGTGTCACCCTGCCGATTACCAAACACAATTTCTTTGTGGGCAGTGTGGAGCAGTTGGCGTTCACCGTGCGGGAAGCGTTCCGCCTCGCCAAATCCGGCAGACCCGGTCCGGTGCTGATTGATATTCCCAAAGACGTGCAGATTGCGATGGGCGAATACGTCCCGCAGCAAAAAATGGAAGCAGACCCGAGCTTTGCGGCGAAAGAAATTCGCATTCAGCAAGCGGCGGCATGCATCAACCAATCCCGCAGACCGTTTGTGTATTTCGGCGGTGGCGTGCTTGCCGCTAATGCACGTGACGAGGTGATTGCGCTTGCGGAGAAACTGGATGCGCCGATGGGTTGTTCGCTGATGGGTTTGTCGGGTGTGCCGACCAATCATCCTCGTTTCCTCGGCATGCAGGGTATGCACGGTCACTATGCGTGCTCTACCGCCATGCACCACGCAGATTGCATTATTGCGCTTGGCGGACGGTTCAACGACCGTGTGACCGGTGACCGCACAAAATTTGCGACCGGTGCGAAAATCGTGCATATCGACATTGACGGTGCGGAGTTGTCCAAGACGGTCAATGCGGCGCACGGCTTGCGTGGAGACTTGAAATGCACCGTGCAACAATTGTTGCCGTTGTTACAGCAAAAAAGTTTGCCCGATTGGCAAGGGGAAATTGCGAAATTCAAAGCAGACGGTGAAAACGCACTGGATACACGTGACGGCATGACCCCTCGCAACGTGTTGTCGGCGCTGGATAAACGCTTGGGTGACAACACCCCCGTTGCCACCGACGTCGGACAGCATCAAATGTGGGCGGCGCAAACGTTGTCCTTCAAAAATCCCCGTCGTTTCTTATCCAGCGGCGGTCTGGGTACGATGGGCTTTGGCATGGGTGCCGCTATCGGTGCCGCATTCGCCACAGGTGAACGCACCGTGCTGGTCACGGGTGACGGCAGTTTCGGTATGTGTTTGAACGAAATGGCTACGGCGGTGAAAAACAAAGTGCCGTTGGTGATTTTCCTGCTCAATAACGGCGTGCTGGGTATGGTGCGCCAGTGGCAAACGCTGTTTTTCAATAAACACTATTCCGAAACGGTGCTGGACCGTGCTACCGACTTTGTGAAACTCACCGAGGCGTTTGGCGGACAGGCAATGCGTGCCACCACTTTGGATGAGGTGGAAACTGCGCTGGATGCGGCGTTCAAAGCGGACGGTCCGTTCCTCGTTGAATGTGTGATTGACAAAGACGAGTTTGTGTTACCGATGCTGCCGCCCGGCGGTAGTATGGATGACATTATTGTGAAGGTGGGTGACTGATATGGAGAGATATACCGTTGCCGTGTTGGTGCGCAACCAGTTTGGTGTGCTCAATCGTGTCACCAGTATGTTCCGCCGCCGTCAGTTCAACATCAATTCGCTGACCGTGAGCGAAACCGAATCCCCCGCACTGTCCCGTATCACCGTACAGTTCGAGGGCGAAGCGGGTGTCAAGCAACAATTGATTAACCAGTTGTATAAACTGCCCGACGTGTGTTCGGTGCAGGAATATAAACCCGAAAACAGCATTTCTCGTGAATTGTTGCTCATCAAAATGGAAAACACGGCGGGCGCATACGATGAAATTCGTGCCGCCGCCGATGCGTTCAAAGCGAAAACGCTCGACTATACCCGTGAAAACATCATTTTGCAGTTGACCGATGAAAGCAGCCGCATTGATGATTTCATTCGTCTGATGAGCGATTTCACCATTCTCGAAATTTGTCGCACCGGTGTCGTGTCGTTGGAACGTGGCGACACCACCATTCGCAAAGTCACTAATTTATAATGTATATATAAGAAAGAGGTAATGAAAATGGCAAGAATTTTCTATCAGCAGGATTGTGACCTGCAAAAACTGAGCGGCAAAACCGTCGCTATCATCGGTTACGGCTCCCAAGGCCACGCACACGCTTTGAACTTGAAAGAGAGCGGTGTGAATGTCATCGTTGGTTTGTATGAAGGCAGCAAAAGCTGGGCGAAAGCGGAAAAACAGGGTATGACCGTTATGACCGCTGCCGATGCTGCGAAAGCCGCTGATTTGATTATGATTCTCATCAACGACGAAAGCCAAGCAAAACTCTACAAAGAGAGCATCGAACCCAACCTCACCGCCGGTAAAACCTTGGCGTTTGCCCATGGCTTCAACATCCACTACGGCTGCATCAAACCGCCCAAGGACGTCAACGTCATCATGGTTGCGCCTAAAGGCCCCGGCCACACCGTGCGCAGTGAATATCAACTGGGCAAAGGCGTGCCCTGCTTGATTGCGGTGGAACAGGATGCTACCGGCGACGCACTGGAAATTGGCCTCGCTTATGCACTGGGTATCGGCGGCGCACGTGCAGGCGTGTTGGAAACCAACTTCCGCACCGAAACCGAAACCGACCTGTTTGGCGAACAAGCGGTGTTGTGCGGCGGCGTTTGCGCATTGATGCAAGCGGGCTTTGAAACCTTGGTGGAAGCGGGCTATGACCCCCGCAACGCCTACTTTGAGTGCATCCATGAGATGAAACTCATCGTTGATTTGATTTACCAGAGCGGTTTTGCGGGCATGCGTTATTCCGTTTCCAACACTGCGGAATACGGCGACTACATCACCGGTCCGAAGATTATCACCGAAGAGACCAAAAAAGCGATGAAACAGGTGCTCAAAGACATCCAAGACGGCACTTTCGCAAAAGACTTCCTGCTCGATATGTCCGAAGCAGGCTCTCAGGTGCATTTCAACGCTATGCGTAAAATTGCGGCTGAACATCCCGCTGAAGTGGTGGGTGCGGACATCCGCAAACTGTATAGCTGGTCTGACGAAGACAAACTGATCAACAACTAAAAAATTCTTTGCTGTATGGGGTGGCAATCGCCACCCCATACAAAAGGAGTATAAGATGAAAAGTGACAGCATCAAACACGGCGTTGAAAATGCGCCGCACCGTGCATTGTATAATGCGCTGGGTTTAACCAAAGAAGAACTGAGTCGTCCGATGGTCGGTATCGTCAGTTCGTATAATGAAATTGTGCCGGGTCACATCAATATCGATAAAATCACCGAGGCAGTGCGTATGGGCGTTGCCATGGCGGGCGGTACACCTATCGTGTTCCCTGCGATTGCGGTGTGCGACGGTATTGCGATGGGCCACGAAGGCATGAAATATTCTCTCGTCACCCGTGACTTGATTGCCGACTCCACCGAAGCGATGGTGCGTGCACACGGCTTTGACGCATTGGTGATGATTCCTAACTGTGACAAAAACGTGCCGGGTCTGTTGATGGCGGCGGCACGTCTGAATATTCCCACCGTGTTCGTGTCCGGCGGTCCGATGCTGGCGGGACACATCGACGGCGGCAAAACCAGTCTTTCCTCCATGTTCGAAGCGGTGGGCAAATACAACGCAGGCAACATGACCTTGGACGAACTGGAAGATTTTGCGTGTAAAGCGTGCCCGACTTGCGGTTCTTGTTCGGGTATGTATACCGCTAACTCCATGAACTGTCTGTGTGAAGCGTTGGGTATGGCACTCAAAGGCAACGGCACCATCCCCGCAGTATATTCCGCCCGCATTGCGCTGGCGAAACATGCGGGTATGCAGGTGATGGAACTGCTCAAAAACAACATTCGTCCGCTGGACATCATGACCGAAAAAGCGCTCACCAATGCGCTGACGGTGGATATGGCACTGGGTTGTTCGACTAACTCCATGTTACATCTGCCCGCCATCGCGCACGAATGCGGGATTGATTTGAATTTGTCCGACGCAAACCAAATCAGCGCAAAAACCCCCAACCTCTGCCACTTGGCACCGGCGGGACGTGCGTATATGGAAGATTTGGAAGAAGCGGGCGGCGTGTATGCCGTGATGCACGAACTGAACAAAAAAGGGTTGCTCAACACCGACTGCATCACCGTCACCGGCAAAACGGTGGGTGAGAACATCGAAAATTGTGTCAACCGCAACCCCGACGTGATTCGCCCCGTGGAACAGCCGTACAGTGAAACCGGCGGCATTGCGGTGTTGCGTGGTAATCTTGCTCCCGACGGTTGCGTGGTCAAACGCTCGGCGGTGTTACCCGAAATGCTCACACACGAAGGCCCCGCCCGTGTGTTTGAATGTGAAGAAGACGCACAAGCGGCTATCAATGCGGGCAAAATCCAAGCGGGTGACGTGGTGGTTATCCGCTACGAAGGCCCCAAAGGCGGCCCCGGTATGCGTGAGATGCTCAATCCCACCTCTGCCATTATGGGCATGGGTCTGGGCAACTCGGTCGCACTCATCACCGACGGCAGATTCAGCGGTGCGACCCGTGGCGCTTGTATCGGCCACGTGTCCCCCGAAGCCGCCGCGGGCGGTCCTATCGGTATCGTGCAAGAGGGAGATATCATCTCCATTGACATTCCCGCCAACACCTTGACGCTGAAAATCAGTGACGAGGAACTGGCACGTCGCTTGGCGGCGTTCACCCCGAAACAAAAAGAATTGTCGGGTTACTTAAAACGGTATGCCGCACTGGTATCTTCCGGTGCGAAAGGCGCCGTACTCAACTAAGGTGAAAGATATGAATTTTTCGGAACTTTCTTTGCACTTACATGCGCTGGCGGTGTTTCGTCCGTTGCTGGACACACCGGTTTTGTCGTGCTTGGTGCGGTATCTTGACTGTCGGCGGGAAAACGCACCCGCCGCACAGTGCGTGGATGCGTATGCGCAGTTAATAGCGGCGTTATACGAAACCGAGAGTGACACTTTGGCCGTATACGTGCAAGATTTGGTGTTCGATAATGAAAACAGTTACGTGCGGTGTATCGGCAAGGGACAAACCCCCGCCCCCGCCCTGCAACAAACGGTGGAAAGAGAACTTGCCACTTTGCAAACGGTGGCAAACCTCACGCACGAGGACTTGTGCGCGGGATTGGAAGCGGTGTTGCCGCCACTCCCACAGTCCAAAGCGGATATCGTGAACGGATACAGCGAGCGGGTGGCACAAATGCACACCCGTGGGTTTGGTATGTATGCCAAATACCATATGTTCTACGTGGAAAACGGCGAGATTACCCCTGTCCGTCATCCCGACCCTGTGCGGCTCACCGACTTAGTGGACTATGAGCGGGAAAAAGCGTGTATTCTCGAAAACACCCGTGCTTTATTGGACGGCAAACCCGCCGCCAATATGTTGCTCACGGGTGATGCGGGTACCGGCAAATCGTCCACTGTGAAAGCGGTGGTCAATGAACTGTATGAACAGGGCTTACGTATCGTGGAAGTGCGCAAAGAACAACTGCGCAGTATCCCTGCGTTGCTCGACACACTCAGCGCCAACCCCTTAAAATTCATTTTGTTCATCGACGACCTTTCGTTTGCGGGCAACGACGATGATTACAGTGCGCTCAAAGCGGTGCTGGAAGGTTCGGTATCCGCCAAATCCTCCAACGTGGTGATTTATGCCACCAGTAACCGCCGTCATTTGATGCGAGAAAGTTTTGCCGAGCGGGAAGGCGACGACGTGCATTTCAACGATACCATGCAAGAAATTTTGTCGCTTTCTGAACGGTTTGGCATCCAGTTGCGGTTCTCCCGCCCCGACAAAGACACCTACCTCGACATCGTGCACCATCTGGTCATCATGCACGATATCGACATGCCTATGAGCGAAGTGGATTGCCGTGCGGAACGGTTTGCACTCGCAAGAGCGGGTCGCTCGGCACGTGCCGCCAAGCAATTCGTAGACAGTTTGCTCGCAGGGGAGAAAGTGTAAATTCAATACGCAACCGTCACGCTTTTTTGCGTGACGGTTTTCGCACTTTTCGTGCGCTGTGTTTTTTATGTAAAAAGGTTGACAAATCCTGATTTGTGGAATATACTATACTACATTAGCGAATTAAAGTGATAAAGTAACAGAGGTGGCCATCAGTGGAACGGTATATGCGAAACGAAGAAAAAATCATGTTCAGTTTGCGGGAGTTGTACGCGCAGTACGGCTATCGGCGGTATAAGATGAACAAGTTTGAGGAATATGATTTTTATGCAGAGAACAAAGAGTTTTTGGTGTCGGGCAACGTTATCACTTTCACCGACGGTTCGGGTCGGTTGATGGCGTTAAAACCCGACGTCACCTTGTCCATTGCTCGTCACCATACCGATGATGCGGGTGTGGACCGTGTGTATTACAGCGAAAACGTTTATCGTGCACAAAACGGTGAATTCTGTGAAATTCCCCAGACGGGTTTGGAATGTATCGGCGCATTGGATGCGTTTACGGTGGGCGAAACCGTGTTGCTTGCGGTGAAGAGTTTGGCGGCGGTAGGTCGTCCGTTTAAACTGTGCATTTCTCACATGGGTTTGCTTACTGCGGCTGTCAGGGCGGTCGGATTGTCGGATGCGGCGGGCACCGCACTGCTCAAAGCGGTGGAAAGCAAAAGTGTCGCCCGCATTCGTGCGTTGTGCGAGGGAAACGGCGGCGATAAAGCGGCTTGTGAGACGTTGTGTACGCTCACGGATGCGTTTGGCAGTTTGCACGACGTGTTGCCCGCCTTACAACCGCTCGCACCTGCCGACGTGTTTGCGGAATTGACCGCCATTGATGCATTTTTGCAGGCGGCGGGATACGGCGATGCCGTACAGTTTGATTTTTCTTTGAGCGGGGACACCCAGTATTATAACGGCGTGGTGTTCTGCGGCTTTATTGAAGGGGTATCCCGTGCGGTGTTGTCCGGTGGCCGATACGATTTGTTGATGCAAAAACTCGGCAAAAAGAGTGATGCTATCGGTTTTGCGGTGTACCTCGATTTGCTGGAACGCTTGCAAACCGCAAGCAGTGAAACCGCCAAGCCGTTGCGCTTGACCTACACCATTGACACGATGGGTGAAACCGTGAAAAAAGCGGAGGAATTGCGTGCGCAAGGGAAAACGGTTTTGGTAGAGAAAGGGGAGTAATACGCATGCTCAATATTGCATTGCCCAAAGGCAGACTGGGCGAAAAGGTATATGCCATGTTTGAAGCGGCGGGTTACGGTTGCCCCGCTATTCATGAAAAAAATCGTCGTTTGGTGTTTGAAAACCAAGAAAACGGCGTGCGATATTTTTGGGTCAAACCCTCCGACGTTGCGATTTACGTGGAACGTGGTGCGGCGGATATCGGTGTGGCGGGCAAAGACATTTTGCTGGAATATGCCCCTGCGGTTTATGAACTTGCCGATTTGAAAATGGGTGTTTGTCGTATGGCGGTTGCCGCTCCCGAAAACTTTGCGGATGACCAAACGCTCACACTGCGTGTGGCGACCAAATTCCCACGCATTGCCAAAGCGCACTTTGCCGCAAAAAATCGGCAGATTGATATCATCAAACTCAACGGTTCGATTGAACTGGCACCCTTGCTCTCGTTGTCCGACGTGATTGTGGACATCGTAGAGACGGGGATTACATTGCGTGAAAACGGACTGGCGGTGGTGGAGGACGTGGTACCGATCAGCGCACGTCTGGTCGCCAATAAATCCAGTTACACCTTCAAAGGCGACGAAATTCGTGCGCTCGCCGAAAAAATCACCGCCATTGCGGAAAACGAGGGATAAGCATGATTAAGATTTTAAAGGCAAACGAAGTATCCGCCTCTGCTTTGTTCGGCAGAAAAGCGGACAGTATGGATATCACCGCCGTGGTAGCGGATATTTTGAAAGACGTCCGTGAAAACGGTGACAAAGCGGTACTTGCCTACGGCAAAAAGTTCGATAACGCCGACATTGACACCTTGGAAGTCACAAAAGAAGAATGGGATGCGGCGGTGAAAACCGTGCCCGCACAGTTTATGGACGTTTTGCGGGAAGCGGCGGAAAATATCACCGCTTTCCACCAAAACCAGAAACACGACGGCTTCCAAATGCAAGCGGAAAACGGTGTGATCCTCGGTCAACGTGTGATGCCGTTAAAACGTGTGGGTTTATACGTGCCCGGCGGCACAGCAAGTTATCCGTCGTCGGTGTTGATGAACTGCTTGCCCGCCAAAATTGCGGGTGTGGAAGAAATCTTGATGGTAACCCCTGCCAAAAACGGACAAATCCCCGCTGACATTCTCGCCGCCGCCAAGGTGGCTGGCGTGAACCGCATTTTCAAAACCGGCGGGGCGCAAGCAGTGGCGGCGCTGGCTTACGGTACGGAAAGTATACCGCAAGTGGATAAAATCGTGGGTCCCGGCAACGCATTCGTGGCAGAAGCCAAACGACAGGTGTACGGCTTGGTAGACATTGACATGATTGCGGGTCCCAGTGAGATTTTGGTGGTGGCAGACGGCAACACCAATCCTCGTTTTGCGGCGGCGGATTTACTGTCCCAAGCGGAACACGATAAACTCGCTTCCGCCGTGCTCATCACCGACAGCGAACCGTTTGCCAAAGCGGTGGCGGAGGAAATCGAAGTCCAACTCGAACAATTGCCCCGCAAAGAGATTGCACGTGCATCGATTGATGACTACGGCAAAATTATCGTATGCGAAAATTTGGAAAGTGCCATTGACGTGGCAAACGAAATTGCCCCCGAACATTTGGAATTGTGCGTAGACGAGCCGTTCGAGTGGTTACCGAGAGTGAAAAATGCGGGTT
This sequence comes from Acutalibacteraceae bacterium, assembly GCA_045634325.1. Lineage (GTDB taxonomy): Bacteria > Bacillota > Clostridia > Oscillospirales > Acutalibacteraceae > URNF01. The sequence goes on along the minus strand of JAZRAA010000031.1, from coordinate 76,701 downwards.
CGGTGTTTCTCGGCAGATACTGTCCCGAAGCACTCGGCGACTATTTCGCGGGCCCCAACCACACCTTGCCCACCATGGGTACGGCACGGTTTTCCAGTCCCTTGGGCGTAGACGATTTTGTCAAACGCTCGGCATATTCTTATTACACCCGTGACGCTTTGATGCGGGTAGCGGATAAGGTGGCGTATTTTGCAGAGCGGGAAGGCCTTTCCGCCCACGCCCGTTCCGCTACGGTGCGAAAGGAGGGGTAAAGCGGTGCGCTCGTTTTTAAGTACCCGCTTTGCCGACCTGGAAGCGTATACCCCCGGTGAACAACCCCAAGACAAAGCGTATGTGAAACTCAACACCAACGAATCCCCTTTTCCGCCGTCAGAGAATGTGCTGGAAGCGGTGAACAGCGGGGAAGTGGCAAAACTCAATCTTTATCCCGACCCCGCTTGCAGAGCGCTGACAGAAGCGATGGCAAAACGGTTCGGCGTGGAAAAATCGCAGGTGTTTCTCACCAACGGTTCGGATGATATTCTCAATTTCTGTTTCATGGGATTTTGTGATAAAGGTGCCGTGTTCCCCGACATCACCTACGGTTTTTATGAGGTGTATGCAAACTTATACGACATTCCCTATGAAACCAAACCGCTGGATGAACAGTTGCGTGTCAACCCGCAAGACTATTATCAAGCGGGTAAAACGGTGGTGCTCGCCAACCCCAACGCCCAAACAGGCGTTGCCTTGCCGCTTGCCGACATTGAACGGATTGTGCAGCAAAACCCTAATGACCTCGTGCTGATTGACGAAGCATACGTGGATTTCGGCGGGGAAAGCGCCATACCGCTCACCGCAAAGTATGATAATTTGGTAGTGTGCGGCACGTTTTCCAAATCTCGCAGTATGGCGGGCGCTCGATTGGGCTTTGCAATCGGTAATGCGGCATTGATTGCTGATTTCAACAAACTGAAATATTCCACCAACCCCTATAATATTAACCGCTTAACCCAGTTGGCAGGCATAGCGGCACTGTGTGACGACCAATATTATATGGACAATTGCAAAGAGATTATAGCGGTGAGGGAATACACCCGCAAAGAACTGGAAAAACGCGGCTTTACCGTCACCGATTCCACCGCCAATTTCATTTTGGCGGCAAGCGACAAAATTGACGGCAAAACGCTGTATACATTCTTAAAAGATAACGGCGTGTTGGTGCGGTATCTTGGAATGCCCCGCATTGCCAATTATAACCGCATCACCATCGGCACCAAACAACAGATGGATACCTTACTGGAAACGATTGATAAAGCATTGGAGGAAACGAAACATGCGTAACAGTGAAATCATCCGCAAAACCGCGGAAACCGACATCCAGCTTTCCTTATACCTGGATGGCAACGGTGACGGCGCCATCCAAACGGGTGTCGGCTTTTTTGACCACATGTTGACCTTGTTTACCAAACACGGACGGTTTGCGTTGTCGGTCAGTTGCAACGGTGACACGTATGTAGACGGGCATCACACGGTAGAGGACATCGGCATCGCACTGGGCAAAGCGTTTAGTGAAGCACTGGGTGACAAACGTGGTATTTGTCGGTATGCCGATATTATATTACCGATGGACGAAGCGTTAATTATGGCGGCAGTGGATATTTCGGGCAGAGGGTATTTAGCACTGGATGCCGACATCCCCGCACAAAAAATCGGCGACTTTGACACCGAACTTGTGCGTGAATTTTTATATGGTTTTGCGCAAAATGCGGGCATCACCTTGCACGTGCGCAAATTGGCGGGTGTCAACTCCCACCACATCGTCGAGGGCATTTTCAAAGCGCTCGGTCGTATCATGCGTGCGGCGGTGGCAATCGACCCGCAACTAAAAGATGAAATTCCGTCTTCCAAGGGAGTTTTATAATGGTAGCGATTATTGATTACGGCGTGGGCAACCTGTTTTCCCTGCGCTCGTCGTTTGCGGCTATCGGCGAAAACGCACAGGTCACCTGTGACCCCGACGTACTGGCAAAAGCAGACAGAATTTTGTTGCCGGGCGTGGGTGCGTTTGCGGATGCATCCCGCAAACTTGCCGCTTGCGGCATGGACGAAGCGGTGAAAGCCGCACTCGCCGACGGGAAATACGTCATGGGCATTTGTCTGGGTATGCAACTGTTGTTCGAGAGAAGCCTCGAATATGGCGAACACAAAGGACTGGGTCTGTTAAACGGTGAGATTGTGCCGCTTCAAGGGTATGTCCCCGCCGACATGAAAATTCCGCACATCGGTTGGAATGCGTTGCATTTTAATGGCGAAAAAGACCCGCTGTTTCGGTATTTGCAAGAAGGCGACCACGTGTATTTCGTGCATTCATACTATGCCCGCAACTGCGCGGACAGTTTGATTGCATCCACCGACTACGGCGCACCCGTTACGGCGGCGGTGCGTAAAGATAACCTGATGGGTTGCCAGTTCCACCCCGAAAAAAGCGGGCGCACCGGTTTGGCAATCCTCAAAGCATTTTGTGAATTATAAGGTGATAAGACTATGCACATTTTTCCTGCAATTGACATCATCGGCGGTAAGGCGGTACGCTTGTTCAAAGGCGATTACGCCCAAATGACCGTCTACCACGACGACCCGTTTGCAGTTGCCCAATCGTTTGAACGTGACGGCGCAAAATTTATACATTTAGTAGATTTAGAGGGCGCTAAAACAGGCGGTACACCCAATATGGACACCATTCGCCGTATTGCGCAGGGGACGGGGTTGTTCACCGAGGTGGGCGGCGGTATCCGTGATATGCAGACGGTGAAAGCGTATTTGGAAAACGGCGTGGACCGTGTCATTCTCGGCACGGCGGCGGTGACCGACGAGGCGTTTTTGCGTGAAGCGGTGGAAACCTACGGTGAGAAAATCGCAGTTGGCATCGATTTGAAAGACGGATACGTGGCGATTAAAGGGTGGACTGAACAATCCGCATACAGCGGCGAAGCGTTTTTTGAAAAAATGCAGATGCTGGGTGTCAAAACGGTGATTTGTACCGACATTTCTCGTGACGGTGCGATGCAAGGCACCAACTTGAAATTGTATGAACGGTTGCAACAGACCTTCAAGGTGGACATCATCGCTTCGGGCGGTGTATCGTCTCTCGATGACGTTGCGGCATTGCGTGAAATGGGCGTGTACGGTGCGATTATCGGCAAAGCGTACTATACCGGTGCGATTGCACTCGCCCGTGCAATTGAGGTGGCAAAATGATAACAAAACGCATTATTCCCTGCTTGGACATTAAAAACGGCAGGGTGGTTAAAGGCACCAATTTCGAAGGGCTCAAAGACGTGTCTTCTCCCGTGGAACTGGCTTCGTACTACAGCGATGTCGGTGCGGATGAATTGGTGTTTTATGACATCACCGCTTCGGCGGAGGGCAGAGCGCTGTTCACCGATATTTTGTGTGAAGCGGCGAAAAAGGTGTTCATTCCGTTGACCGTCGGCGGCGGTATCAACACGGTAGAGGATTTTGACCGTGTGCTCAAATGCGGTGCGGATAAAGTGTCGGTCAATTCGGGTGCCATTCGCAATCCCGCTTTGATTGAACAAGCCGCCAAACGCTACGGCGACCAGTGCGTTGTGTTGTCCATGGACGTCAAAAGGGTGGACGGCGTGTTTCGTGTGTTTGCCAAAGGCGGCAGAGAAAACACGGGGCTGGAAGCGATTGAATGGGTGCGCCGTTGCGTCGGTATGGGCGCGGGCGAAGTGGTGGTCAATTCCATTGACACCGACGGCGTGAAAAACGGGTTTGACATTGAAATGTTGGAAGCCGTGTTGCGTGCGGTGGACGTACCCGTGATTGCTTCGGGCGGTGCGGGCTGCGCCGACCATTTCGTTCAATTGTTCAAAAAATTACCCACCGTTGACGCAGGATTGGCGGCTTCGGTGTTCCATTTCGGTGAGGTGCCGATTCCCGCTTTGAAAGAAACGTTGCGTGAAAACGGCATTGTAGTAAGGAGTGTAGAAAAATGTTGCAAATAAACGAACTGAAATTTGATGCAAACGGTTTAATTCCCGCCGTGGTGGTGGACAGCATTTCCAAAAAGGTGCTGACCGTCGCCTATATGAACGAGGAAAGTTTGCGCATTTCGATGTCGGAAGGTCGCACGTGTTTTTGGTCTCGTTCCCGCGGGGAATTGTGGCGCAAAGGCGAAACCTCCGGCAACGTGCAACGCATCGTGTCCATCACGGCCGATTGCGATAAAGATGCGCTGACGGTGGTAGTGGAAAAGGACGGCCCCGCTTGTCACACGGGCGAGGATTCTTGTTTCTTTAATCCCGTATATCAAAGCGAAGCGTTGCAGGAATTCTGTTTGGAAGATTTGTATGCTCTGCTCAAGGGACGGCAAGCGGATTTGCCCGAAGGCTCCTACACCACCTACCTGTTCCAAAAGGGAAGGGATAAAATCCTCAAAAAAGTGGGCGAAGAATGTACCGAAGTGATTATCGGTGCGAAAAGCGACGATAAAAAGGAAACGGTGTATGAGATTGCCGACCTTGCGTATCACGTGATGGTGCTGATGGTGGAAATGGGTATTTCGGTGGAGGACGTACACCGAGAACTCGCCTCCCGCCACATCATCGACCATAAAGTCAAACAAGAAAAAATGGTTTGAGTTCGCAAGTTCCTTGCGAACTCAGTCGAGTTTCGCGCGGGCAAACACCGCGCCCGCGTTTTTGTCGTAACCGACAAAAATACCGAAACGTCGCAGTGACATCAACTTTAAAGGTGGGGGCCACAAGTTCCTTGTGCGCTTACAAGAAAGGGAATAACAATGTCTGTTTTTTTGGAAACCTATCACGTACACACCTCGTTTTGCGATGGCAAAAACACCGTGGAGGAAATGGCCGCTGCGGCGTTTGCGCAAGGTGTGAAAATTCTCGGTTTTTCGGGACATAGTTATATCCCCGTTGTGGGTGAATATGGTATGAACGCCGAAAAAGAGCGGGCATACATCGAGGCTGTGCAAAAAGTCAAAGCGGGGTATAGCGGACAGATGGACGTTTTGTGCGGTATGGAAATGGATGCGTTTTCGGACAAACCCGCTTATCCGTATGACTATATCATCGGTTCGGTGCACTGTATCCCTGCGGGAAACGGACTTGTGGACGTGGACAACGGCGCCGCTTTGCAACAGCAAACGGTGGAAACGTATTTTGACGGCGATTTTTATGCCTACTCTCGTGCGTATTTCGAGCAGGTGGCGTTGGTGCGGGATAAAACCGATTGTACCGTTATCGGCCACTTTGATTTGGTAGCCAAATATAATGAAAAAGCACACTTTTTCGATGAAAGCGATGAGCGGTATATGCAACCCGCATTCACGGCAATCGCCGCACTGTGCGAAAAAGGGGATGCGGTGTTTGAAATCAATGTGGGTTCCATTTTCCGTGGTTTGCGCAGCACGCCGTATCCGATTTTGCCGTTTTTGAAAGAAATCCGTGCTCACGGCGGAAAGATTTTGTTCTCCGCAGATGCGCACGCCACCGACATGTTGCTGTTCGGCGGGGAGCAAATGAGAGAACTAGCCAAAGCGGCGGGTTTTGCCTCTCGTGTGATATTGCTTCCGGGCGGTAACAAGAGGGAAGTGCAACTATAATACATGCCAAAAAAGACGCTTTGCGTCTTTTTTGTTCTTATTGTGAAATTTATATAAAAAATATGTCGATAACACTGGTAATTTTCAAAAGAATTTGCTATACTGTATGGTGGAGTATGCTATATGCGTACAAAGACAAGGAGGAAAGGCATTATGCAGAAAAAAATCAGCACTCTGCCCTTCAAGGGCACACCTGAACAAGCTGCTGCACTGCAAAAAATCATCGACGCAAACAAGCATGACAAAAGTCGTTTGATGGGTGTGATGCAGGAGGCGCAAGGCATTTACGGCTATCTGCCGATTGAAGTGCAACAAATGATTGCCGACGGAATGGACGTTCCGCTGGAGAAAGTGTACGGCGTGGCGACTTTCTATGCACAGTTCTCGCTGTCCCCGAAAGGCGAATACACCATTTCGGTATGTCTGGGTACTGCTTGCTACGTGAAAGGTTCCGGCGACGTGTTCAACAAAATCTCCGAAATCCTCGGTATCGGTGCGGATGAATGTACCGCTGACGGTAAATTCTCGCTGACCGCCTGCCGTTGCATCGGCGCTTGCGGTTTGGCTCCGGTTCTGACCGTCAACGACGAAGTGTACGGTCGTTTGGGCGTGGACGACGTGCCCGGCATTCTGGAAAAATACGGCGCATAAATTTCTAAAGAAGGAAGCTGCCTTATGAAAATTTGTACCATCAAAGAATTGTTGGATGCCAAGGTGTTGGTCGGCGAAGAATCGCTGGGCAAACACGTGTATTCCGCTTGCGGCAGTGATATGATGAGCGATGTGCTGGCGTATGTCAAAGACCAGGCGGTGTTGCTCACCGGTTTGGTCAATTCGCAGGTCATTCGCACCGCAGAAATGATGGATATGGTGTGCATTGTATTTGTGCGCTCCAAACAACCCACCGCTGAAATGCTGGAACTGGCGAAAGAGAGCGGCATGGTACTGCTCGCTACCGATAAGCGCATGTACGAAGCTTGCGGTATTCTGTTTGCCAACGGCTTGGTGGGCAATAAAGTGAAAAAGGAGCAAGGCGTATGAGTGAAGTGCTGACCTTCCGCTTTACGGTGGACGGCGGGGACTTCACTTCTGCGGGGCAGGCGAGTGTGCAGATCAAGAAAAATCTGCGCCAACTCGGTTTGCCGCCGGAGGTCATTCGCCGTGTATCCATTGCCATGTACGAAGGCGAAATCAATATGGTCATCCATGCACACGGTGGCGAAGCTCTGGTGCGGGTGGCGGAAGAGTACATCGAAATCGTACTCACCGATAACGGACCGGGCATTGCGGACGTGGAACAGGCAATGCAGGCGGGCTTTTCCACCGCCACCGAAACGGTGCGTTCATTGGGATTTGGAGCGGGCATGGGCCTGCCCAATATGAAACGGTATACCGACAGCATGGAAATTGAATCGACGGTCGGTGTCGGCACACGCATCACGATGCGTGTGAACATCGCATAATCACACGAAAAGAGGGGTTCCCTTTGCATACATACGAACATTCGGTGCACCTCGATGCGCAAAAATGTACCGGCTGTACCACTTGTTTGCGTCGCTGTCCAACCGAGGCTATTCGGGTGCGGGACGGCAAAGCGGTGATTAACCAAGCCAGATGTATTGATTGCGGTGAGTGTATCCGTGTTTGTCCGCAAAACGCCAAAAAGGCGGTATGTAACAGTTTGGATGCCATGCAAGGTTTCCGATACAAGATTGCATTGCCCGCCCCTGCGTTGTATGGACAGTTTGATAACCTCGACGACGTCGATTACGTGCTGAACGGACTCCTACGCATCGGGTTTGACGACGTGTATGAAGTGTCCGGTGCTGCGGAGTTGGTGTCGGGCTACACCCGTGTGTATTTGGGTATCGACGGTGTCAAAAAACCGATCATTTCCACTGCGTGTCCCGTTGTGGCACGATTGATTGCGTTGCGTTTTCCGTCTTTGGCGGAGAATGAAATGCACATACTGCCGCCGATGGAAATTGCGGCAAAATGTGCCAGAGAACGCGCGCTGAAAAATCATCCCGCATTGCAACCCGAGGATATCGGCGTGTGTTTTATCAGCCCGTGTCCCGCCAAAGCCAGTTACGTCAAAAACGGATTTGGCGACTATAAAAGTCAGGTGGATGCGGTGGTTCCCATCAATGATATTTACTTTAAACTGCTCAATGAGATGCACCGTGAGGAAAACCCTGCGGAACTCTCTCATTCGGGTATGATTGGCATTGGTTGGGCGGCGTCGGGCGGCGAAGCCTCGGCGTTGTTCAACGACAGTTATCTGGCGGCAGATGGCATTGACAACGTCATTCGTGTGTTGGACCAGATTGAAAACGGCAATATTCCGCAGGTGGAATTTGTGGAACTCAACGCCTGTGCGGGCGGTTGCGTCGGCGGTGTGTTGACGGTGCAAAATCCGTTTATCGCCAAAGCACGACTGCAAAACCTGCGTCGGTATCTGCCGGTTTCACAAAACTTTTTGCCGAGCAATGAGCAGTATATTCCCATGGATTATTTCTTTGACGAATTCCCCAGCTACCAACCCATTTCGCAATTGGGGGACAGCGTAGCGCAGTCGATGCGGATGTTGTCCGATATCCAAGCGTTGCGCAACACCCTTCCCGGCCTGGATTGCGGTGCCTGTGGCTCGCCGACCTGCCGTGCGTTTGCGGAGGATGTGGTCAAGGGGACCATTTCCCCTGATGGTTGCGTGGTGAAAAAGTGAGAGGTGAGCCGAATTGACGGTAAAAGAATTGGCGGCGGTTTGTGACTTGCAACCGGTGGTGTTGCCGGACGGTGACCGTGCGGTTAGCGGCGTATATATCGGCGACCTGCTCAGTTGGGTGATGGGTCGTGCCGCACAAGGTGATGCGTGGCTCACCATTATGTCCAATCAAAACATCGTAGCGGTGGCGACACTGGCCGATACCGCTTGCGTCATCCTCACCGAAGGCGTGACACCTGACGAGGGTGTGGCGGCGTTGGCGGAGGCGAAAGGCGTCAACTTGTTGTGCAGTGCGCTCAGCAGTTACCAAACGGCGAAAAAACTCGCCGTACTGTTGTGAGCCGTTATTACTACGACCTGCACATCCATTCGTGTTTGTCTCCTTGCGGGGACAACGAGTCCACCCCGCACAACATTGCGGGCATGGCGACACTGAATGGGTTGGGGCTGGTCGCACTCACCGACCATAACACTTGCAAAAATTGTCCCGCGTTTTTTGCGGCGGCGAAAATGCACGGTATTGTGCCGGTTGCGGGCATGGAACTGACTACCGCAGAGGATATTCACATGGTGTGTTTGTTTCCGACACTGGACACGGCGATGGCATTCGATAAAGAGATTGCCACCCGTCGCATTTTGGTGCCCAACCGCGCAGATATTTTCGGTGAACAGTTGGTGATAGACGAGGCGGAAACCATTGTGATGACAGAACCGCACTTGCTGTCCAATGCCACCACGGTGACGCTGGAAGAAAGTTTGCCGCTTGCCCGCAAATTCGGCGGCGTGTGTTATCCCGCACACATCGACCGTGAAGCAAACGGTATTTGTGCGGTGCTGGGCAGTTTGCCGCCGGACATACCGTTCACGTGCGTGGAACTGCATGACGGTGCACGGGAACAGGAATTTCTCCCGCAACTGCCAAAGGGGTGCCGTGTGGTCACCAGTTCGGATGCGCACGTGTTATGGGACATCCGAGAAGCGGATGCTTTTTTGGAAATTGAGGATGAACCGTACAGCAGTCAACTGGTACGCGATAAACTCATACGGATGTTGGGAGGTGCCACGTGAAAGAACTGTCTTTGAACATTTTGGATGTGGCGGAAAATTCGGTCAAAGCGGGTGCAACGCTGACCGAGATTTTGCTCGCCGAACAAGAAAACGTGCTCACCCTTCGTATCAAGGATGACGGTTGCGGCATGGATGCACAAACGGTGCAAAACGTCACCGACCCGTTTTATACCACCCGTACCACACGTGCGGTGGGGTTGGGGTTGCCGTTGTTAAAACTGGCGGCCGAGCAGACGGGCGGCACGCTCACGGTGCAGTCAAAGGATGAGAAAACCTATCCTTGTGACCACGGCACCGTGGTAGAAGCGACGTTTCACACCGACCACATCGATTGCGTGCCGTTGGGGGACATCCCCGCTACCGTGATGACGCTGGTGCAAGGACATCCCGACACGGATTTTCTCTTTTGTCATGAGCGGGAAGGAAAAGAGCCCATTCGGTTACACACCGAAGAATTGCGTGACGTTTTGGGAGATGTCCCGCTTAGCAGTTTTGAGGTACTAACTTGGATTAAAGACTATTTACGCGAAGCGTACAGTCTGTAATATAAACCGTATACAATTCCAATGTGAAAGGAAGATATGTATGAAATCATTAGCAGAACTTCAAGCCATCAAAGAAAAAATGCAAGCAAAAGTCGCATTGCGTGACGGCTCCAGCGAAAAACGTGTGGTAGTCGGCATGGCGACTTGCGGTATTGCGGCGGGCGCACGTCCCGTGCTCAACGCATTCGTCGAACAGGTGAATGCAGAGGGTCTTGCGGGCAGTGTCATCGTTACCCAGACCGGTTGCTGCGGCCTTTGCGAGTACGAGCCGATTGTGGACGTGTATGAAGCGGGCAAAGAAAAAGTCACCTACGTGAAAATGACCCCCGAAAAAGCGGAGCGTGTGGTCAAAGAGCATCTCAAAGGCGGCAAGGTTGTCGCAGACTATATCAAAGCATAAACTGAGGAGGTAATAGTATGATTAGAGCCCATGTTCTTATCTGCGGCGGTACCGGCTGTACCTCCTCAGGTAGCAACAAAATCCAAGAGGCGTTTGCCACTGCTTTGGAGGCAAACGGTCTTACCGACGAAGTCAAAATCGTACAGACCGGTTGTTTTGGTCTTTGCGAACTGGGTCCTGTTGTGATTGTGCATCCCGATGGCACGTTCTACAGCCGTGTGACCCCCGAAGACGTGGAGGAAATCGTCTCTGAGCATCTGCTCAAAGGTCGTTTGGTGGAAAGATTGGTATATAACGATACCGGCTCCGAAGCTCCCGCCGACGGCAACGTTTCCTTGAACGACACTGCGTTCTATAAAACCCAAAACCGTGTGGTGCTGCGCAACTGCGGTGTGATTAACCCCGAAAGCATCGAAGAATACATTGCCATGGACGGCTATGCCGCTTTGGGCAAGGTGCTCACCGAAATGACCCCCGACGACGTCATCAAGGTTGTCACCGATTCCGGCTTGCGTGGCCGTGGCGGCGGCGGTTTCCCGACCGGTCGCAAATGGGCGCTCACCGCTCCCAACAAAGCCGACCAAAAATACGTCGTGTGTAACGCTGACGAAGGCGACCCTGGTGCATTTATGGACCGTTCCGTTTTGGAAGGCGACCCCCATTCGTTGATTGAAGCGATGATTATCGCTGGTTATGCGATTGGTGCGACCGAAGGTTACGTCTATGTGCGTGCGGAATATCCGATTGCGGTTTCCCGTTTGCAGATTGCCATCGACCAAGCCAGAGAATATGGTTTGCTCGGCAAAAACATCTTCGGTTCCGGCTTTGACTTTGATTTGTTTATCCGTCTGGGTGCAGGCGCATTCGTGTGCGGTGAGGAAACGGCGCTCATGACCTCTATCGAAGGCAACCGTGGCGAACCTCGTCCCCGCCCGCCGTATCCGGCTGTGAAAGGCCTCTACGGCAAACCCACTGTCGAAAACAACGTGGAAACTTTTGCCAACATCCCGCAGATTATCCTGCGTGGTGCAGACTGGTTTGCTTCCATGGGTACCGAGAAATCCAAAGGCACCAAAGTTTTCGCTTTGGGCGGCAAAATCAAACATACCGGCTTGGTGGAAATCCCGATGGGTACCACCTTGCGTGAAATCATCCACGACATCGGCGGCGGTATTCCTAACGGCAAACAATTCAAAGCGGCACAGACCGGTGGTCCTTCCGGCGGTTGTATCCCTGCTGATTTGATTGACACCCCCGTTGACTATGACAACCTCATTGCGATTGGTTGTATGATGGGTTCGGGCGGTTTGATTGTCATGGACGAAGACACCTGTATGGTGGACATGGCGAAATTCTTCCTCGAATTCACCGTGGACGAGTCCTGCGGCAAATGTACGCCTTGCCGTGTCGGCACCAAACGTTTGCTTGAAATGCTGGAAAAAATCACCGACGGCAACGGCACGTTGGAAGACATCGACGAGCTGGAAAAACTCTGTATCTACATCAAAGAGAATTCGCTGTGCGGTTTGGGTCAGACTGCTCCCAACCCGGTGCTTTCCACCCTGCGTTTCTTCCGTGATGAGTACGTGGCGCACGTGACCGAAAAGAAATGTCCTGCCGGCGTGTGTAAGAACCTGCTCTCCTTTGTTATTGATGCAGAGAAATGTATCGGTTGCGGTATGTGCGCACGGCAGTGCCCTGCGGATGCTATCTACAAAACCGATTACACCGCACCCGGTCACAAATTACCCAGCCTTGCCATCAACACTGAAAAGTGCGTGAAATGCGGCGCTTGCATCGGCACTTGTAAGTTCAAGGCTATCAGTAAACAGTAAGAAAGGAGCTGACGCAAAATGGATATGGTTAATGTAAAAGTAAACGGCATTGCGGTCAGCGTGCCCAAAGGTTCCACCATCTTGGAAGCGGCCCGTGTGGCAGGCGTGGACATTCCCACCCTTTGTTTCTTGAAAGATATTAACGAAATCGGTGCTTGCCGCATCTGCGTGGTAGAAGCCACCGGTGCACGTGGTCTGGTGACCGCTTGCGTATACCCCGTTGCAGAAGGCATGGAAATCAGCACCAACACCGAAAAAGTGCGTAAAGCACGTAAAACCACACTGGAACTCATTTTGTCCACCCACGAGAAAAAATGTTTGTCCTGCGTGCGTTCCACCAACTGCGAATTGCAGAAAATGTGCCTCGATTACGGCGTAGAAGATAATGGCAAATACGACGGCTTCCGCCGCGAATTTGCGATTGACGATTCCGCCCCGCACATGATTCGTGATAACAACAAATGTATCCTGTGCCGTCGTTGCGTAGCGGCTTGCCAGCAACAGTTTGTATCGGTTATCGGCGCAAACGAGCGTGGTATTGATACCCACATTGCTTGCGCATTCGAAAAACCGTTGGCAGAAGTGCCTTGCGTGTCTTGCGGTCAGTGTATCAACGTTTGCCCGACCGGTGCTTTGGCTGAAAAAGACAACACCGACGAAGTGTGGGCGGCATTGTCCGACCCCGACAAAGTGGTGATGGTGCAAACCGCTCCCGCCGTGCGTGCGGCGATTGGCGAAGCGTTTGGTCTGCCGATTGGCACCAACGCCGAAGGTAAAATGGTTGCGGCACTGCGCCGACTCGGCTTTGATAAGGTGTTCGACACCAACTTCGCTGCCGATATGACCATCGTGGAAGAAGCCACCGAATTGCTCGACCGTGTGCAAAACGGCGGTGCGTTGCCGATGATTACCTCCTGCTCGCCCGGTTGGGTGAAGTTTGCGGAGATGTACTATCCCGAACAACTCAAACACATTTCTTCCTGCAAATCCCCCCAACAGATGTTTGGTGCAATTCTCAAAACCTATTATGCGGAAAAACACGGCATCGACCCGAAAAACATCGTGTCTGTTTCGGTGATGCCCTGTACCGCAAAGAAATTCGAAATCGGCCGTGATGACGAAGCCGCTGCGGGCGTGCCTGACGTGGACATCTCCATCACGACGAGAGAACTTGCACGCATGATTGACCGTGCGGGCTTGCGCTTCACCGCTCTGCCGGACGAAGAATTTGATATGCCGTTGGGCGAAGACACCGGCGCTGCTGTCATCTTTGGTGCAACCGGTGGTGTTATGGAAGCGGCTTTGCGTACTGCCAACGACGTGCTGACCGGCAAAGACAACGGCAACGTTGAATTTGAAGCGGTGCGTGGTATGGACGGCTTGAAAGAAGCCACCTACACCATTGCGGGCACCGAAATCAAAGTGGCTGTTGCCAGCGGCTTGACGGCGGCAAACTACATCATGAGCAAAATCAAAGACGGCACGGCGCCGTGGACCTTTGTGGAAATCATGTGCTGCCCCGGCGGTTGTATCAACGGCGGCGGTCAACCGATTGTTCCCGCGTCTGTGCGTAACTTTGAGGACTATCGTGAGAAACGTGCGAAAGTGCTGTATGACCAGGATAAAGGCATGGCAGTGCGCAAATCCCACGAAAATCCGATGGTGAAAAAGGTGTACGAAGAGTATTTCGGCAGCTTCGGCAGCCATAAGGCGCACGAAATCCTGCATACTTCCTACGTCGCTCGCCCCCGCTTTAAATAAGCAATAAAAAGACAAAAGAAGGTCTGACAAAAGTCAGACCTTCTTTTTATATTATTCTGCTAAATTGATAACCATTTTGCCTTTCCGCTTCGCGTAAGACACAAACCGGTAAGCACCACCCCAAGTGTGTTGGACATAGGCAATAACACAATCGGCTCTAGAAATCATCCATGTATTCCGAGCGGATATGGCATATTTTGGGTGTGTCGTTTCCAATATTTCCGGGAAAACGGTAGGCACTTCGGCAAAAAGTTCCCCTTGCATGTTTGGAAGATAGGCTAACACCACTGTATACTGTATATTTTGAAATTCTTCTTTTAATTCTATTAACACTTGTAATGCGAGAGCATCGAAATTGCCTTGATAACCTACTAAAAAATTTTCTATTTGCTGTTCGGTGATTAGACGGATAATTTCGGCACGTAGAGAAACTTTAATATCAGATGGACAATCTCTATGACCGAAGAAAGCGCACACTTTTTTAGCCATACAGAACCTCCTAATAGGCGATGTATAGCCTAATAGTATCATGCATCGCCTATAATGTCCACTAAAATCGTCTATTCTAAAAGAAAAAGGCGAGGAGGATGACTATGAATACCATTACGGCAGTGCGCAATCGCATTTTGGAATTGTGTGGGGAACACGATATTACCATCAATAAATTGGCAACAATATCGGCGGTGTCACCGTCCAGTATAAAAAGCATTTTATACGGAAAAAGTCAAAACCCTAAATTGTTGACGATAAAGATGATTTGTGACGGATTGCATATTACGCTGGGTGAATTTTTTAACACACCTGCTTTTGACGCATTGGAACAAGAGATACAATAAAATCAAAAAGCGAGTATCCTTTGGATACTCGCTTTTTGTGTGGTTTTTATTTATTTCATACACATTTGGAACAACTCTTTGACACGCTCGATTTCGCCGTTTAAGTATAAATACCCAAACAACGCTTCAAAGCCTGTCGCACGGTGATAATCACGGTCGTTGCGGGGCGTGTGCGCATTTCTGCCACGACGAAACACCGCCGCTTCCTTTTCGGTCAGGTGCGGTTCCAATTTATCCATCGCCGCAGACTGTGCTTCTGCTCGCACCAGTTTCACCGCCGCTTTGTGCAGTTCACCGGCACTGCGATTGGCTTCGCACACCAGCATTTCCCGCACCATCAGTTCATACACGCCGTCCCCCACCAAAGCGAGTGCCAGGGGACTTAATTCGTGCGTGTCCACGTTTTGTTCAAACAACCGAGCCATAGTATCACCTTAATACACAAATTCAAATTCGAAATCATAGATGCTGACGGTGTCGCCCTCTTGTACGCCCGCTTGTTCCAAGGCGGTGATGACACCTGCACTGCGCAACACACGTTCAAAGTATTGCAACGAATCGTCCTCGCCGAAATTGATGCCACGCATCAATTGTAACAGCCACGGCGCTTCCACGAAGAACACACCGTCCTCGCACTGTATCTGCACCGAGCGGTCGGCAAAGCTTTCCGCTTCCGGCAAGGTGACCGCCTCGGCTTCAAAGCGGCGCACCGGCGGGAGCTGTTGTAAGGTGTAGGCACACTTTTTAATGAGTTCATCGGTGCCGTGCGCAATCGCCGCCATCATCGGGAAATAGGGCAGTCCTCGTTTTTGCATTTCTGCTTCAAACGCCGCCAACTGTTCGTCGGTGGCAAGGTCGCACTTGTTGCCCGCGACCAGCATCGGACGCTCGGCAAGTTCGGGACTGAACGCCGCAAGTTCCGCATTGATAGCGTCGAAATCGGCAATGGGGTCACGTCCCTCACTGCCTGCAACGTCTACCACGTGTACCAGCAAACGACAACGCTCGATATGTCGTAAAAAGTCGTGCCCAAGTCCCACGCCTTGTGCTGCGCCTTCGATGATACCGGGAATATCCGCCATCACGAAGGAATTGCGTTCTTCGATACGCACCACGCCGAGCACGGGGGTTAGGGTGGTGAAATGGTAGTTGGCGATTTGGGGTTTTGCTTCGCTGACCACCGAGATTAAAGACGATTTACCGACGTTGGGGAATCCGATAAGTCCCACGTCAGCCAGCAGTTTCAACTCCAACCGCAAGCGTTTGTTCTCGCCCGGCACACCGGGTTTGGCAAAACGAGGCACTTGACGGGTGGGGGTGGCGAAATGGGCATTACCCCAACCGCCTCTGCCGCCTTTTGCGGCAATAAACGGCTCGCCTACCGACATATCCGCCATCAATCTGCCGGTTTCGTCGTCATAGATGAGCGTGCCTTCCGGCACGGGAATGATTAAGTCTTCGCCTTTTTTGCCAAAACAACGATTTTTGTTGCCGTTTTGTCCGTTAGCAGCAACGTATTTGCGCTTATAGCGAAAATCGGACAAGGTGTTGAGACCCGTATCCACTTGGAACACGATATTACCGCCGCGACCGCCGTCACCGCCGTCGGGACCGCCGGATGCGACGAATTTTTCACGATGGAACGCAACGGCACCGTTACCGCCGTCCCCCGCACGCACTTGGATAGTGGCTTTATCTACAAACATACGTATCCTCTCCTTATATATAGACAAGTATACCCTAAATGTAGGCAGTTTGCAATAAAAATCACATGAAAAAAGCACCCGTGTTATACGGGTGCTTTTCATTCACGCAAACAGTGGATTATTGCTCCACAGCATACACGCTGACACGCTTGCGGTCTTTGCCCATGCGCTCGAAACGCACCAGACCGTCGATGGTCGCAAACAGCGTATCATCCGAACCGATGCCGACATTGTTGCCGGGGTGGATGTGGGTGCCGCGTTGACGCACCAAGATGTTGCCCGCGAGAACGAACTGACCGTCGGCGCGTTTGACGCCAAGGCGTTTGGACTCGGAATCACGGCCGTTCTTAGTAGAACCGACGCCTTTCTTATGAGCAAACAACTGAATGTTAATCTTTAACATGACTTACACCTCCGTTTTTAGTACCTGTATCCGTTTGGGATACTGTTCCTGCAAACCGTTCATGTGCAGGAAAAAACCTTCAAGAACTTTTTGGATGAAAGCATCCGTTTCGGTGAGAGAGAGGGACATTTCGCCATCATTAACGGTGATATTCGCATTTGCACCGCATATTTCGGTCAACGTATTGGCCGTCATATACGCCGCACTGGAAACCGCCGCACAAACGATGTCTTCTCCGAAATCTCCTGCGCCCGCGTGTCCTTTCAGGGAAAACCCCGTAATAGACTCGCCAAAGCACCAAAACTGCGCCCGTATCATCGCTTTGCCTTACTCGGCTTTGGGTTCAGCAGCTGCCTTCACCGGTTTGACGATTTCCATCGCTTCGATTTGCACCTTGGTGTAGGGCTGACGATGACCCAATTTACGACTGCTGCCTTTTTTCGGTTTGTAGGTGAAAACGGTGAGTTTCTTACCTTTGCCGTTTTTGAGCACCTTTGCGGTCACGACAGCGTCTTTGACGTAGGGAGTACCAATCTTGAGGGTCTTGCCGTTGTGCAGGGCAATAACCTGCTTGAACTCGACAGAGGCTTCCTCTGCGGCATCCAGCTTTTCGATGAACAGCACGTCGCCGTTCGCCACTTTATACTGCTTGCCGCCGGTTTCGATAATAGCGTACATTGGCTGTACCTGCCTTTTCTTTAGACTCGCTGCATAGGGCGGATTTGCATCACTTTTAAAACCCCATAGCATGCGGCATCCCACAGTTTAACAGAAAAAGCAAGTAAAGTCAAGCGTTTTTTCACATTTTTCGGTGCCATACTAAATATGGTATATACTATATATAAAGCACACTAGCCGTTGGCCAAAGAGATGAGTTCAAACGGTGCATAGTCGGGATGCAGGCACAAATGCAATCCCGCCGCAATGAGTTTGGCGGCACGGTGGATGACCAAATCGATTTCTTTTGGCGTGACAATGAGGTTGCGTGCGGCGGGGGAGAGATGGATGTCCTCGCCCTTGGTACATTCCCCCGCAATCACTGCCGCATCCACCACGGTGGGCACACCGATGGCGATAACAGGAATGCCGAGGGTGTCGCGGTTGAGCGGCGCACGGCGGTTGCCCACCCCTGCGCCGGGCGCAATACCCGTGTCGGTCAACTGCACGGTGCATCCCAACCGTTCGATACTGCATGCGGTTAGCGCATCGATGCAAACGACGGCGGCGGGGGAGAGACGGTCGCAAAGACCGCTCACAATTTCACTGCTTTCCGCACCGGTTTGCCCCAACACCCCCGGTGCAATGACGGCGGTGGGGCGCAGGTCGGACAATCCCACACTGCGTGCGAATTCCCCTTGGATGTGGCGGGTGGCGAGGGTGAAATCAGCGGTGCGGGGGCCCAGCGCATCGGGTGTGATGGCACGGTTGCCCAGTCCCACCACCAACACCGTGCCGCTTGACGGCAATAGCTGTCGCAACTGTTCTGCCAGCACGGTAGCCCCCTCGGTGAGCAGTTTTTCGTCGTCTGAAAGAGGCGGCAGTTCCAGTGTGATATAGTTGCCGCGCGGTTTGCCATATACCTGTTCGGCGTGCATGGTGTGCAAGGTATGCGCCGTGATGCGTATATTGTTTTTGGTATATTCCCGCACAAAACAGTCTTGTGCGGATAGGTTTTTTATATTTTCGGCGATTTCCAAGGTTAAATCGGTACGAAATGCCATGATTTTTCCACCTTTTTTCCTGTTTTGACCAGTATTTGCAAAAAAAATCGCAATATTCTGAAAAAAACAGTTGCTTTTTTTCAAAAAGGGTGTTAATATGACTAGTGCGTGATTTAGAACATCAGATTAGGAGGTGTGACCATGCCCAATATTAAATCCGCTAAGAAGCGCGTGAAAGTCATCGCTGCCAAAACCGAGAAGAACAAAGCTGCTCGTTCTGCTCTGAAAACCGAGATCAAACATGCGAATGTTGCTATCGAAACCGGCGAGAACAAAGAAGCTGCTGTGAAAGCTGCTATCAAGAAGATTGACCAAGCTGCTGCGAAGGGTCTCCTGCACAAGAATACTGCTGCACGGAAAAAGTCCGCCCTCGCTAAAAAAGCAAACGCGTAATTGCAACGCCTCTACTCGATTTTGTCGGGTAGAGGCTTTTGATTTTTCGACAGTGTATGCCTTGACAATAGGCGTGCCTTTCTATATAATTATATGTTGTAATAAAGTGTTGCCGCATGCTTTCAGGCATACGGACGGATGGGTCCTGCGTGACGGCACGCTGTGAACCATGTCAGGCGGGGAACCGAGCAGCATTAAGCAGCGGTTTGCCGTGCGCCGCAGTCCGCCTGTCCGTCCGTATGCCTGAGTGTATGCGGTTTAATTTTTGTGAGGGGTGAATATAGTGTATCAGGTTTTGTATCGCAAGTTTCGACCGCAGACGTTTTCGGACGTCAGCGGACAGGAGACGGTGACCACCGCCCTGCGTAATGAAATCAAGCATAACCGACTGGCGCACGCATATCTGTTCACAGGTTGCCGTGGCACCGGTAAGACCACCTGCGCCAAAATCCTTGCCAAAGCGGTCAACTGTCAAAACCCCAAGGACGGCGACCCGTGTAACGAATGTGAAATTTGCCGTGGCATTGACGACGGCACGATTTTGGATATCACCGAAATCGATGCGGCTTCCAACAACGGCGTGGACTCTATCCGTGAACTGCGGGAAGAGGTCAATTTCAGTCCCGCCGCCGCTACCTACCGCGTGTATATCATCGACGAAGTGCACATGTTGTCTGCGGGTGCATTCAACGCACTGCTCAAAACGTTGGAAGAACCCCCCGCACACGTGATTTTCATCCTCGCAACCACCGAGGTGCATAAATTACCCGCCACCATCCTGTCCCGTTGCCAACGGTTTGATTTCGGGCGCATTTCCCCTGCGGATATTGCCGCCCGCATAGCGCAGATTGCCAAAACCGAAGGTTTCACGGTGACCGACGATGCCGCATTGTTGCTCGCACGTCTGGCGGACGGTGCGATGCGTGATGCGTTGTCGCTTCTCGACCAGTGCGTGTCCCGCAGCAGTGACATCACCGCCGAGGTGGTCGCCGCCTCTACCGGCATGGCGGGTTCGACCTATTTGTATGATTTATCGCAAGCCGTGACCGAGGGGGATACCGCCACCGCATTGGCGATACTTGATACCCTTTATCGTGGTTCGAAAGACATGGAACGGTTGTGCGCCGAATGGGTGGAATATTATCGCAACGTGATGATCATCCAAACGGTGAAAACACCCGACGAATTGATTGTGGCATCCACTGCCGAATGGGAACAGTTGCGTGCGGCGGCAAAAGCGTTGTCGCCCGCTACGGTGTTGCATTGTCTGACCGTGTTGCAAACCACCCTTGACCGTTTACGTGGCGGTGTTTCTCGCCGTGTGGAAATGGAAATGGCAATTTTAAAACTGTGCTGTCCCGAACTGGATGGCGATGCAAAGGCACTGTCCCGTCGCGTTGCGGCGTTGGAATCCGCATTGTCGAGTGGCGCAACGATAGCGGCACCGCAGAAAAAAGAGCCAAAAGCACCGCCTGTGGAAAAGCCTGCCCCCGTGGCAGTCGCAACCCCCGAACCCCCTGCGGAACAACAAACACCCGAAGCGCCTCCGACACCTGTTGCACCCACCGAAAGCGGTGAGGAAACCGTTTTCGCACAGTGGGGCGAGGTCGTGGAAAAATTAGGGGTGCTGTGCGCGCCGTTGCAAGGTGTGCTGATGGGCACGACTGCGCTGGTGCGTGACGACGTGGTGTTTGTGTGCACCGATAACGAGATGTTTAAAACGCTCATCACCCGTGACGGCAACAAACAGATTTTGGTGAATGCTATCCGCGAGGTGACCGGACGCACCATGCGTATCGGTATTCGCAAAACCGCCAAAACGACCGAAGAGATGCCCGCTGACCCGCTCGCTGCTTTTTTGCAACAGAGCCGTGAACGTGGGTTGGAGATAGAAGAGAGGAATTGATAGTATGAAAGCAAGATTACCGCAAGGTATGGGCGGCGGCCCCGGCAATATGCAAGCGATGTTGCGCCAAGCACAGAAAATGCAGGAGGATGCCGCGGCACTGCAACAAGAATTGGAACAAACCGTCTACACTGCGACCGCCGGCGGCGGTGCGGTGAGCGCATCGGTCAACGGCAAACACGAATTGACCGATCTTGTGATTGATAAAGATGTGATCGACCCCGACGATGCCGAAATGTTGGCAGACTTGGTGAAAGCCGCTGTCAATGAAGCGGTGCGTAAAGCTGCTGCGGATGCCGAACAGCGTATGTCGCAGGTGACCGGCGGTCTGAACATTCCGGGGTTATAAGTATGGAATACGGTGTAGCGCCATTAGAACGGCTGGTAGAACAACTCGAAACCCTACCCGGTATCGGGCATAAATCTGCCGGCAGATTGGCATTCTATTTATTACATACCACACCCGAAAAAGCGGAAGCGTTTGTGGATGCTATTCGGGATGCCAGAGAGAAAATACATGAGTGCAGTGTGTGTTGCAACCTCACCGACAAAGACGTGTGTCCTGTTTGCGCATCTGCGGGCAGAGACCGTTCGGTGATATGCGTGGTGGAAGACGCGCGGGATGCGGCGGCGTTTGAACGCACCCGTGAATATGCGGGTTTGTACCACGTTTTGCACGGCACCATTTCGCCAATGGACGGTGTGGGTCCCGAAGACATTCGCATCAAGGAATTGTTGGTGCGGCTCACTGACGAGAACATCACCGAAGTGATTATGGCGACCAATCCCACGGTGGAGGGCGAAGCGACTGCGATGTATCTCGCTCGTCTGCTCAAAGCGTTCCCCATCAAAATCACCCGTTTGGCGTACGGTATTCCGGTCGGTGGCGATTTGGAATATGCGGACGAGGTGACCTTGCGCCGTTCACTTGAGGGCAGAAACGAACTTTAATAAACACGGTATCAAAGGAGGTGTCGGCGTGGCCGGTAAAGAAAACACAAAAACCATTGCCACCAATAAAAAGGCCTTTCACGAATATTTCGTGGAAGAAAGTCTGGAAGCCGGCATCGAATTGGTGGGCACCGAAGTGAAAGCCCTGCGTG
Organism: Acutalibacteraceae bacterium; assembly: GCA_045634325.1. Taxonomy (GTDB): domain Bacteria; phylum Bacillota; class Clostridia; order Oscillospirales; family Acutalibacteraceae; genus URNF01. The sequence continues at coordinate 54,667 of JAZRAA010000031.1, read as the reverse complement.
GCGGCGGTGTCAATTTGAAAGATGCGTGGTGCAGTGTCGTGGAAGGCGAAATGTTTGTCAACGGCATGCACATCAGCCCCTATGAACAGGGCAACATTTTCAACCGTGACCCCAAACGTGTGCGGCGGTTGCTGTTGCATAAACGGGAAATCATGCGCTTGTTCGGTTTGACCAAGCAACAAGGCCTCACTTTAATTCCGCTGTCGGTATATTTCAAAGGCTCGTGGGTGAAAGTGCAAGTGGGACTTTGCCGTGGCAAAAAACTGTATGATAAGCGGGAAGATGCCGCCCGCCGTGATATGCAACGGGAAGCACAACGTGCTTTGAAAGATAAAAATTTGTAATCTGTCACCTTATCGGAAGGAGAACCCCCATGGAAATTTTGTATGAAAACCTGTTACACATTCAGTGGAAACACCTGCTGATGTGGGCAATCGGCGGTATCCTCATTTTCCTTGCCATCAAAAAGGAAATGGAACCGACCTTGTTGTTGCCTATCGGTTTTGGCACCATTCTTGTCAACCTGCCGTTTTCGGGTGCGGTGACCCAAGGCGAAGAAACGGGCGCACTGAGCGTGCTGTTTGATGCGGGCATTGCCAACGAACTGTTCCCGCTGATTTTGTTTATCGGTATCGGTGCGATGATTGACTTCGGACCGGTGCTCACCAACCCGAAACTGATGATTTTTGGTGCGGCGGCGCAGTTTGGTATCTTCTTTACGTTGTGTATGGCGTCCATGTTCTTCCCCAACATCAACGATGCCGCATCCATTGCCATCATCGGCGCGGCGGATGGTCCGACTGCTATCGTGGTTGCCAATAAATTGCAGTCGGCGTATGCGGGACAAATCGCGGTGGCGGCGTATTCGTATATGGCGTTGGTACCGATTATTCAACCGCCCATCATCAAACTGCTCACCACCAAAAAAGAGCGTTTGATTCGTATGCCGTATGAACCGCAAGAGGTTTCCAAACTCACCCGCATTTTGTTCCCCATTGTCATCACCGTGATTGCCACGTTGGTTGCACCCTCGGCGGCATCCCTCATCGGTTTTCTGATGTTCGGCAACCTCATCCGTGAATGCGGTGTGCTCAATTCCTTGTCCGATACCGCACAAAAGGTGCTCGCTAACCTCGTCACCATTTTCCTGGGCATCACCATCGCCACCAAAATGCAGTGGCAGGAATTCCTCAAAACCGAAACCCTCATCATCTTGGGACTGGGTCTTGTGGCGTTCATCATGGACACCGCGGGCGGTGTGTTGTTTGCAAAATTCGTCAACTTGTTCTTGAAGAAAAAACTCAATCCCATGATTGGTGCGGCGGGTATTTCCGCGTTCCCGATGTCGGGTCGTATCGTGCACAAAATGGGTTTGGCGGAAGACAACCAGAACTTCCTTTTGATGCATTCTATCGGCGTCAACGTTTCGGGTCAGATTGCCTCGGTTATTGCGGGCGGTTTGATTTTGAGTTTCTTTATGTAAGGAGGATGCGACGTGTTTTATTTCAATCCGATGGCATTTATTGAAAATTTAGGCTATATGGGAAAAGGTATGCTCGTTATCCTCATTGTGATGGCGATACTGATTGGTGTAACGGTGTTTTTAAACACCGTCACCACCCGCAAAGGTAAATAAAGAATAAAACCTCCGTTGAAAACGGAGGTTTTTCTTTATTCTTCAAACACGGTTTCGATACATTTCACGGCGGCATCGGGGGAATATTGCCAGCGGGACAGATGCCCGCTCGTGATAGAATAGGCGGGCGGTGCGGGGGGTGGTGCTTCTCCCGCACTGTCAATGATAATCAATTTGATTTTCATTTTATCGGGTAAAATACTCTTGATATACACACTCACCGCCATTCCTGCGTGAACACCCTCTCTGGGCTCGGCAAGTCCCGCGAGGTTGGGAGCAAGTTCCACGAAAATGCCGTAACTTTCTTCTGACCGCACAATGCCCATCACCGTTTCGCCCTGACGGAACGAGGCGGCGTTTTGCTCCCAAGTTCCCAGCAATTCTCGCTGTGACAGACAAATACGGCCGTCTTCGTTAGACACCACCGCACCGTACACATCCATCCCAACGCTCAAACGGTCGGCGGGGTGGGAGATGCGGCTGACCGACATGCCCGCAATGGGCATCAGTGCGGCAATGCCGCACCCAATATCACAAAACGCACCAAACGATTCGAGACGGGTGACTTTGGCAGGGATAATATCGCCCTTGCGACAATGCTGTATGTAAGCGTGCTGACATTTCTCTTGCGCACGGCGGCGGGACAGGATAGCACGCACACCGTTTGCGGTGTTTTCAAATCCAATCACCACAAAACATACCGGTTTACCCACACGGGAAATCACCGCAATGTCACGGGTGACCCCTTCTTCAATACCGATAGCACCTTCCTCGTGCGGTATAAATCCTTCCATGCACGGTAAGGCTACGTATAGGTTGTGGTCGGCATCGCAAAGGGTGGCAACCCCCTCCAATACCGTACCGCTCAGGGCTGCATCGCTCAAAGCGGCTTGGGAGGCGGTCAGACGTTTGTTTTCGGGGGTGTGCAACAACTTACCCTCCGGCAAAAATACAGACGGTTCCATTTTTACTCCATCCTTTCTTTTTGCTACATATATATGAGCGGGCAACACCAATTATTCTGTTTGCTTTTGTGAGGTTGCTGTGATATAATATTGATATATGCATATTTTTGGGAGGCACACCATGAGATATTCAAATAAAAACGGATTGGATAACGGCATCCCCGTCGGCACCAAATGGTGGCTGGGCGCTATTTTCGTGATAGTCACTGCGGCGTTGTCATATTGTTTGTCCACGTTTCTGACATTTGAACACACGTTACAAAAATATGGGTTTGCCGTTGGCTTTTCGGCACTGCTGGCGGGATTTTTGGTAGCGGTGTTATATACCGCTATGCCCAGAGAGCGCTTCCGTGAACCCCAAAAATCCGCTTTGCATTATCCGTTGCTGGCGGGTGCGCTGGGTCTTGTCGGTATGTCGCTTTCGTATATTTTTATGGGCGTGTGGCCGTTTGGTATCGAGTCGGTGATGGTGGTGGATATGCACCATCAATACGCCCCCTTGCTCGCGCAACTGCGTGAAATGGTGCTCACCGGCGGCAGTCCGTTATATACCTTTGAAACCGGTATCGGCGCAAACTTCATTTCATTGTTTGCGTATTATCTTGCCAGTCCTTTCAATCTGTTGCTGGCATTGTTGCCTGAAACGTTATTGAACGAGGGTATTTTGCTCATCACCCTGCTCAAAAACGCACTTGCTGCGGCATTGTTTGCCGCTTGTGTGCAGTACGTGTTTCGTCGTCGTGATTTATCGACGGTGATATTCGCACTTGGGTATTCACTGTCCATGTATATGCTGGCATATTCCTGGAACATCATGTGGCTGGACGGCGTGATGATGTTGCCGCTGGTGGTTTTAGGGTTTGAACGCATGATGCGGGAGGGTAAATACGGCGTATATATCCTTTCTCTTGCCTACACGCTGTTCACCAACTACTATATCGGTTTTATGGTGTGCGTGTTCCTTGTCTTGTATTTCTTCCAATTCCTCTTGCGTGAAAAACGGGATTCGGGCGAAGGCTGGACTGCGTTTTTGCGGTTTGCGCTCGGCTCGTTGATTGCGGGCGGTATGGCAATGTGCATCTTACTGCCGGTGGTGTTCGCACTGGGCTATACCTCGGCGGCGGGGGAGAGCATGCCGCTCATCAAAGCAACTTTCGAGTTATTTAAACTTCCCGCACAACAATTATTTGGTATGACCCCCACCATTCGTTCAGGGAATCTGCCCAACATTTTCTGCGGTATTTTGCCGGTGTTGCTCACGCTGTTGTTTGTCACCACCAAAACCATTTCGCTTCGCCGTCGTCTTGCGTGGGGCGGGTTGCTGGCGGTGTTGTACGTCAGTTTCACGGTGAATATTTTTGATTTGATTTGGCACGGCTTACATTCCCCCAACGACCTGCCGTATCGTTTCTCGTTTTTATATGTTTTCGCATTTCTGATGATTGCGGCACAGGTATTGCCGCATATCAAACACATCACCATTAAACAAATCGGCGGCACGTTGGGTGCTATTGCAGCGTATATCGTGTTGTTCGAAATGTTGGCGGGCGATGACGCACAGGTGTTTATGCCGGTGTATGTATCGCTGTTGTTGGCGGGTGTCTACGCTGCCATTTTGCTGTTGATGACCCACCGCAAACTTGCCCGTCGCTTAGGCTACACGGTGCTGTGCTTTGTGTTTATGATAGAAATGACCTTGCACGGCGGTGTGGGATTGACCGCTTTGAACGGCAAGGAATATTACACCGACCGCAACAACTACGTTGCCAATGCCGACCATCAAGCCGCCGCTGCTGCGATGGATAAAACGGTGGAAATTGCCGAGAAAGAAAACAACGGCGGTTTTTATCGTGTGGAACTGTTACCGCGGCGCACCTGTGTGGACACGGCGTTGTATCACTATAAAGGACTGACCTCTTTCTCGTCCAGCAACTACTATCACACCACCCGCTTGCTCGGCGCACTCGGGTATGCGGATAACGGCGTGAACAGTTATTTGTATCATAGTTTTGTGCCGTTGTCCGACTCACTGCTCGGCGTACAGTATGTGACGTTGCAAGCCAACGTTGTCGGCAATCCGTACCTCGAAAAAGTGGAAACGGTGGAAGAGGCGGGACAGGTATATTATATCTACCGCAACACAAGGGCGTTGCCGCTGGGTTATCGTGTGTCGGCAGACACCAAAGCATTTGTGATGCAACAGTATAACCCGTTCGCAACCCAAGAAGAGATGCTCACCGCCATGACGGAAGATGACCGTACCATCTACACCTTTATGGGTGTTTCGGTGGATGAGGGCAGCGCTGCACTGGCGAGTGCCTATGGCGCAACCCGCTTTACTGTCAACGGCAACGGCACTGCTGCATGGTTTAACGCTACCGCAACACAAGACGGCACCTACTATGCGTTTGTGGATTGCATGGCGGCACAGTCGGCAAGCATCACGGCGTATGACCAAAACGGCGAAACGTTACACACGTGGGACACCTCCACCAACGAACCGTATATCATCGACGTTGGTGCGGTGACGGCGGGTACGACCTTCCAAATTTCTGTCACGGCGGATACCACCGTGAGCGGCAACATTTATATCGCCGCAACCGACACGGGTGTGATGAATGAGAAACTGGATGCGCTGGCGGACGAAGGGTTGCAGGTGACGAAATTTGCCGACCACCACATTGTCGGCAATGTTACCGCTACCGAGAGTGGCACGCTGTTCACCACCGTTCCGTATGACGCTTCGTGGCAGGTCGTGGTGGACGGCAAAACGGTTGAAACCTACCCCATCGGCGACTTGAACGACGACGGCACAAAGGGTGCGTTCCTTGCATTTGATATTGATGCAGGCGCACACACGGTGGAATTGACCTTCATCCCCAAAGGCCTTGTTGCAGGCTTGCTCGCAACGGCTATCAGTGTGTTGGCATTTGTCATCTTGATGCTGGTCACCCGTGGCAAATCCACTGCAAAGCCGGCGATGCGTGGCACGCCCACACGCTTGCCCGCATTCCCCAAAGAAAGCGGTCCTCTGGATACCCTGTCGGATGCCGTGTCACTCACCGATTTACTGTCTTTTGAAGAATAATAACCACGATTAGTAGATTTTTGTGGATGAAGAGCGAAAAAATCTCCGTTCTTTATCCACAAAAGATAGGTTTACAAGCGCATACAGTTTTGTTATGATAACAGTAAAAGGAGGCGGTCACATGGACGCTATCAGTATCGGACAAACCATTTCCGCATTACGTCGCAAAGCGGGTCTGACCCAAACGGCATTGGCGGAAAAATTACACATCAGCGCAAAAACCGTGAGCAAATGGGAAAACGGACAGGGTTACCCTGAAATCACCCAGTTTCCTGCATTGGCAAACGTGTTTGGCGTGTCGGTGGATTATTTGATGACCGGACAACGCAAAGGCATCGTGTTTGCGGGCAACATCATTGCAGACATCGTGAAAACGGTGGATTGCTACCCCGAAATCGGCATGCTTGCTAATATTACGGCTGTCAGCCGTGCAATCGGCGGCAGTGTACCCAACACGGCGGTGGACGTGGCACGCATCGACAGAAGAGTGCCGCTCGCTGCGTGCGGTCGCGTGGGCGACGATGAAAACGGTCAGTTCGTGGTAGGTCAAATGAACCGCTACGGCATCGACACCACCCGTGTGTTGACCGATAAAACCCTGCCCACCGCATTTTCGGACGTTATCAGCTTGTCCACCGGTGAACGCACCTTCTTCACCACCGGCGGCGCGAATGCGGTGTTCTCTCCCGAAGACGTGGATTTGTCCACCATGCAAGCCGCCATTTTACATATCGGTTACATTTTGTTGTTGGACAAATTTGACCAACCCGACGAAGAATACGGCACCGTGATGGCACGTTTCTTGCATGACGTGCAAGCACGTGGTATCAAAACCTCTTTCGACGTCGTGAGCAACTCGGTTGCGGATTATAAAAAGACCATTTTGCCGGTGCTCAAATATTGCGACTACTGCATCATCAACGAAGTGGAAAGCAGTCGTGTTTCCGACCTGTCCCCGTACAAAGAGGACGGCAGTCTCGATGTGGAGAATATCCGCAAAACCATGCAACTGCTCGCTGACGGCGGCGTGAAAGAAAAAGTTGTCGTGCACTGTAAAGAAGCAGGCTTCTGCTTGGACGTTGCCACCGGCAAGTTCACGGCGGTACCGTCGCTGGCTATCCCGAAAGAGAAAATCTGCGGTTCTGTGGGTGCGGGCGATGCGTATTGTGCGGGTTGCTTGTATAGCCTGTATAACGGGTATGAAGACCAATACATGTTGGAATTTGCATCTGCCGTGGCAGGTTCGAGCCTGTTTGCAGACAATTCCACCGACGGCGTGCTGACTAAAGAAGAGTTAGAGCAGATGCTCAAAACCTCCGGCCGCCTCGACATCCCCGCTCTGAAAGACTATCAATAAAAAGAAAAACGCTGTACCTTGCGGTACAGCGTTTTTTTGTTTGATTAGTATCCTAAATTTTCGTTCACCAACACGATTTCGATGTCAGCAGCGCTGGGTTTTTCCCATAACACGCACAAGGCACGGCAGATGCGCTCGGGAGAGGAACAGTCATAGCATTTGTCTGCTTTGACGGCGCACGGTGTTTTACGATTGAGGCGCTTTGCGTTTTTGGGGGCGGCAATATTGCGTGCCCGCCACAGTGTTTTTTCGTAGTCGGGCGCAATTTTGTTGGCACCGACGATGAAAAACACCTTTTCGTGTCCGTACAGCGTGGAAGCCACACGGTTGCAACGACCGTCGATGTTGATAACTTCGCCGCTTTCCGCCAAGCCGTTGACAGAGGAAAGATACACTTGTGCGGCGGCGGCACGGTCAATGACGTTTTGTGCCGTATCGCCGTCGGGCACACGGCTGTGACAGTGCACGGTGTTGTGGGACGAAAGTGTATCGATCAATCCCATTTCTTCAACGGTCATCGACCCGCCGATACCGACAGTTTTGCCGTCGATGGTTTCGTTCAAATAGGCGGCGGCATCTGCGGCAGTATCAAACGTGCGCACCGCAAAGCCGCGCTTTTCTAAATTTTCTTTAACAATCGTAAAATCCATGCGGTTTCTCCCTTGTCAAATGTATTTTTGGGCTTGTTTGAGAGCTATGATGATGGGCATAATGAGCAGCCCGCATACCAGGTTGCTCACACCGTGCACCAAATCCCACGGCAGACCTGCGATAATCCACGTTACCATGCCTTTGAAATCCAACCCAAATAGTAACGCTTGTGCGGGCGCATACAGTGTGCCGTATAAAAAGCCGTGCAACCCACAAACGCCTATATATAAGAAAGGTTTGATCTTATCGGGCAAGTTGCGGGGCAACAGCATGGTCATTCCCCACAGCACTGCCCATAGATATATATATGGTATCCACCACGTCGGAAATCCGTAAAACAGACCGATGAGAAAAACAAAGGTGTATAGCGGGAACAATGCTTTTGTGCGATACACCACCGTTATGGCAACGATAAACACGCCTAGCAAGTGCACGTTGGGTAACCATTCGGTTATGAATTTAGAAACACACATCACTGCAGCGAGCATGGCAAACACTGCTAATTCTTTGATGTTGATTTTCACGCGGCCTCCGCTTTGAACGCATAGGAAGTGTCGGCGGCGATGTTGGTTTGATATACACCGGTGGAAGCGTAGGCATCGTTGATATAAAATGCCCAGTAGGCGTTATCGTTTTTAAAATCAAGTTTATTGCCGTTGACCGTTTGCACATATCCGTCGTCTTTTCCATCGATGAAATTCAGCTGATATAAGGCGTCGCCGACGGTGGTTTCGTCGGTGTGAATTTCAAAAGCGGTTTGTTTGCCTGCAAGGTCAATGACGGTGAAGGCGAACACGGTTTGTCCCTCGCCTAAAACCGTTGCAGGTGCGGGCGCACTTTCGGAGAGCGCAGGGTCGGTGGGTTTGTTGTCGTTACAACCGGTTGTAAACAGTGCCATAGCCGCAATCAGCACGATACAAACGATGAGCGACAAAATTTTGGTCAATTTTGTTTTTTTCATAGTTTGAATCTCCTTTTAAAATATAAGTTTCTCCAAACCGGCTACCGCGGTTTATAGCGGAGAATTTTGTTGTCGGGTATTTCGACTTGATGCATTCGTTTTCACCTTCTCGGGCAATACACCCAATGGCTTGTCCCCGATTTTGCGGCATCGGGTCAGAAAACAAACAATTTGCGCATCTCACGGCGACGGGCTCGTACAGGACTCACACCTGTTTCCCCATACAACACAACAAGCATACCACACCTTGCGACTTTTTTCAACAAAAAGCGCTGTTAGATTTTAAATCTAACAGCGCTTTTTACGTTATCTTATTATGAGTTTATATAGTTTTGTTTTGAAACTGTCTTTGATTGCACCATGTGTATGCAGTGCAGAATGTATATCGTAATTTTGCCAAAAGTCAGCATAACCGCTAGGTTTTTCGGTAGGTTTCTTGAGTTGCGGTTGCTTCGCGTTATCTAAAGTAACGCTCTTCTTTTTACCACCTACTGCATCAAACAACTCTCTGCCGTTTGCGGTGTTAATTAGCACCATTGAAACGCCTAATGCATCTTCAAATTCGACCGCCGTATCTTCAATGCCCCAAAAATCAGAAACCGTGATATCGCTCACTCTTTCTTTGGTGGTAAACTTGCAGTTGAAACAGGCTTCATCAGTGAGTAAATTACTATAATACAGATTCATGAAACCTGAAATATATCTGTTTGTTTTTACACCCTCTTGCGTGTTTACGCTCGCTGAATCGCCGCGCCAGGAAAGCTTTTTATTTCTAAAATAATAGGTATCAAAAGTCTCCTTTTGTTTAAGCCATGCAATAAATTCATTAAACGCGCGGGGAGAGGGTACACCGTGACATATAATGTCGCACAGATACAGTTTTTGTCGCGGTATTTTATTTGTTTCCACAAAATTTAAAACCGCTGCCGCCTGGCAAGGCGTCCCCGTAAACAAAACAGGTATACCGTTTACAAGGTCATGCTTCAAATCATCAAAAATATGCGTTATATCACTTTGAATATATTTTGTACCTTGCAACAAAATGACATCTTTTTTATTGGTTATTCTAATATGAGAAAGCCTAAAATTTTTATCTAAGCAAGCGCCGTAAACACTTCCGCCCTTTTGAATGATCGCCTCTGCCAAAGCGGATGCGGCACCACCCGAAGTGGAGTTCTTTCTTAAAGAATCTTTTGCTTTATAGGCAAATACCTCCGGCATCTCGTTTTTGGGAGGGGTGTTTTCGATGGGACAAGCTTGTTTACAAAGACCGCAATCAACGCATTTATCGCTGTCGATGTAGGATTTTATAAACCCTTGTGTATTTTTAATTAAACCAATTGCTTGCTTTTTACACACAGCCTTACACACGCCGCAACCAATACAGTTTTCGGTTGTTGGGATTTTGGATGCATTTAAAACGGTTAGCAGGAAGTTTTTGGACTGGTCAATGTACGTTTTTAAATTTTCATTAACCATAGTATAATCAATAGGATTTTTGGGGGCGATTTCCCCTTGTGTCATGCAGTCCAAAAGCCCCGCTTTTGTTAACAAATCGGTTATGCGGCTGCCTCTGTCTTTGTTATCAAAAGCATAAAAATCTTTTTCAAGAATAATCGAAAAAGCTGTACCGTGAAAGGAGTTTGTCACAACGCATTCCGCGTTTAAAATGGCACCTAAAAACTCCTCTGGCGAGACCGACGTTAATTGCATATGCTTTTGCTTTCGATTTTTACTTTGACAAATTTCCACTACCGTCAAGTTCTGTTGTTTTGCAAAGTCCAACGCCGCACGAAGCATATCATGATTGCCTACAACACTATACACAAGCAGATATGGTTTTTTTGTTTTTATGGGTTTTGCAATTTTTATATATTCTTGTTTGTCAAGAAGGAACACCGGGTCACAAACGCACGATACCTTTTTCCCTGAAATTTTTTCAATATAAGCGACCGATTTTTCTTCACGAACAGACACGTAATCCATTTTACCAATGAGTTTTGCCGCTGTCACTTCGTCTGTTTCGTTATACGTATCCCTACCCAAGCTCGCAGCGTAAGAAATTTTGTTTTTCACCCCTAATATGTCCCCAAAGTAAACAGGATTAATACCTTCGGTAATATTGGGATTCCAAACCTGGTCAGAGCCGCAAATTACGCAATCAAATTTTTTGTTTACAATGTCACGCGCACTCTTACACACATCTGATAATTTGCAATGTTTTTTTCTGAATTTTTTGAAATGTCGTAAGCGCATATATTTTTCAGGAATTGATATCAATAAAGCTATGGCCAACTTTATTTTTCGCTTTATTGATTTGCTTTTATCATTACGCCAAGAAATTAACAGCCAGCTACCCACATGGGTTTTCAATTCTTGTTTTTCCAATCTATAATCAACAATTTTAGAATCATAATTATGCTCATTTGTGAATTTGCAAGTTGCAAAAGCCTGCATATTTGCACCATAATTTATATTGTGATGAAGGGTAATAATCCCTATTTTATTATATATACGATGCTCTTTCACGATTTGATATCCTTTCACTATTGAAGACTAAAGCTTCCAATCATAAATCAAACAGGCTGACTTTCCGACGTTATTTTAATAATGTTTATCTAGCTTTTAATTCTTCTATAATCTTTGAAGTTGATACGGTTTGTGTGTATGGCAAGAATTCAATTTCAATATTTAAATTGTTTTCTTTGAATTGTTTTTCAGTAGCCAAAAATCTTTCACTACCTTGCCAATCACTACCCACAAATAAAATGTCATACGGATTATTTTTATATGCTTTTAATTTGTCTACGGTAGTGTCGGAATCTATAATTACAACTTTATCTACACATTTTAATGCTGCAACAATTCTTGCACGTTCCCCTTCGCCGATGATGGGGTCTTTATCTTTAAATTTGCGAACATATTCGTCATCACAAACCCCTACAATCAAATAGTCACATTTTTCTTTGCATCGTTCAAACAGATTTAAATGTCCTACATGAAAAAGATCATAAACGCCACAAGTATATCCGACTTTCATATTTGTCATTCCCTCCAAAATATATTCATACAGTGGTGAGGAACTTGAGCTTCTATTGGCGGGAGTTGCATATAATCTCCATACATTTGACTTAATATCTCATGATAACCAATAGGTGCTCTTAGTTCGTGATTACAGAATTTCAACAAGGTATAATCTGCAAACCATTCTTTTTTAAAGCGATTTTTTTTGGAATTCCAGCAACTCTCGATACAACCTACATAATTGCATTCGTCGAACGGGTATTTTCGATGAAGCTGTTGCGTTTGCTTTATAATTTCTTTTTTTGTAAAAGAAAGATGACAATGTATCTTTTTTATCAGAGTTTTTATTTTTTCTCGACTGTTTAGGTTTTTAAATGTGCGTTGTTTGATGAAGAAAGCCGTATATAGATGGTAAAGTTTTTCATACCAATTTTCATATTGCGAGATTTCTTCAGGCACACCATCAAGAGGGAACACATCAATATCTATCATGCCGTCTTCTTTGCCTGAGCGATAGTGATATTCCGGTTCGGTTTTAATCGTACGAGTATCTCCTATTTTTAATATGCTGTGCTTCGCATATTTTGAAAACGGAACGATTGCGTGGTAAGGAGTATTTTTCATACATTGGTTAAAATTGCATATAAGATACTCATAGTCTTTTCTAGGCATCATGATATCAACATCATCATCCCAAGGAATAAAACCTTCGTGTCTAACAGCACCAATTAATGTTCCATAAGCTAAAAAGTATGTAAGATTATGTTCTTCACAAAATTCAGCAACGGCTAATAAAATATTGAATTCTATTTCTTTTAATTGCGTATTAGATATAGGTTTCATTGATTTCCTCCTTTGATTGTTGCCAAAAGTTTTAATATTCTGTTTTTAAATACAATCAGTGTTACAAAGATTAGCACAATAAGTATAATTTTCATAATCAGATTATTCCAGAAAACAAGTCCGTACACCATTAAAAGTGCAAACCCGGCAAAAACCAAGAGCAAGGCCTTAAAATTAATGATTTTATGCAGATCCCTTTCATATTTTTTGACGGCAAAATATGTCATAAAGAATTTAATAAAGGATGTAATGAGCGTTGCATAACCAACGGCTATATATCCAAACAGTTTGATACCTACAAAATTCAGAATGATATTTATAGCTGCTATTATCATGGTTATTATGCTCATTTCCTTTGTTTTTTCATGATAGAACATAATGTTACCAACAAGACCGGTCACAAAGGATATCTGAACACTGAAAGCCAACGGTGCTATAAACCCAACCGCATTCATGTATTCTTTTGTTGCAAAGATAAGTATACCTTCCTTTGCAAAAAGAACGATAATTTCACACACAACCGCAACAAGCGCACTACAACTCAAAACAACGTTGTTGAGTTTTTTAACCGCACCACTTTTAATGGATTGCAATGTATAAGGAATCAATGAATTGTTAATGGATTGGGTTATAATGCTCACAACGCCCGTAATGCTATGCGCAATACTATATAAGCCTGCGGCTGCAGCACTAACAAAATAGTCCAACATCAATTTGTCAGATGAATTGAGAATGATTTGAGATAAATAGTATGGAAGCAACGGTAAATTAAATTTAAGGGCATATTTCCAATATTCTTTGTGATACAGTTTTTTTCCTTTAAATATAAGCATTGCCATAATGGCGGTGCCTATAATAATGCCCCACAAACCTGAACCAATAACCTTAGCATACGCCTTGTTTTCATCCACAAGTTTTACTGCAATTATGGCAACGACGGGGCTTAATATTGCGTTGGTAAACGTATATGCAATTACTTTCTTGTAATCATATGTATATCTTTTTCGCATAAGCCAAAAAGTGGTTGCAGTATTCGTAAATGTCTGCACCCACATGAAAACCAAATAACTTACGCTTAAACCGAATAATTGTGGGAAGATCGCATTGATCAAAATACACAAGATATACACGAGTATGGATGTTACGGCAGTCAGACCAATCATTGAAGAAGTTAACGTCTCAACGTCCTTCTCATATTTGGTCATTGCAATGTTATACACGCCACCTGCGAGTGAAAGTGTTGCAAAGATACTGATAACACCTTCCCATGTTACAAAAACGCTGGAAATACCATAATCGGCAACATCGAGAAGTCGTGTGAAAATCGGTGTTGTTATAAACGAAATGCCTTTGAGCACAACGTTAGATACGACAAACCAAAAAGACGCTTTCGCTGCCGGTGACATATTATTCAGTTTTGATAAAAATGATTTTATTTTGTTCATTTCAAAACGTCTTCTCTATTTCCTTTATTGTTTCATGTTTGGTTACATAATTTAATGCCGGAGCATTTCCTAAAGTTTGCAACAATTCTTTGTTGTCCAAAAGCTGTTTTACGGCTTTATAGATACTCTCGCTGTCGCGGTTTATCAGCAAACCGTTTTTGCCATCGGCAATCATTTCTAAATTGCCTTTAATGCCTGTACAAATCACAGGTTTTTTGAAATATTTTTCTTCGTACACCACAAGGCTCAACCCCTCATAGCTTGACGGTTGCACGCAGATGTCTGCACGATTGATGTACGTGTATGGGTTTTCTTTATTCCCCAACAAAATAAAAGTGTTTTCAAGAGCATATTGTTTTATCCGTTCTTCAAGCTCCGGTTTTTGCGGCCCGTCACCAACGATGTACCATTTTATAGTATACCCGTCATCCACGAGCTTTTTACAAGACTCTACGCACAAATGAAAGCCTTTAAGCTCCACCAACCTCCCTACCGAAACAATATGGATGCTGTTTTCATCCATCTCATTTGGCTCGTTTGCAAGGTTTTCCATACGTTCAAAATCGAAAAGAGAAGGCAGTGTGAAGACTTTCGTTTTATCTGCAAATTGCGGATATAGCTCGCAAAGAGAGTTTTTTGAGTTTTGCGACACCGTACAAATGTTTTTTGCAACCGAAAAAGCTCTGCTGTCCAGAGATTTGTTGGTGGTAATTTGCTTGATATCAGTATGAATCCACATATTTTTTACCTTTGCTTTTACACACTCGGCTACGAAATAACACGCAGACCCTTCCGCAAACGCTATCGCAACGTCATATTCTTTTTCTATTTTAAGCATAGTCTTTTTTTGGAAAAACCAGTCTAATTTTAAAAACGCATACATCTTAAAACGCGCCTTGAAAAACCGTATGACTCTGTAAAAAGCAAGGTCAAACCTTTTTTGTCTTATAAGTGTTTTCAAGGATGCGCCAATCGATTTGTTAAATACCGCAGCGAAAAACGGTGAATCCGGCAACAACTGAACGTTACTGTTAAGTTGCGGCAACAAATCTCTGCCTTCGTTGAACAGATATACGTCAACGGTATATTTTGAATAGTCCAGCGTATTACACAAATCTATAAGCGTTTTTTCCAGACCGCCGGTTGTAAGACTATCGGCAACAATCAAAATGTTTTTCACAGCGTTTCTTTCTCTTTTCTCATAGTATCTATTAAATCCATAAGATCGTCCGAAATACCGGGAACAACTTTTCTGCAAAACATATATCCGCAATTTTTGAGTTCATTGAAATCTTCGGCTGTGTAAATAGAAGTGTCCACATCGTAATTGTGGTAATGTAATGGCGCCCATCCAAAGTGTTCGGTTATTTCATGTTCCTCTCCGTTTTGAATGGTATTTTTTCTCAAATGCGAATTAAAAATGATGGTTTGCCAATAAATTTCCACTGCCGCATGTACTCGTTTCATAACCTTATTAAACTTTTTGTCATGTAAGTACGTGTCCAATATCAGCTTGGTGCCTTCTCTTGTAAAAGCGGACATCATTTGACCAAAATATGGGTCAACCAATTTGTTGTTAAGGGGGACCTGTAGTTCCTTGCGTGTGAAATGTTTCGTTATGACACGGTACATAAAACTTTTATAACACTTATTAAGAAATTGATTATTGAAAAAAGAATCAAAATACCATTTTTTTAAGATTTTGTTTTTATCTGTTGGAATAGTAGAGGTGGCTATTTTATAAGCCATAACGTATTCCGTGTTTTTATGATTTTTAAATTCCTTCAATATTTGATTGTTAGTCATGAGAGGATAATCCTGCCCTGTCATAAACACAAATCTATCATATTTTATAGTGCTGTTATACGCATCAAAAAGGCCCTGCATATAGCCCTTTATCATAGAAAATCCGGCCCACCAAACACTGTAACGCTTAGAGGTGAAGTAGACATTATTGTATGAACCCAATTCTTTTTTAAATGGTGCTATATCGGACTTTTTATCTACATGTATATAAAAATCTCCGGTATCTGTAATAGCGTCAATTAATCTTTTGATTTGTTTTGCGTCCTTGTGCACTAAAAAAATGTATGCAATTTTCATTATTACTCACCGGCATTCTTAATGATATATAATATTCTCGATAAATTTATAGATATGGTAGAGAGCCAAAGTACAAATTTCTCTTTTCTTGATAAAAATGAATTTTTAAGTACTTTTTTTATGTTTTTTTGCAGATGTTTTTTATATTTCAATAACTCTTTTTTGAATTTACTTATTTCCTTTTTGGTACAAGAAATAAATAACAAATAATATTTTTTAAATAAAAAGTATTCTTGTTCAGGTTCTAGGGTGTATTTTTGAGATGATAAAAATTTTACAGCTTTTTCACAGAAATAAATGGCATCTAAGTAGATGCTTCCGCCCGGCGTTCTTGTAACGCTGTTATCACTTAAGATATAATTGTAAAAAGGGAAATTGTATATAGCCGTTCCCTTGGTCTTAGTTAGTAACTCTATTGTAAAATAAAAATCTTCAACTCGCTTGCCTTCGGGTATTCTAATATTTTTGATAATTTCGGACGTTGTGATGCGCGTTGCCATATGAACACTACCTATATGTAAAAAAACGTTGCGTATAGAATCTTCCTCATTGATTATAATAAGTTCTTTATCCCTTTTTTCACTTTCAACAAGTGTTCCCCGGTTATCATATACATTTGCTAAGCATTCAATGGTTGAAAGATTATTTTTCACCATAAGCGATATTAAAGTTTCATACATATCGCAATCCACATAATCATCCGAATCACAAAATCCTATATATTTCCCTTCTGCTAAATCTAAGCCGGCATTTCTGGCCGACGCTGCGCCGCCGTTTTCTTTATGAATAACCTTAACCCTATCATCTTTTTTTGCATATTCGTCACAAATAGAGCCACTGTTATCGGGCGAACCATCATCCACCAAAATCAATTCTAAATCGGATAATGTTTGGTTTAAAATGCTCTCAATACATCTGCGTAAGTATTTCTCCGCATTGTATACAGGCACTATGACCGATAGTAATGGTTTTTTCAATTTTTCACCTACTCATTTGAACCAATTATTTTTGATTATATTAACCGAACCAAGTACGCCTGTGTTGACGGGAGTTATTTGGCCGTCATTATAAAATTCTTTCACTGCATTTACGAATCTTTGGGTAGCAACCGCATAATTATACCCTTCCATAGTACACTTAGCATTTTCGGCAAGGCGTTTTGTTTTTTCAGGATAGGTTAGCAATTCTTTTACGGCATTGTAGGCATTTTTGTTATTGCCATACTTATATACCATACCATTTTCATTATGTGAAATTAAAAACGGAACAGAGCCCACAGCACTACTGGCAACTACCGCACAGCCATTTGCCATAGCTTCATTCAATACAGCACCCCAGCCTTCATTAAAATCGCTGGTAAACATATAAATCTGACTTTCGCTCATTATTTCTAAGACTTCACTATGCGTTTTAGAACCCAAAAATTCCACACAATCACCAAGCGCATACGCATCTTTGAGTTTTATAAGGTTATCCTTTTCCGGCCCATCACCTACAATACTTACCTTGAAATTAAATCCATTTTGCTTTAAAAGACTTGCAGTCTCAATCACCGTATCTACACGTTTCAATTTTAATAATCTGCCTGCATAAAGAATGGTGTTTTGCAATTTTTCAGTTTTAGTATCCACCTGACACTTGGGGAAATATCCCCATTTAAAGATTTTATTTTTCGAAAAGCCAAAGAGTGATAGGTCGTATGGCAAAAACGCGGAAGCAGCTAATACATAAAGGTTTTTATTTTTATGATTTAAATATCGCTTCTTGAGCATTTTCAAATTGCGGGGTATCAAGCAACGCCAAACACCTTTTTTAAAGATTCTTTCGGAATAAATGAACGAAAGCTTGTTTTCTTTCATTCTCATTTCCACAAGGTCATCCGGACAAGCACCGAAAATAACAGCATCCGCAGAGATAATTTCCTTTTCCGCTTTATCTTTATCGACTTTATAATCAATTACATAATCACGCACTTGTGTTGTTTGATAGCCTTGATTACTCCCGTTATCTGTTGCTATAAAATGAAACGCATCAACCTTTTTTGCCATTTCATTGCAAAATGGAATTTGATGATGGTTCAAAAAATTAGAAACAAATACTATCTTCATATCTACTCCTAAAAGTTAAACGCATACGTCATTCCTAAGCTTCGGTACGCAAAAAATGCAAATGTAAAAACAATGGCTCCCAGTTCAATCAACACGCGGGTTGTCTCATTTTCAATGGAATCTATAGCCTCACTAAACGCAACCGGTATTGCATTTAAAAAGTACATGCTGGGTCTTTCGGCAGTACGGCCAATAAGTCTGAACGTCCAGATAACCCCACACAAAATACCGGTATTTGCCACAACCCGCTCTTTTGCTCCTTTTATCCAACTATCTTTTGTTGCCAATACTAAAATTAAAATGATAAGAAGGATGATAAAAAATATCCCGCCGTTATTGAGTTCTTGAACGCCGTAATTATAATCTAAAACGTCCTCCGCAATTGTCAGTAAACTTTCATAACCAAAATAGGTTGCTGCGGTTACACCAATTGTTACGACCATATTAAGTGCATCCACGCGTCTCGTTCCCAAGAAATACATTGGTAAGAAAATGTATGCCGAATGGTGGAACTGCGCAGCCAGTAAAACCAGCAAAACGAATGGTATAATCTTTCGTTTTTGAATAAAATGAATGGAAAGCATACAAATACTCATGGCGATTGCTTGACGTATGCCGGTTAGAACAAAAAATAAGTTACCGATGGTAATGTAAAAATAGAGAGCCAAAACAGGACGTTTTGTGTTCTTCCAACACAAGATAAAAATACCAATCAGAGAAGCAAATGCTGTGACAAGCTTAAATATAACCGTTGAACCGGTAATGCTTCTTATAAACTTAAGAAAAAGATAAAACCCTATGTCTTTACTGTAAGCATGTGTAATTCCATCCCAAGATATATTTACTATGTTTTGAAAATGGTTTATGTATACAATAGTATCGGGACCGGTATAATCAGACCTCAGTCCCACAAAAAGCCAAAGTCCAAGACACCCCAAAACAAACAGCCATTTTCTTCGTTTTTCGTTTTGGGCTTGGTTATATATGAAATACACAATTAGCTCGAAAGCCGCAATTCCTAAATAATACAGCATAGTTTAACTCTCTTCATTAAATTTTATAAGCCTCTAAATACTTGTTATAGCAAGTATTTTTATCAAACTTTTGTTGCACCGCCGCCATATTGATTTGGGGCGGTTTTTTCTCGATTTCTTCAATTTTTTCTATAATTGCCGTCACGTCGTTCTCGTCAACGACATAACCGCTGTTTTCATCGACCAACTCCGGGCTGCCGCAACAGTTATATGTTATAACCGGCGTCCCACAGCATATACTTTCCATATTAACGGTTGGCAATGTATCGGCATGCGTAAGGTTCACAAAAACGTCACTTGCAGCGTAAACATCCGACAACTCTTTTCTGTCCTGAATATATCCTACGGTTAAAACATTTTTATACGCTTTGAACAGCTCTTTTTGTGCTTTGTTACAGCCAACGATGACGATTTTACATCGTTTGTTATTTTCTAGTATTCTCTCCACGGCTTCCCTGTTTTCTTCCAAACACCACTTGTCCGCCATTCCCATAATCACAAACGCATTTTGAAGACCGTGCCGTTCTGCAAAAGAACTTGTATGCGGCTTGAAGATTTCAGTGTCTACGCCGTTGTAAATGGTTGTAATTTTCTTTGGCTTCAACAGAGATTTTTCAGCTTGCGACTTCATCCACTCACTACAAGTAACAAGCGTTAAATCTTTGATTTTGTTTAAATGCTCTGTTTTATCTTGCAGTACCGTTGCGGTCACGTCAAAAAACAAACTTTTCTGTTCAGCACGATTTAACGGACAGCTGCCGCAGGTAGTCATAAACCTATCACACTTAACCGTCACGTAATGCGTGCATTTTCCGGTAAATGCCCAACAATCGTGTAACGTATACACCGTTTTAATGTTTTTTGCGGTTAAATACTCGCACAATATATTAAGGTTTATATAATTACTGTGAAGATTATGTAAATGTACAACGTCCGGCTTTATTTTTTCGATATATTGTATTAGTTTCTTAGTTGCATTAACGCTGAAATATGCCTGTTTGCCAAAAAGTCTTGCATAGACAGCATGAAGCTTCCAATCGAGCTTGTTACCGATTTTATAGGAGTTTTCGGATGGGTTAATGGCAGTTTGATACGCAACATAACATTGATGGCCATTGTTTTTAAGCAGTGTTTCTATATCTTTTACAATGATACCGGTACTTCCAAAACCGTATACGGCGTTGATTTGTAATATTTTCAAAATAATACTTCCTTATTATTTGTTAAGTGTTCTTAATAATCGCGTATATATACCGTTTTGAATAGTGTGTATATCACGATTGTTTTTAAGGTATTTTATAATATTGTCATTCTTTTTTCGAAGGTTTATTTTATTGGCAAATAAATCGTCAAGTATCTTTGGGGTATCCTCAGCTTTGGTTATTACAGTTGCTAAATCGTTATTTCGTAAAACCTCAATAGAGTTTACCTCTTGGGGCCCTATAGCCAATATGGGGATACCTGTCAGCATATAGTCAATAATTTTGGTAGAGAAAGACATTTTGGTTTCGAATATAGATGTATCCGAAAATCCTTCGATATGTAAAAGAATATCCGCTTCTTTTTGAATCTGTCTGACCTCGTCACTGCTAACAGCGCCCTTTAGGCTGATCGCATCTATGGAATCGAAGCCCGCCTGCATCTGATCTGAGAAAATAGTTTGGGTGTAAATATCTATAGTCGCTCTGCCCTTGTAACCACGGTCAATTGTCTGTCCCAGCATATAAAGAACGCGATACCTTTCGGTGCTTATATTGCCCGTGTATATTATTTTTAATGTTCCGTTATTTTGCGGCTTATGTAACGGAATACTGTCCATTTCTTGTTGCGTTACGCCCTTACCTATAAGATAGCACGGAATGTTGAATATTCGTGAATATTCATCGGCCATATTTTGCGCAAAAACCTCCAAATACTCGCAAGAGCTAATAATCTTTACCACCTTTTTTTGCGCGTACTTACGGTACATCCTTACAAGCAAAGGCAACTTCGGAGGGATGTTATATTCGTCATCAGAAATGTGTGCCACTACGGGTACCTTTAATTGGTCTATTATATATTGCTGTACATTGCATATATGCGGAGATGAGTACACGGGCAGATAGATAACGTCGGGCTTGTTTTCATCTAAAAATTCGTTTAAAGTTCTGCTGCTTTTCCATCTGCCGAGCTTCCAAATTAAATCGCGAATAACGAAGGCTATAATTCTTCTCTTTTTTACAGCATTAACCGAAATCACCTTATTGTCGCCACTGTTATTTTCTGCCTGCTCGGTCACCCAGCAAGGGTCTCTTTTCGGGTTCAATATGCTTTTCAAAACGGATTTATCAGTCATTTGTATTTCCTTGACGCAAACCCGGTTGTTTGAAACTCCATTTCTGCAAGATATATTGTATATCTCAATGTCCTGCATACCGCCAAAAATATTGGAAAAGGTATTGCCGAAACTATTCGCGTCATCCCAAGGAGTGTTTGAGATTATTAGTATCTTCATAGAACACCTATCAAAAAAAGATTAAGATTATTGCGAGTAACAAGCTAAGGTACATTGCTGAATAGAAGACAAAATATTTTTTATTTAATCTGGCTATTTTTTGAAAACGGAAGAAATTATTAATAATACAGCTTATCTTATTTTTTTTATACGGATTGATCAGTTCGTCCCTCTCTTCTTTGAACGCATAATTTCGCAAATCTGCAAACTCATATCCGTTTTTTCGAGCGCAAATAACGCTTTTTCGGAATTTCCTTTCCATTGCTATGTCGCATTGAATGTATTTTTTTAGGAAAAACCATTTTTTTATAAAGTTCCACGAATGCATTGTAAAAATGAGGTTATCCAACCTGGAAGCTTTTATTATTTTTTTGAACTCGCTATAGGTGGCATCCGCCGAATCAAGACCAATACATTTCTTACGACCGAAAAGGTCAAAGCCTACGAATTGCGTATTAGGCAAAAGCGTTACGCCCTTATATTTAATCGCAGCGTTTTGGGTATTCACATCGTTCGTATCAAGTTTGCACATTTTATTATTGTTACACAGATATGACAAATCGAGCACGTCATAATCAAGTTCCGACAAAATATCGTAAGTGGACGAATTAACACCGTATCTTCCCGCTCTGAAGATTAATCTATCACCAGCATCCACAAAAGATTTATAATCCTCCAATGCCTTGGTGATAATTTCCCGTTGTTCTTCCTCCGAATACTCCCACAAAAACGTACGCGCAGAGTCTCCCGAAATATAATCGGGATGAAGGTGGAAAAAAATCGGTTGCCCATAAGAACGGATCACGTCAACGATATCAAGGATAAACTGCCTTCCATACTTTCGACATTCACCCACGTCGAGAAAAAAATTCACCGGAACGTCATATTTTTTCCCAAGCTCTAAAATCTTAACGATTCCGAATTTGTTGTTCCCCTTTTCCCCGTATATGTATTGATTTACTTTGTCAATATCATGACATTCCGTATCAACGGTCAAAAAAATCTTTTTCATCAATAAACCTCAATCTTTTTTCAAAAAAAGCAGTCTGTTTTTGAAAGAGACATCATATAAAAGTTTTTTTCTGTTTTCAAAATCATTCGCGTATTCAAAACAAGTATTCAAGCAATAATTTGCAAGTTCTTCTTCAAACGCGACATCTTTTAATATGTATCCAAGATCATATTCCTTAATCTGCTCGGCCACATCATAAACAAAAGGAGTGGCAATTATTCTAAGACCCGACGCCGTATACTCCAAGAACTTATTCGGATACGCAACGTTGTTGGTCACGTAATCCTCTCTGAGCATAAATGCAAAGTCGGCAGAAGGCAACGTTAAAGGAATCAAATTTGCAGTTAAGGAATCAACAAGAATATGCTCGTCCCCAAATTTTTGGATATATTCCAAATCCCCCGACAGTATAAGCAATTTGCACTTGTTTTCGGAATCCTTCAGCTTTATCTTTTTGAATATATCAACTGTTTGTTCAATACACTGCCACGGTGAAACGCCGCCCGAGTATACGAACAGAATCTCATCTTCCTTTATTCCATATTTTTCCCTAGCATCTTTTCTGAATCGCTTCAAGTCCTCCGCAGAATAGTCTTCCAGCTGAACGGCGCAAGGAACGATGTGAATATTTTTATCTATTCCGTACCGCTCAAAAAGATATCGCTTCAAGCCCTTTGACACAACGAAATAATCATCAAACTTGGGCAGATATTTCTTTTCATAGTACTTGAAAAGCCTATAAAATCCAAGCGAGCGAGATTTCTTGATAATGCCGTTACCTTTGAATTCGGTCAATTCCTCTGCCGCGCCGTGTACGTCTGCGAAAACTGTGATAGCACTGTCTATCTTTCTTACCTCTTTGACGTACTTGAAAGCAAGAGAACCCGAAATAATAACAAAGTCGTATTTGTTGTTGCCCAGCTTGTTTTTTATCTCCCTCAAAAGCCTTTTTTGCGCCGCAAAATATGTCAAAGGATTTTTTAAGCTATACTCAAAAAAAGTCAAGGTGCTATCAAAGCCCAACGGCTCACACTTAGATTTGTCTTTTTTTGTCACCAAGGCAAGATAATCCGTAACGTATCCGTATTCGTTATAAAGAGTCGCGGCCCTGTTTTTTATCAGTCTCAACTCACCGCAAGTGGTAACGACGTTTCTTGTTGTTATAAACAAAATTTTTCTCATAATTTCTTCTCCAGAATATCGGCTATTCTCTTGCAAGCAAAGCCGTCGCCGTAAGGATTTGAAGCCATACTCATCTTTTTGTATTCTTCTTCGTTATCTAAAAGCAATTTAAAATTGCGGTATATGGTCTCTTCATTGGTACCTACCAATTTCAAGGTTCCCGCCGCGATTCCCTCGGGTCTTTCCGTAGTATCACGCATAACCAAAACCGGCTTGCCTAGTGAAGGGGCCTCCTCCTGAACTCCGCCGCTGTCAGTCAAAATCATATAGCTTCGCGACAAAAAATTATGGAAATCTATTACCTGCAAAGGCTCTATAATATGAATTCTTTCGCTGTCTCCAAATATCTCGTCTGCAGTCTGTCTTACAACGGGATTTTTGTGTATCGGATATATGGCTTTAACATCTTCATATTCATCCAGTATCCTTTTGATCGCTCTGAACATCTGGCGCATAGGTTCTCCAAGATTTTCTCTTCTGTGAGCCGTAATTGTAATAAGACGAGCATCCTTTGCCCAGGAGAGCTCCTCATGTTCATAATCATCCTTGACGGTTGTTTTAAGAGCGTCAATAGCCGTATTTCCTGTCACATAAATGCTTTCTGCATTTTTTCCTTCATTCAATAAATTATTCTTTGACAATTCCGTCGGTGCAAAGTTGAAGCAAGATAGCAAACCTACCGCCTGTCTATTAAATTCCTCGGGATACGGAGAATAGATATTATAGGTTCTAAGTCCCGCCTCTACATGCCCAACAGGGACTCTCAAATAAAAGCACGCAAGCGAGGTAACGAACGTGGTAGACGTATCCCCATGAACCAGAACAACATCAGGGTTCACTTCCGATATAACGCTCTTTATTGAATTCAGAATATCAATTGTGATATCAAAAAGTGTCTGCTTGTCCTTCATGATACTCAAATCATAATTAGGCACTACGTCAAAAACGTCTAAAACCTGATCCAACATCTCGCGATGCTGTCCCGTAACGCAAACCGTAACGTCGAACATGCTACGCGACTTAAGCTCATTTACCAATGGACACATCTTAATAGCTTCTGGGCGTGTGCCAAAAACAACCATCACTTTTTTCATAATGTCACAAATTCTCCTTATACCACTCGATTGCCTCGTTTAAACCGCGTTCAAAGTCGTAATCGGGGTCGTATCCGAGCAGTTTTCTCGCTTTGGTGATATCTGCATTACTATGTTTAATGTCACCCTTGCGGTCGGGGCCAAAGTTTGGCTTGATATCCTTATTTAACGCTGTTGTCAGGGAGTGATAAATATCAATCAAATATTCACGGCCGCCGTATGCAATATTAAAAGCGTTACCTGCCGCTTCACCAGAGGCTAAACAAGCTTTTAAGTTGGCTTCAATAACGTTTTCAATATACGTAAAGTCACGGCTTTGCTTGCCGTCGCCGTTGATGGTCGGTGTTTCATCGTTAAGCAGCATTTTTATGAATTTGGGGATGACAGCCGCATACGCACCGTCGGGGTTTTGTCTGCGACCGAAAACGTTAAAATAGCGCAGGCCGTACGTGTCCAGCCCGTAATGCATGGTGTATTGTTTTGCCCATTCCTCATCACACCGCTTGGTTAGCGCGTAAGGGGACAAAAGATTGCCTTCTCTGCCTTCGGTTTTGGGCAGGTTGGGTTCGTCGCCGTAAACCGAAGATGAAGAGGCGTAAACGAATTTTTTGACGCCGTTTAGCCTTGCAGCTTCAAGCATGTTGAGGGTGCCGGTTATGTTATTTATGTTATAAAATAACGGCATTTCGATGCTTCTCGGAACCGACCCCCAAGCCGCTTGGTTGAGCACATAATCTACACCCTTGCAAGCCTTCATACAAGTATCAAGGTCTTTGATGTCGCCCTTGATAAACTCGTAATTGGGGTTATAGAGAAACATATCAACATTTTCTTGTTTGCCGGTTGAAAGGTCATCCAGACAACGCACCTTGTAACCCAAACGGAGTATGGCTTCACAAAGATTAGAACCAATAAATCCGGCGCCGCCCGTTACCAAGAACAACGAATTTTCGGGAAATTTTAAATGTTTGTAGCCCATAAATTACAATCTCCAATAGTTATAGCCCAAAGCTTCATATTCTTTGCGGCAAAGAAGTCCCTTGATATCCGCAAGCACCTTTTTGCTGTTATCATCCGATTTAAACATCTTGTCAAAATCAGCGGGGGTAAGATTTTTGAATTGGTCGTGTGCAACTGCAAGAATAACTGCGTCACAGTCCTGAATGGCGCTCATGTCCACAAATTCCATACCATAAAGCCACTTGGCTTCATCGGCGTCGGCGGCGGGGTCGGCAACCGTTGCCGTAATACCGTATTCTTTTAACTCATTATAAATATCAACAATCTTCGTGTTGCGGGTATCGGGGCAGTTTTCCTTAAAGGTGAAGCCGAGGATGGCAACTTTAGCCTGTTTTATGGCAACGTCGGCTTTAATAAGATTTTTCACAACGCTTTGGGCAACATATTTGCCCATATCGTCGTTAATACGGCGACCTGAAAGAATGATTTGG
The DNA here is from genome assembly GCA_045634325.1 of Acutalibacteraceae bacterium. Lineage (GTDB taxonomy): Bacteria > Bacillota > Clostridia > Oscillospirales > Acutalibacteraceae > URNF01. The sequence goes on along the minus strand of JAZRAA010000031.1, from coordinate 28,219 downwards.
CTGTGGTAACCAAGCTGTTCAGCTTTGTATGTAAGGTAATATGGGTCTACGCCAATGCAGTGGCCACCAACAAGGCCAGGGAAAAACTTTAAGAAGTTCCATTTAGTGCCGGCGGCTTTTAGAACCGACTGGGTATCAATGCCCATTTTATTAAATATAATGGAAAGCTCATTCATAAAGGCGATATTGATATCACGTTGGCTGTTTTCGATGACCTTGGCTGCCTCGGCAACTTTGATGCTTTCAGCACGATGCACACCTGCTTCAACAACAAGTTCATAAACCTTGGCAATGTCTTCGAGCGATTCTTCATCTATGCCGCTTACGATTTTGACGATTGTTTCGAGGCGGTGCACTTTATCGCCGGGATTGATTCTTTCCGGGCTGTAACCCACCTTGAAGTCCACGCCACATTTAAGTCCCGATTCCTTTTCGAGAATGGGGATGCAAATGTCTTCGGTAACACCCGGATAAACCGTGGATTCATAAACCACAATAGAGCCCTTCGTGAGATTGCGACCGACAATTTGAGAAGCACCTTCAACGGGGGTTAAGTCGGGAGTGTGGTCATCATTCACAGGGGTGGGAACAGCAACAATGTGGAATTTCGCTTCGCGAAGTTTTGTTTCATCGGCAGTAAATGCAACCGCTGTGTTTTTAATAGCTTCGTTGCCGACTTCGTTGGTGGGGTCGATACCGGCTTTATAAAGCTCTATCTTCTTTTTGTTCAGGTCGAACCCGATAACGTCCACTTTTTTTGCAAACGCAACTGCGATGGGCATTCCCACGTAGCCAAGTCCCACAAGCGAAATTTTCTCTTCTTTGTTTACGATTTTGTCATATAAAGACATCGCTATCACTCCATTTATTTTAAGAACTCATAGTATGTATCGATAATAAATTGTCGGTCAAATTCTTTTTCTGCTTTTTGACGGCCTAATTTACCCATCGTGGCTTTTTCTTTGTCTGTTAAACTGCAAAATTTTTCAATTTTCTCATAAAGGTCCTGCGCGTTTTTAACGGCGAAATAAAAGCCGGTTTCTTGATCGTTTACCCCCTCAACGCAGCCGGGGATGTCGGATACAATACAACTTCTACCGCAAGCCGCTGCTTCTAATATGACGTTACTCATACCCTCGTGATGAGAGGGGTGAATTAAACAATCGCAATTTTTCAAAAGTTTATGCACTTGTTCATGTTCGACACCGTCATAAAAGATGACAGTATGACAATCTTTAAAGGCTTCAACTTTCTTTTTGTATTCGTCATCCTCATACCAACCAACGATATGAAATTCTGCTTTTAGGTTGTTTTCTATTGCTTTGTTAATGGCATAAAACAGCTCGTTATATCCCTTGTCTTTACGCACTCTTGCGATGGTGATAAATTTTGTTATGCTGTTTTTAGGATATACTTCAAACGGATTTGCAGCCAAGTTCACACCGGAGCCGGGTAACAAGCCGTAATTTTTTGTAACAACCTTTTTCTCTCTAAAGAATTTCAAATTACTGCTATTTTGGAAAAACACCATTCTTGCTTTTTTATATGCAACTTTTTGAAGCATAAGCATTATTTTGGCAATCACGTTCTGTTTTTCAAAGTTCGCGCCAAGGCCGGTTACGTTGGCAACGTACGGCGTTTTGGTGATTCTGCAAGCAAGTCCGCCATAAATGTTGGGCTTTGCAGTATACGTAAACACCACATCAGGCTTTATCTTTTTTATAATCTTTCTCAATTGAAGCGTTGTTTTCAAATCTTCAATGGGGTTCGTGCCAAAACGGTTGATTTTAAGTGGAAGTACGGCAGCACCTTTTTCGGTCAATTTGATGTTGCGTTCATCAAAAGGCAGCGCAATATAAACCTCAAGTCCCATTTTTATAAAATATTCAACAAGCTCAATCCTGAAATTGTAAATGGTCGTAAAATCATTCACAACCATCAAAACTCTTTTTTTCATAAAGTGTTTCCTACAAAGCTTTCAATGTTTTTTCTGCAATGCCAACAGAGTCAATCCCGAACTGACTTCTTAAATATTTTTGACTGCCGACAATGGTCGAATATGTATCGTTGAGTCCTATTCTCAGAAGTTTTGCTTTGGTTGTCTGTTCAGCAAGCACCTCTGCCACGGCAGAGCCAAACCCGCCTACGATGTTTTGTTCCTCAATCGTGACGATAAGGTCGAAATCTTTTGCAACAGTATTTATAACGTCTATGTCCAGAGGTTTAACGGTGGGGAAGGTGTAAACCGCGGGGTCTATCTTATGCGTTTTTAAAATCTCAACTGCCCCCGCAACTTCTTCAAAGATTGCCCCTGTTGAAAAGATGGCAACTTTTGTTCCGTTTTTAACCCGTATAGCTTTGCCGATTTCAAAGTTTTCTATTTTCTCGTGAATTCGTTTTTCGCCACCACGGCCAAGTCTTAAATAACAAGTGCCGGTATGTTTAGCCATTGCTTTTGTTGCCTCTTCTGCCTCTAAAAGATCGCCCGGGGCTAAAACCACAACGTCCGGCAAAGCACGGAGTATGGCAATATCTTCTGTGGCATGATGACTCATACCCAATGCACCATAAACGAATCCTCCGCCGACACAAACGATTTTAACGTTCGCGTTGTGGTAGGCACAATCGTTTCTTATTTGCTCCAAGCAACGAAGCGTGGGGAAATTACCTATGGAATATGTGAAAACATTTTTCCCCGTTAGAGCCATGCCGGCTGCCACGGTGGTCATATTTTGTTCTGCGATACCGGCGTTTGTGAACTGGTCGGGCAATGCCTCCCAGTACGGTTTTAAAACGCCAAATCCGAGGTCGCCCGTGACAAGTTCAATGTTTTTGTCCTGTTTGGCAAGTTCTATTAAGGTTTTGACAAATGTATCTCTCATTTATTTCCCTCCTTAATAGTTTTTTTGCTTTTCACATCTTGTAAAGAATTAACCCTTCTAGGCTTATCTAAAAAGGAAGGCTTCCATGTTTCGGTCATGGTGTGGTCTTTGCCATCAAGTGCAACGTTCAAATCGGGGTTTTCAATACCGTTGGGCGTATAGACGTCAACAACGCCTGCGGGCTTACATTTATGTAATTCCGTTACCGCGGTATCATATTCCCAACCGTCATGCGGGAAACGATAATGCCATAAAATATCCATTTCCATAAAGGAAACGCCTTTGCCCTTGACCGTGTTTGCAATGATAACGGTGGGCTTATCTTTTTCGTTTAAAGCAGCACGAAACGCAGCCTTTAATGCATCGTGATTATGTCCGTCTATATCCATAACATTCCAACCAAATGCGCGCCACTTTGCGGCAACATCCTCGATTTCAAGGGTGTTTTCGTTATAGTCCAAACTTTGCATGCGGTTATGGTCAATTACGGCAATCAAATTATGAAGTCTAAAGTGATTTGCAAAGAGAGCCGCTTCAAAAACCGAGCCTTCGTTACATTCGCCGTCGCCCATTACGACGAAAGCGCGCTCGCTTCTGCCGTCTTTTTTTAGTGCGTACGCCATGCCCGTAGCCGCCGAGAGCCCGTGCCCGAGTGAACCCGTCGAAAAATCGACGCCGGGAACATGATGGGATACATGACCGCTCAATCTGCTTCCGTCTTGGTAATGTGTCTTTAATTCGTCCACGTCAAAGAAACCGCTCTCAGCCAAGGCGGCATAAATGGACGCCCCTGCATGTCCCTTGCTCAAGATGAATCTATCTCTTTGAGGCGAACAAGGGTTTTGAGGGTCAAACTTTAAAATGTCGGTATACAGCACCGCAATAATATCAGCAACCGACATAATGGCACCAATATGACTGCCACCTGAAAGGTGGGTCATTTCAATGCCATGACGTCTGATTTTCCAAGCAAGAGCGTAACTATCCATATTTTCTCCTATCTCACACCTAAGCACAAATCAAAAAATTTGCAGTTAAGTTTTTTGGTCTTTTTATACAACGATGCTATCACAATCGGTGCCGCAATACCAATGACAAACAGCATCGGCGCCATAACTGCCAGTTTACAATGCAGTTTTTCAAGCAAAATCATCATTAAAGATTGAAAAATCCAAGAACAAATATAAATTACAAAAACGTTTTTGCTAATGAAATCGAACTGTTTTTGTAAAAACGAACCTATGAGTTTGGCAAAAAGGAGTAACGCCAAAACCATACAAATTGAAATAATCATCTTGCCTTCACGGCTATATTTGAAAATATAAAGCATAACGGAAACTGCGGCAAGCACAATCGAGCATATTGTCATCAAGCATTTGTTTGGTTTCAAGACCAATCTTTTCTCGCATAATGCCAACGCCATGCCCAAAACCATATAAAATGCATTTTCGGTAACATCTTTAAGCGCAAACCAATTCGTTTTAATGGGTGATACCCAAAAGCCTATGCTTATAGCACAAAGCGGAAGTACAATCCACCAAAAAAACTTTTTATCGAACCTTGCAACTAGTTTTTTGCAACCGCCCAATACAAAGTAACAAATAAACAAGGTCGGCAGAAACCAAAAATGCCCCCATATGTTTTGTCTTGGTATTAAGAACGATTTTACAATAAATTCAAAACTCAAAAATCCGAGGCTTCCGTGCTCAACATATCCTTTAGGGATTAAAAATATTGCGCTTAAGACCACATAGGGAGTCAAAAGCTTAAACGCTTTCTCTTTTATAAATTGACTAAAACTTTTGATTCTTATGGATTTTGAATTATAGAGCAGGATGCCCGCTATGACAAAAAACAAGGGCATATGGAAAGTATAGATAAAAACGATTGTGTGATAAAACACCGTTCCTGCAAAACTTGACCAATTATTTGGATGGGAATGGCCAAAAACCGCAAGTATTGCACCTATGGAATATAAAACGTTTATATCTTTTCGCTTAGCATCGGCGCTCATAATGAAGCCTCGTTTAAAATCTGCAGTTCTTCCTCGGTCAAATGCCAATCAAGAGCCTCCAGATTCGAAAGCATTTCTTTTTCGGTTTTGACGCCCGCAATCACAACCGAGTCTTTTATGTTATCCAAAATAAATCGTATGGCTACGGCGGGAATTGTTTTATTATGATTTTTCGCAATGGGCCTCAGTTTTTCAACAATTTCCAGATTTTTCTTTAACTTTTCGCCATGGAAATTTACATATACGTCTCGGCTTCTTCTGTCAGAAGCATCGAAAACGGTGTTGATATCGTATTTGCCGGTCAAAACGCCTTGTCCCAAGCTTCCCCAAGTCAACGGCGTTACGTTAAGTTTCTCCACTTCCTCAAGCAAAGCGGCTTCATGAATACGGCAGGCAAGTGAATATTCATGCTGACAATTCACAAAAAGGTTTTTGTATGGAAGTAATTCCGTTAAATGTTCTTTTGTAATATTGCTTAAACCGAAATAACGAATTTTGCCTTCTTTTTGCAATGTCTTTAAACCGTCAACCACCTCTTCGATAGGGGTGTTGTCACGATAGTGGATGACGTAAACATCTAGATAATCGGTATTGAGCCTTTTCAAACTTTCTTCCAATGCCTGACGCATGTATGCGGGGCTGTTATCATAAACGGTTTTTCCGTTTTGGCGTCTCACGCCGAACTTGGATTGAATGACGATTTTATCCCTTTTGCCCTGAACGCCTTTTGCCAAGGTCAACTCGCTTTGACCAAGCCCGTATATGTCGGCAGTATCAAAGAAATTAACGCCTTTTTCAATGGCAACGTTAATGGCATCCAAAAAGTCTTGTTCATGTGTTTCTCCCCAACCGAAGCCGCCCATCGGGCAACCGCCCATTTGAAAGCGAGAAACCTTTAAGTTTGAGTTTTTAAGTGTTATGTACTCCATATCAGATCCTACTTTTTAAGTATTTTTAATATCTTCGAGATTTTGTTCAAGACGCGAAAAACGGTTGCGAAAAATAATTTAACGTCTGTTTTAAAGGAAACTTCTTTTACGTATTTGAGCCTTAACGCATTTTTCTTTTTCAAGACGTATTTCTCATACATCTCATCAGCATCCAAGTCGCCCACAATTTCGTCTAAATTTATAAATGTCAAGGAACTGAAATCGGTAATTCCCGGACGAACGTTCAGAATGTTCATTTCAGTGTCATCATAAGCGTTGGTATATTGCAGAAGTTCAGGTCTTGGGCCAACGAAGCTCATACTGCCGTTGATGATATTGAAAAGTTGAGCCGTTTCATCTAATTTGGTTTTTCTCAAAAAAGCGCCCACTCGGGTTATGCGACTGTCGTTTAAGGCCGTCGTGCCGCCACCTATTTTATCCGCTTCTTTAACCATGCTTCTGAATTTGTTGATTTTAAAGGTTTTCCCTTTATAACCACCCCGGTCTGCTCGATAAAAAATCGGAAACCCACTTTCAATAACAACACACAAACCGACAAGTATGTAACAGGGCGACAGAAGCAATACGGCAATGCAGGCCAACACAACATCGATAACTCTTTTAGTCACCCTATTATAAAAGCTGTTATAGCCTTTTTGAAGCTCTTCCTCAGTAAAGGTTAATTCTTCGTTACCAAGTAATGCTTGCACTTTTTGTTCTATTTGCAATTGTGTGGTAACTGCCATAGGATAGCCCTTTCTTTAAATATAATTTTTAGCATACTTATATAGAATAAGTGTACTATTTTTGATTACTTTTGTCAATTGAAACCAAGTGAAATGTTAATACTTTTAAAAAAATATTACTTATAATACAAATTCCGAGCATTTTTTCGACAATCCCCCCCTTTTTTTATAGAAGTCACAGTGTTTTAGCACACACTTTGTTCCTTGCGGACATTTACAGTTTGAGTGTTAAAAAGCCCGATGGATAAAGTGCCCAAGAGAAAGCTCAAATACTTATCATTTAGATGACAAAAAAGAGCTATTAGATTTCAAACTAAAATCTAATAGCTCTTAATTTTATCTATGAATAATTTTCAGATGTTGCCAAAACGTTGCCACGAGGCTTTTTGAGTCTCAAAAGCCCAGTGTTTATGCGGGCTTTCAGCGTTTTTGGTATTATTCCCACTCAATCGTGCCGACAGGCTTGGGCGTGAGGTCCATCAGAACGCGGTTGATACCGTCCACTTCGCAGGTGATGCGATTAACGATGGTATGCAATACGGCATAGGGGATTTCTTCGATGGTGGCGGTCATGGCATCGGTGGTGTTCACTGCACGGATGATTGCGGGCCAGCCTTCATAGCGGCTTTCGTCTTTTACCCCGACGCTCTTGATGTCCGGCACAACCACGAAATACTGCCAAACTTTTTCTGCGAGGCCGCATTTGTCGAACTCGTCACGCAGGATAGCGTCTGCTTCACGCAAAGCGTGCAGACGGTCACGGGTGATAGCGCCCAGACAACGCACGCCAAGGCCGGGGCCGGGGAACGGCTGACGATATACCATTGCGTGCGGCAAGCCAAGCGCTTCGCCAACAACACGCACTTCGTCTTTGAACAAGAGTTTCAGAGGCTCTACCAATTCGAACTGCAAATCTTCCGGCAAGCCGCCCACGTTATGATGGGATTTAACGGCTTTTTTGCCTTCCGCTTGTTTGATGCTTTCCAAAATATCGGGGTAGATGGTGCCTTGACCCAAGAAGGACACGCCTTCCAGTTTTCTGGCTTCATCCGCAAACACGTTAATGAATTCTGCGCCGATAATTTTTCTCTTTTTCTCGGGGTCGGAAACACCTGCGAGAAGGTCAAGGAAACGGTCGGTCGCATCGACGTACACAAGGTTCGCATCCAGTTCGCCTTGGAACATATCAATAACCGCTTCGGATTCGCCTTTGCGCATCAAACCGTGGTTGACGTGCACGCAAACGAGCTGTTTGCCGATAGCTTTGATGAGCAGAGCTGCCACAACGGAGGAATCTACGCCGCCGGAAAGGGCGAGCAACACTTTTTTATCACCGACCTGTTCACGCACAGCGGCGACCTGTTCGGCAATGAAAGCATCTGCGAGTTCTTTGGTAGTGATGCGCGCCATATCGGCGGGGCGAACGTTACAATCCATAATTTGTTCCTCCTAGCTCTATCAGTTGGTGTAATTATCGAAATAGCCTTGTACCAACACAACGGGGGTACCTTTGTCACCCGAACCGCTGGTCAGGTCGCACAGCGAGCCGATGAGGTCGGTCAGCTGACGGGGGGTGGTGCCTTGCGCCGCCATGTTACCCACTAAGCTGCTGCCGTCTTTGGCTTTGATGCTGTCGGAGATGGCTTTTTTCAATTCTTCGCCGGACAAATCTTTGAAATCGTTGTCCGCCAAGTATTTGAGCTTGAGTTCGTTGGGCGTACCAATGAGGCCGTCGGTGAATGCAGGGGACACCACCGGGTCGGCAAGTTCCCAAATTTTGCCTTTGGGGTCTTTGAAAGCGCCGTCGCCGTACACCATCACTTCCACGTGTTTGCCGGTGGCTTCCAAAATGCGTTTTTGGATATCCAGCACCAGTGCTTGACAGTCACGGGGGAACAATTTGATGGTATCTTCGGTGGATTTATTGGAACCGAGCAGACCGTATTTTTCGTTACAGCCGCTGCCGTTCACAGGGGCGTTCAAAATATCGTCCAGACCGCACACCGCTTTTGCGCCTGCCGCTTTGAGCAAACGTTTGCTGCGTTCACGGGTGTGAATGTCGCAGGTCAGCACGCAGTCGGTATAGTCGAGGATGGCTTTTGCTTGGTTGGCGAAGATGATTTCCACTTGGGCGCCTTGTTCACGGATGAGGTCAGCATAATATTGCACGTAATCCACGCCGGTAAATTCGAGTTTCTGCACGCCGAATACCTCACGGTATCTTTCGAGGCTCAAAACGTCGGAATAGGGGTTGATACCCGCCTCGTCAATCAGTTCGTAGGTTGCCAAATGGTTACCCACTTCGTCGGAGGGGTAGCTGAGCATCAGCACGATTTTTTTCGCGCCTTTGGCGATACCTTTGAGGCAAACAGCGAAACGGTTACGGGACAGGATGGGGAAGATGACACCGATAGTGCCGCCACCCAATTTTGCACGTACGTCAGCGGCGATGGCATCCACTGATGCGTAGTTGCCTTGTGCTCTGGCGACGATAGACTCGGTCAAGGAGATGACATCACGGTCACGCAATTCGAAGCCTTCGCATTTTGCGGCTTCCAACACGCTGTCGGTCACGATAGCGGCGAGGTTGTCACCTTCACGAATGATGGGGCAACGGATACCGCGGGAGATAGTACCCACTCTGCGTTCTTTTTGTTCCATAAACCATTTTCCCTTCTGTGTCAGCCATTAGGCTTTTTTAACTTACTTATTTTACTGTATTTTTTGTCGAAAATCAAGTATTTATACAAGGTTTTTCAAACAAAGGTGTGGAGAAATAGCGTTCAGCGGTATCCGGCAGTACGGTTACCACACGTTTACCGGGGCCAAGTTTCTTTGCGAGGCGAATAGCGGCGGCGACGTTGGTACCGCTGCTGATACCGCAAAGGATACCCTCTTTTGCCGCTAAATCACGGGAAGTTTGCAGGGCTTCCTCGTCTTTGACGATGCAAACGTCGTCATAAATGTCGCAATCGAGGATGGCGGGGATGATGCCGTCACCGATACCCATTTGCAGATGCGTGCCAATCGAACCGCCGGATAAAATAGCGGCGTTTTCGGGCTCCACCGCCCAGATGGTCATGTGCGGATTTTTCTCTTTGAGCGCACCACCGATACCGGTGATGGTACCGCCCGTGCCGATACCCGAACAAAAACCGTCAATCGGACCGTCCACCTGGTTCAAAATTTCCACACCGGTTTGACGACGTTGGATTTCGACGTTAGCGGGATTTTCGAACTGTTGCGGCACGAACACACGGGGGTCTTCGCGTTGCATTTTCAGTGCCATTTCCAAACATTCTTCGATGCAAGCACCGATGTCGCCCGCATCGTGCACCAAACGCACCTCGGCACCGTATTGGTTCACCAGTTTACGCCGTTCTTCGCTGACCGAATCAGGCATAATGATAATGGTTTTATAGCCGCGTACCGCACCTACCAAAGCCAGCCCGATGCCTTGGTTTCCCGAGGTAGGCTCTACGATGATGGTGTCGCTGTTCAAAAGTCCTTTTTGCTCCGCATCACGAATCATATTGAAAGCGGTGCGGGTTTTAATCGAGCCGCCGACGTTGAGACCCTCGAACTTCACCAAGATTTCTGCACTATCCGTATCTACCATACGGTTGAGTCGGATAATGGGGGTGTTGCCGATGGCGTCCAGTATATTCTCACAAATCATGGGTATCCTCCTTGGGAGAGTGTCTATACAGGATATTATAAAGGAAAATGCGTTGATATGCAAGATATACATAGCATTCACGAGAATTTTTCATCGGACAGACACATTGTAGCATAAAAAACCGCTTCGTTTCAATCTTTTCTGCAAGTTTTTTTATGGAAATTGCAAAAATATATGGAAAACATGGTGGAAAAGTGAAAAACCACGCAGAAAATGAAACGCTTTCATTTCGAAAAATCTTTCGGAGCGGGTGCATGGTGATGGAATTGACAAAAAGGCGGTTTCATAGTACAATCAAGCAAAACAATATGCGCTTGTAGCTCAGCAGGATAGAGCGTCCGCCTCCTAAGCGGAAGGTCGGGGATTCGAATTCCTTCAAGCGCGCCAAAAAAGTGCCGAGAAATCAAGGTTTCTCGGCACTTTAACTTTTTATGGCTCACTCATTTCTTGGGTGAGGTTTCTTTTTTGGGACGTGCGGTAACGATCAGAGCCGTCAGAGACAACACCAACACCGTCAGCGTAGCGGTTAACGGGAAAGTGTCGCCGGTTTGGGGACTCTTGTTCTTATTTTCCTCAGGCTTGGGCGCGGGCTTCGGTTCGGGCTCGGGCTCCGGCTCGGGTTCCGGTTCCGGCTCGGGCTCCGGTTCGGGTTCCGGTTCGGGTTCCGGCTCGGGCTCCGGCTCGGGTTCCGGCTCGGGTTCGGGCTCGGGTTCCGGCTCGGGTTCGGGTTTCGGCTCGGGTTCGGGCTCTGGTTCACGCTCGGATTCGGGTTGCTTTTCAATCGGCTGACCAAACTCATGCAGTATCACACACATTGTGGGAGTAATGGGGTTAATGCCAAACAGCAACTCGGTCAGTGCGTGGTTGTTTATTTTTTTGCTGTTTACATAGATAACAACATCATCTGCAAAAATATATCCCGGAGCGACATTGATTTGTCCCACTATCAAATAATGCATATCTTCTTGGAAGGTGTCACCGACATCCTCGCTGTTGAGCAGTGCGCCGTCGGGAGACATAGCCCAGGCAAATTCCTCAATGGTATATCCCGCGCCATCGGGGAGGGTGTAGGCATCCTTGTCAATCGGTTCGCCGATTACGGGGTTAGAAACGGTGATATCAACCACGTGAATCGGCTCAAGACCTGCGAGGTCGTATACTTTATACAAAACTGCTATTGTTGTGAACTTTTGATTGAAAGCGCCCGTTGCCTCTTCTCCGCCCACGGTAATCACGGTATCGTCCGTCATATGATAGCCGGTTTTAACCGTGATGTAATAGCTGAAATAATAGGTTTTACCTTGCTCAAAACTGCCTTCGTGTTCCTCAAACTCGCCATCATCGGAAAGGACGCCCCACATGCCATAGACCTCATATGCGTCTTCATCTATCAGCGGTTCTTCATTCGGTATATATTCATCGGGTATTGTCGGATAAGCGGGTAATGCAACCGACTCAATCGGCAGCAGAAATTCATAGAACCGATAGATGTTTACGCTTTCGGGGAAGATAAACGATTCTCCATCCTCTTCGCCGTTGACCATCAGCGTTGCATATTCGTCGAACTCATACCCATCATTTGGGATAAGGGTAATCTCCAGTTCATACGCCGCGCCATCGGTAAACACACCGTTAAAGAGCTCACCGTCGGCAGCGTTCATCCATGTTGTTGATTCGATGGAATAGGGGGCGTCTGCGGGAATGGTAATGGTATCCACCGATGCCTGCTCGCCTATCACCGCATCAACAATGCCGTCAACCGTGATGGTGTCGATTTTTTCGCGCAGGGAATACCGCAATTCAATATAGGCAACAGCAGGGTCATCCATTATGTATGACCAGGCATACTCCCCGTCAACGTATGCTTCGATATAGTCTTCGGAGAAGACGTATCCCTCTTTTGCTGTCAGGGTAAGCACCAGATAATATACTTGGCCATCCTCGAACACACCGGAAACCGCCTGCTCCATGTATTCGTCCATCCATTCGCCCGTCACCGTAAAGTTGTCTTCTTCGTCGGTCGGAATATCCACAGGAGCGATGGTTTCGCCGGCGACAGGGGCGGGGACACCGTCGATTTCAATCATCTCGATGGCAGTGTCGGTCGTCTGTGCCGATACGGATATGCCTGAAAACAATGTCAGCAGAATACACAGGCACAAAAACACACACGAATACTTTTTCATCAATATTCCTCCTTTTTTACGATGCACCGTTTAATATGTCATCTTAAGGGGAGTATAGCATATTTCATTGGTATTGTCTAGAAAATTTAGGTGTTTTTTGTCTGTTTAAGTGAAATTATTTAAAATATTGTGCGGATAAAAAGATAACTACGCAATGCAAACGAGGTTTTATTGCTTGTGTCACCTTACGCCGTGTTGGGCGTTTATGTTATCTCTCCGCTTAGTTTTTGCTTCTCTCAATATATTTTCATCTATCGCAGCACGTATACACTCCGTACACATGCCTAAACTGTCTATGTAAATTTCGGTTAGGGTGCAATCCCCGTCAGACTCATAAATACACAAATTGTTTTCACATTTCATACAAGTCACCTCATTCTTTCCATAGGAGATAGTATATCATTTTTTCTTTATATACGCAAGCGCGTATACGCAATAACGTAAAATTCCATACAATATTTTCGAGGTGAGCGTATGAGCGTTAAAGATGTTGTAGCTGAAAGATTTAAAGAGTTGTGTCAACAACGAAACATAAAAGTAAATGAACTGGCGAATATAGCAGGTGTCACGCCGTCCACGGCATACAGCATGCTGGACGAGAAACGGCGGGACGTGTCCATCGTTACCATTAAAAAGTTTTGTGACGGTTTAGAAATTACTTTGGGAGAATTCTTTTCCACACCTGCGTTCGATGCGTTAGAACAGGAAATTGAATAAGAAAACCCCGTTATTGCGAGATTTCTTATTCCATATAAGATAAAAAAGATGCACGAAAATTTCGTGCATCTTTTTTTACTTGCTTTCTTCGCTTTCTATGTTGTCAAGTGCATATTTACAGCACTGCAACACGAGTAAATTAAAGGAGATATTGTTGTTTGCCGCAGTTTTGTTAAGCCGTTCAAAAAGCGATTCGGTAAAACGCACGGTGCGCGGCGTGTTTGCGTTTTTCAGTTCATTGTCAATTTTAAACATACTCATCACCCAAAATAATATTATGCTCATTTTCGGTTGTATTTATATAACCATTTATGGTTGCGTTTTATTTTTGCGTGTGCTATATTTTAAAGGGTGATGATATGATTTGTGAAAATATTTTCTGTATCTATCAAAGTGACAATGCATGTATGTTAGAGGAAATCCGTTTGGATATAGCGGGCGTGTGTGCCGACTGTATTTATGTGGATATAAGTCTAGAAAAGTTGAAAGAACTTAAAGAAAATCAGTTGCGAGATATAGAAAGCCGTTAGGTTTAGGTAAGAAATTCTTTTTATTGCATACGAACCCCCCGTCATTTTGACGGGGGGTCTTCATGTATTATTGAAACGTATCGGTGGTTTCGAAATAGGCAAGAGCGACTTGGTCGGGGGTCAAACAGGTGTCGTACACACGGCTTTCTATCAGCGTATAGCCGGTCAGTGCAGTGAGTGCGATATCGTTGGATGCGGGGTTGTAGCCGATGCCGAGTTGGTTATACCCCTCGGTCAGCAACGCTTCGTAGTCACCGCTCATTTTGCCGGCACTCACTGCTACGCCGTTTTGATACAGCGTGAGGGTTTTGTCGGTGGGGTTAAAGGTTGCGACGATATGTTGCACCGTGTTACCACCCACGATATTGCCATTCCAGTTGCGGTCGATGGCATACGGCATGGCATCCGCCGGATCGGCGCAGGCGCTGTCCGCCATTTTGAAATGCAGGTTCAAGGTGGAGTTTTCTATGGACAGCATCAAGCCGCCTGCAGCTCTGCTGCCGAACAGATTATAGGGATAGCTGGGCACTTCGGGCAGATTGTCAAACGTGATGCACATCTCAAACGTGATACCGCCGTTCACCAATTTCTCAAAATCCGCGGGAGTGGCGATATCGTTGAGGGTAGCGGTGATGCGTGCGCCCGAGTTGGCGTTTGCGCGGAATGCGTCTACTTCTATCGCTTCTCCTTTATAATAAACGGTTTGGCTATCCACAAAACCGCTTCTATTATCAACGGTCACGTCGGCACTACCGATGTTTGTCACCACGCCGTCGGTGAATTGCAAGTCCATATACGGTGTGGGCAAGGTGGTGTCGGGGCGTTCTGACGGTTCTGCGAACCGATAGCCGTTTTTGTTGCGGTTGGAGAAATATTCGCCGTTTGTCGGCGGATAATACGGCAACTGTAACGTTTCTTCGGAGAAGCCGGCAATGATAACTTCTTGCACGTTTCCGGTGCCCAGGTCATACTGCCACGCATCGTTGTCATACAGCCACCAAAACGCCTGTCCCGCACGGGTGGTGTCCTTTTGATAGTAACGGAATTCGTTGTAATATTGCACGTGGCTGAAAGCCATGGCGGGATTGACTACAACGATGGGGTCGATGGTGCTATACAGTTCCACCGTGCCGCCGGGCATACCGTGGTGTGCAAGCTGCATAATGTCGCTTTTGAGGTGTGCGCCCCACATGGCAACTAACTCATCACTGCCGGTCTCGCCGAGGTCGCCCAGCATGGTGATTTTTTGTCCTGCGATTTCAATGCAGAACGCAATGGAGGTATTGTTGGTGCCATTTTCGGTGAGGTCACGGGTGGTGAGCGGGTAAAAATCCTCTACGGTATGTAAAATTTCGATTTTCGCATCCGCAATATGGTATACCTGTCCCGTGTGCGGGGTAATCACTTTTGTGCCGAGGTTTTCCCATTTTCCTACTGCTGTCCCGAAATTACCCGCGCGAGAACCCGATTCAAAATTGTACAGTATTTGCTGAATTTTGAGGTCGTTTTCGTCAAAACGGTTTAAAAATTCGGTTGCCGCACCGATGTGGTCGCCGTGCGGATGTGTGAAAAACCATGCCGCTACGGTGATGGTATCCAGCACGTTTTGCTCTTGCATCAGCGCATACAGATGGTCGCTTTCATAATTATCTGCTTCCGCAGCGCCGCCGTCAATCACGATAAATCTGCCGTCGGATAACCGCAACAGATAGGACATACCTTCGGTAGCGCGGTCATATTTGAGTTGTACTTGTGTAAACAACGGCTCACACACTTTGGATTTTGCGGTGTAGGAGTTGTCTTGTTTGCGGTTTTCGAGCAGTGTGTCTGTCGGCAACTGCACGATATGCGCACGGTTTTCGCTTGCGATGTAATAGGCATATACCGTGTTGCTGTCCTTTTTGGTAAAAGAAGCAAACAGGTTTTGCCCCGCCTCTACTTCAACCGTGTTGCTCGCATACGCTTGAAAGCCGCCTCGTTTGAGTTTTTTCAGATATGCGGAAAATTCCTTTTCGGTGGTTTGGTCAACGAGATAGGTGATTTGGTTATTGTCACCTTTCATCACTTCACCTGCCGTGCCGCCGTCATAGGTGGGCAGTTCACCCAGTTGCAGACCGTTCCCGTCGTCAGCGGGCGCAAAAACACCGCTAATCAGCAGTACGCCAAACGTGACGGCGAGTGCGGCGACTGCGCCGCCGATGCACAAAAACAGTTTTTTCTTATTCATGTTGCCACCTCTCTTCTTATACAGTATACTAATTTATTCTTTTCTTGGCAAGAAAAAATACGCCCGCTCTTTCGAGCGGGCGTAAAAACGAGTAGATTATTCTTCTGCTTTATAGCCGGCGCACACTTCTTGCGTGACCGATGCGGGCGCTTCTGAATAGCGGGCGAAGTCCAGCGTGAAGTAGCCTCTGCCTTGGGTGGCAGAACGAAGCAGTGTGCAGAAATCGTGCATTTCTGCCATGGGCACTTCGGCGGTGACACACGTGTTGCCGTCCTCAGCGGGTTCCATGCCGAGCACACGACCGCGGCGGCGGGTAATTTCGCCCATCACGTCGCCGGTGTTATCGGCGGGCACGAATGCATTGAGCATACCCAGCGGCTCCAATAACACGGGGTTTGCCTGCGGGATACCCGCTTTGAATGCGAGGGAAGCGGCGGTTTTGAACGCCATTTCGGACGAGTCAACAGGGTGATACGAGCCGTCGGTGAGCACCGCTTTGACACCTACCATCGGGTATCCTGCGAGGGTGCCGACCTGTGCGCTGTCTCGCAAGCCTTTTTCGACGGCGGGGAAGTAGTTCTTGGGCACCGCACCGCCAAACACGGTTTCTTCAAATACCAGCTCTTCGCTGTCGCACGGCGAGAACTCAATCCACACGTCACCGAACTGTCCGTGACCGCCGGATTGTTTTTTGTGTCTGCCTTGCACTTTGACGGTTTTGCGGATGGTTTCGCGGTATGCCACACGGGGTTGTTGCATGGTGACTTCAACGCCGAATTTCGATTGCAGTTTGGATGCCGCAACGTCGAGATGCTGTTCACCCAGACCGCTCAAAATGGCTTCTTTTGTTTCGGTATTGGTATAGAATTTCAGCGTCGGGTCTTCTTCGCACAAACGATTTAAGCCCGATGCGACCTTTTCTTCTTCGCCTTTCTTCACGGCACTCACTGCCATGGAGAAACAGGGTGCTTCGAATTCCACCGGCGGCAGAATAACCTGTGCGGCAGCGGAACAGAGCGTATCACCTGTAGCGGTGTTCGCCAGTTTGGCAACTGCGCCGATATCACCTGCGCCAATGAAAGGTGCGTCCTCGGTTTTCTTGCCTCGCACGTACATGACCTTACCGATTTTCTCTGCTTCACCTGTGCGGGGGTTATACAGCATAGAGTCTGCTTGCACCTTACCGCGAATCACCTTGAAATATAACAGTTTACCCACAAACGGGTCAACGGTGGTTTTAAACACAATTGCGGCGGTGGGGCCGTTTGCGTCCACTTCGATTTCCACGATATCGCCGTCGGGTGTTTGTGCGATTTCGCCAGCAACCGATTCCGCCCACGGTGCCAACCACAGCAGACCGTTGAGCAGTTGGTCAATGCCTTCCAACTCCAACGCAGAGCCGCAGAACACGGGTGCGATTTCGCCTTTGCGGATACCGCTGGCAAGACCCATAATGAGTTCATCAGGCGTAAATTCCTCGCCCGAAAAATATTTTTCCATCAATTCTTCGCTGGTTTCCGCAACCGCTTCGCAAATAGCGGTGCGCAAGCCTTCCAAGCGGTGTCCCATATCGGGCAACGGCACGCTTTCTGCTTTGCCGTCTTTGTATGTATACGCACGGTATTCTAACAGGTTCACATAGCATTCTACTTTGCGGTCAACCACGTGCGGCACCACAATCGGACACACCATCGGACCGAATTTGGTTTTCAAGTCCTCGAACACTTTATAAAAATCGGCGTGCGAACTATCCAACTTATTCACAAAGAACATGGTAGCGATTTTCTTTTTCTGTGCGGCGGCAAATCCTTTTTCCGCACCGACGGTTACACCACTCTTGCCGGACAACACGATAACAGCCGAGCCTGCCGCACGGATGCCTTCTTGCCGTCCGCCCGCGAAATCAAACAAACCGGGGGTGTCCAGCAGATTGATTTTGGTTTCTTTCCATTCCAGCGGCAAAATTGCAGTAGAAACGGATGCGCCGCGGCGGATTTCCTCCGCATCAAAATCGCAAATTGTGTTGCCGTCTGCGGTGCGGCCCAGTCTCTCTGCCTGACCGGTCATGTAAAAACATGCCTCTGCCAGCGAGGTCTTACCGGAACCGGCGTGACCGACGAATGCGACGTTGCGAATTTTTTTTGCAGTGAAATCTTTCATGGGAAGTGCCCCTTTCGGTGATTTTTGTCGAAAAATGCATAAAAATTTATAACAAATTGAACTGTCTTTGTATAGTATATACCATAATTGACCGTTTTTCAAGGGGTTTTTGTGTTGTTTTAGACTTTTGTTGCAAAACGCATAAAAACAGCGCCCTGCTTTTGGGTTGTTCGCCAAGCAGGACGCGGTTTTTTATTGCACGGCAGTGCCGGTTACGCTTCTCCAACTGTACCAAACGCCGTTTTTGTACGTGCGGAAATACAGCGAGCCTGCATGACCGAATACGCACAGCGCACGTCTGCCGCCACCTTGGTCGCAGGCATAAAATGCCAGACAGGTCGTTTCGGGGCAGTCGGTGATGCCTGCGCCGACCTGTATCACCTGTAACCCTTCGACAATGTTTTTGTCGCACCATTGTATCAAGGACCTGTCTCCTTCACCGCTTCCGATTACATACGGCACCGTGGTAGTAGCCTTGTAATCTGCGAGGGTTTCCTCCGCTTGTGCCATACGCTGGGTGGTGGCATCCATTTCCGCTTCGACGTCGGTTACCCGCTGATTCAGTGCGGCGGTTGTATCCACCACGTCGGGAATGGTCTCCATCAACGTTTCCACGTTATCAAGGGTGGTCTGCGCATTTTCCAGTGCTTGCGCACTCTGTTCGGCATAAAATGCGGCGGCGGTCGCTTTAGCGGCGGCATCATCTGCCGCCACCGAAGCGGTTACGGCATGCGTACCTGCCATATCAGCGTCGGTGCGGCACAGTTCGGCTTTTTCGGACGCTGTCACCGCTGCGGCTTGCGCCAACTGTCGCTCGGTTTCCACCGTTGACACCAATTGTGTATATAAGTCGGGCGTGGGCACGGGCGCTTCTCCGCCCGCAGCATAGCCGGACGCACTCACCTCCACCGTTGCCGTATCAGCGGTCAAACGGTCACCACCGAACACTGACACCAAAAAGTGAGTGGGGATAATCACCTCCGGCGGTATCATACAGCGGTCATCCTCCAACAGCACGTGGTATACCTCACCGCTCACGCTTTGAAACACGGCGGTTTTGGGTAATTCCTGCCACTGTTCCGAAAAATAGAATTGCGCAACCAAATAATTGCGACTGTCTGCTACCACCTTTTCACGTTGCGTGCGGATATATTGTCCGTCCACGTGAAAGGTCAAGACTTTTTGTTGCATAGTTTTCCTCCTCTTTGTTTTATACACGGCTTTTCCTCTCACATATAATTGTAGTAGCATTTTGCAACATTGTCAAGAGTACACGCTGTAAATTTTTCTCAATTTGCAACAAACCAACAGAGCGTTTACAAAGTTTTCATAGACAATTACGTATGGGTGTGGTAGTATATAATAAGTAAGAGTATGGGAGATTGCCATATGCAAAAAGAAGCGCAGTATTTTTTTGATATAGTAGGCGCATTTGTGCGGGGGGAAACCGCACCGCCGCCGCATGAGGTGGATATTGCCGTATTGCGTGAAGTGTGTCGGTACACTGCCATGGAGGGCGTGTGCGGGTATATGTTGCAACCGCACCTATCCGCTTTGCCGCCGCAAATGGCGGTGGGGTTTGAGCGGTTTTTTTATCAGACGCTGGGTGTGTTTGCCAATCGCTTGGCGGTGTGCGAGCAGTTGCACGAACAATTGCTTGCAGCCAATATCCCCTTTGCATTTGTCAAAGGACCTGTGTTGAGTGCGCTGTATCCCGTAAAAGAATTGCGCACGTTTGGTGATTTGGATGTGTATGTGCCGCCGTCACATGCGGATGCACTCAAAACTTTTTTGGAAGCAAATGCGGATGCGGTGCTGGAAAGCGACAGCATGCAAATTTGTATTCGCCGTGCAGACGTTTTGGTGGAGTTTCATTTCACGTTGGGAAAAGACGTGCCGTATGGATACACGGCGTTGCGGGTGTACTTGGAAACCGCACCGCAACATATCGTGTACGATGAGGGGTTGGGGTATTATACCCTTGACCGCACTTTCCACACGGTATATCTGCTGGCACATCAGATGCGCCATCTTGCCACCAACAGTCCCGGTGTGCGCTCGTATATGGATTTAGCGGTGCTGTGCAAAAGCGGATTTTTGCCGTCTGCCGAAACGCTGGAGACGGTGTTACGGCCGCTTGGCATTTTGGATTATGTCAAAACGGCATTTTCGTTGATAGAAACGTGGTGGGGGATTGCCTCGCCGTTTGAAACGATGCAGATACGCAAAGAAGATGCCGCCTTTATGCAACAGCACCTGCTCAAAGCGGGATTGTTCGCACGGCAAGCGCATCAGAATGCGGCATTGGTTGCGAAAAAAGGGCGTGGATATGCGTTTTTGCGGATGCTGTTCCCTTGCGCCAAGTATATGCGGCATCACAAACGATACAGAGCACTTGCTGTTCGTTGCTTGCCCGCTGCGTATGTGTACCGCTTGTTGCGGATTGCGATTTGCCGTACACGGCGCAGTGCTATGGTAGCAAAAGATATTTATGGAGCGGGTGCGGATGCGGATGACCGTAGACGGATATACCGCATAACCAATCTGTCGGGAGGTAAGGCAAATGAAAAAGAATAACGGCGTGATCCGTTGGCTGTGGTGGGTATCACTCATCGTGGTAGGGGTACTCGCCTATAAAACCATTGGAAATTTTAGTGGGTTCACGGCGGGGTTGTCGGCGTTTATCGGCATTTTCACCCCGTTCATCATCGGCTTTGTCATCACGTTTTTGTTGTATGCGCCGTGCAACCGTTTGGAACAATGGCTGTTGCGTGCCAACAACAAATTGGTGAAAGCAACCGCACGATATATTGCGGTTGCGGTGGTATATATACTGTTTTTGGCGGTGCTGGCGGGCATATTGGTGCTGTTACTGCCTGCGTTGTATAACGGTATTTTATCTTTGGTGAAAAACCTGCCCGGTTACTATGCAAGCCTGTCCGCATGGTTGTCCGAATACACGGCGCAAGGCGGACTGTTTGACCGCTTGGGATTGACCGAAACGGTGCAAAGTGCCTACCAGTTGGCATACCAGAAATTGCTGTCGCTTGCCAACACCAGCACACTGCTCACTGCATTCCAAGGACTCATTTCGGTTACCTCTTCGGTGGTAGAAGTTATCATGGCACTGATTGTGTCGGTGTATATGTTGGCACAAAGAGAATCTTTGTTGCGTGCAACCAAAGCTTTGATGGGTGCGGTGGTCAACGAGCGGGTACTGAAAATCTTTTCGTTATACGCACACAAATCCGCTTCCATTTTCTATAATTACCTCTACGGCGCGCTGGTAGATGCCGTGGTAGTATCCATATTGATGGTGATAGGATTATCGTTGTTCCGACTGCCGCAAGCGGTATTGCTCGGTTGTCTCATCGGTATTTTAAATTTCATCCCGTATTTCGGTGCGATCATCGGCGGTGTCGTTGCGGTGGTGGTTGCGCTCGTTTCCCAAAACATTTACAGCGCCATCGGTGTATTGATATATGTGGTGGTGATGCAACAGCTCGACGCCAATATTCTGCAACCGAAAATCATCAGCACGGCAATGGGCATGCGTCCGATTTATGTGTTGTTTGCCATCACGGTTGGCGGCGGTTTGTTTGGATTCTGGGGTATGTTTATCAGCGTACCCATTATGGCAATCATCAAAATGCTGTTACAGGATTTTGTGGCATACCGTAAACGCCAAAAAACAACTGTATAACAAAAAAAGAAGCACGAAAATTTCGTGCTTCTTTTTTTATAACAGGGACAACAATTCTTCTGCCGAAATGCTGTGCAGAGAGGTCACGCCACCACGCAAAACGGCATCGGCGAGGTGTTGTTTGGTTGCTTGTAATTGCAAGATTTTTTCTTCCACGGTATCCTTTGCCACCAGTCGAATGACCTGTACCGAGCGGGTTTGCCCGATGCGGTGTGCACGGTCGGTGGCTTGCTGTTCGGCGGCGGCGTTCCACCACGGGTCATAGTGAATGACCATATCCGCACCGGTGAGGTTTAATCCCGTGCCGCCCGCTTTGAGTGAAATCAAGAACACGTCTGCGCCACCGCCATTAAATGCGTTGACCAATTTTGCACGTTCATTGGCGGGGGTGCTGCCGGTGAGTTTATAATAGGAAATGCCGGCGGCTTTCAAATCCGATTCCAACAAAGCGAGCATAGAAGTGAATTGCGAGAACAATAACACACGATGTCCTGCGGCTTTTGCTTGCCTCAACAGTTCCAGACACGCTTCACGTTTACAACTGTTATCGGTAAAACCGTCGGTACAAAGTGCGGGGTCGCAACAGATTTGGCGCAAGCGGGTGAGTAAAGACAGCACCGACAGTTTTTGTTTTTCAAAACTGCCGTCCTGCACTGCTATGTCAATGTGCTCTTTGATTTGCGCTGCACAAGCGGCATATAGGTCACGCTGCGTGCCCACCATTTGCGCAGAAAAGATTTGCTCGGTTTTGGGCGGGAGTTCGGTCAACACGTCCGCTTTCAAACGGCGCATCAAAAACGGTGCGACGATGGAGGACAGATGGGTGAGTGCTTGGTCGTCGCCATCCCGCACCGCAGGCAGTTCAAAACGGTTTTTAAACCGTGTATAGCTATACAAAAACTGTGGCATCAGAAAATCAAAAATACTCCACAGTTCCGACAACCGATTTTCCATCGGCGTACCGGTCAGCGCAAATCGGCGGCGGGATTGTATCGCCTTGACCGCTTTGGCGTTTTGTGTTTTTTGGTTTTTGATATACTGCGCTTCATCTAAAACGTGATACTGAAACTCCAAATCACGATAACACGCAATATCACGTTTGAGCATATCGTAAGAGGTGATGACCACCTGATACGAGCGGGCGGTTTGCAGTAATTGTGCACGGGTGACGGCATCTCCCGTGACGGTGAGCACCGACAATTCGGGCGCAAATTTTTCCAGTTCGTTTTTCCAGTTGAGCACCAGCGAGGTGGGGCACACCACTAACGATGGCAGCTCTCCCTCGTACGCACAAAACAGCGTGATTATTTGCAGGGTTTTACCAAGACCCATATCGTCTGCCAAAATACCGCCGAACCCCGCATTATCCAACGCTTTGAGCCAACGGAATCCGTCTTTCTGGTAGGGGCGCAGGACGTTTTCAAGAGCAGAGGGGATGGTGGCGGGTTGTTTTGCCGCATCCCGCAGAGATTGTGCCAGTGCGACAAACACCTCGTCTTGACGGAAATGCACGGCGGGTCGGTGTCGCAACAGTGATTGCAACTGCAACGCACGGTAGCGTGGCAGAGAAATTTTCCCGCTTTTGAGTTCTGCGGGCGTCAAATCCAGTTCTTCGGATAATAATGCGAGCGCTTGCACCGTCTGATCGGTCAGCGGGATATATGCGCCACTGCGTAAGCGGGTGTAACTCTTCCGTTCACGGAACTGTGTCAGCAGACGGGACAGTTCCTCTTTACTCCAATCCGAAAGGTCGATGGAAAGTTCCAGCAAATCCCCTTGTACCTGTACCCCCACCGACACTTCGGGCGGGGTGGTGGGGCGCAAACGTTTGAAATTATCGGTGGCAAACACCGCCGCTAACGCTTCCAGTGCGGGCAATCCTTCGGTCAGGAAGGTATACACCGTTTGCTCGTCCCCGTGGAAAGTCACTTCCCCCGTTTCGGGCAAAAAGCCGGTGAAATATCGTTCAATCAATACCCGCACCGCACGTTCCAAACGGGTGTCGCGGCGTTCTCCTTTGCGCACGTCGGTGAACAGCGGAATGATGTTATCACCGTATGCAAATTGCACTTTGGCGGTGATGGTACCTTCTTCGGGACAATCGAGATAGATTTGCGGTTGCGGTGTGAGCGGGAGATAGGCATATAACAGTTGTTCACCGTTAATGGGCAATACTTCCCGCACGGCAGGCAACACCTGCGCACAAAATGCGGGCATATCCGCTGTTTCCACCGTGAGTCCGTCTCGCTCGTGATAGGCGGCAATCAGCCATTCTTCCGCCAAAGCGGCAAATGCTTTGGAACAACGGTGCAGTGTGTTGCGGGTGAGTACGTATAAATGCTCGTTACCGCACAACGGCACGGCGGGGGTGGTGGAAAACACAAACCCACCTTTTGTGTCTTTAACGGTGATGCTGACAGCGGGGTCACCGTGGTGCAACGTCACCAAACGGTTGTCACCGCCCACCCGTACCGAAAACGGTTTTTCGGCAAGCAGTGTCACCAAACGGTCCAGCGCACCTGCGGACAGGGGCAGTTCTCTGCCTTCCGGCAGCGTGCGTCCGTATTGCACCAAAGCATTCGCCTCGGCACGCAGAAAATGCAGGAGCGGCAGACTATCCGTGGTGAACGCCGACGGATGATGGAAAAAGGAACAATCTTTACCGTATGTAACGGTCTCGCCATATTGCACTGCGTGCACAAAAGCGGCAATGTTTTTGACGATATAGGTTCTGCCGTGTTCCAATGAAAAGGTCGCCATGGGACGCAGTCCCGACAGCGAGAGGGTAACTTTCAAGCGGATATCCCCGACATTTTCGGCGGCACGCAGGGAAGCCACGTCACGACGGGGGTATTTTTCCAGCAACGCTTTTGCGCTTTGTGCGGTGCGCACGGCGGGGGAGATAAGGGTAGAAGCGGTGGTAACCCCACCGAGCATATCACGGTAATATTTATCGGTAAGCATTCCCACGATATGACGGCATGCGCCTTCACCCTCGTGGTAATGCGAACAGGTACAACTCACCCATTCGGCTTCGCCTGCACTGTCAAATCCCACTTCGGTTTCATATTCCTCACCGTCTTCGCCTTCGACACGTGCGGAGAAAAATGCGGCGTAAAAATCACTGCGCACACGTGTAAACGCACGCACTTTTCCTGCGTTATACAACGAAATACCACGCAAGTACGCTTGTCGGTTCTGCGCCAGAGCGGCTATTTTTTTGAGCGAAAATACAGCCATCGTTTTCACCTTTCTCAGCCTTAAATCTGTTACGGTTTCTTAAATGGGTAGTATATAAGTATACCGCAAAAAAGGTGTTTTGTAAAGGTGTTACGATGTATAATCCTCTAAAAGCAGTTGCAGTTCTTTTGCGCTTGCCACCGCAATACCGTCTTTTAGTTTTTCCTGTTCGTCGGCGGGCAGAGAGGCTATCGGCACTTCATACAACATCATCGGAAACGCCGCTTCCCCCTCGAACACCGCCAGTTGTCCTTGCCACTGGCTGAGGGTATACATAGCGGGCGTGCCGTCTTTGGTGGTGCGGGGGATTTGTCTGCCGTATTGCACGTACAACACTGCCAATATAACGGTAGCCAGCACCGTCGCCGTCGCCACACCCAAAATGACCAATCGTACCGTTTGTCGCATTGCGTTTCCTCCTTATAGGGTGACAAGCGCCATCAAAACCCGTCTCACAGGCGGCATCTTTCGATGCCTTTCACGCATTCATCTTGTCACCCTATGCGTAGTATGGTGCAAAACGGGGGATTTTAACCGCCTATAATTGACTTTTTTACGCAAAAGAGGTATACTACCTTTATATATGTAGAGTTTTATTTTAGAAAGGTGGTTTGCACGATATGTCCAAGAGCTTCAATGAACGACTGCGTGTTGCCGACCGTAAAATGCGGAAATTTTTCCGTGATATTCCGCAAAAAATCCGTGATATTCCGCAGAAAGTGCGGGACATTGGTGCGGTGATTGCATATTTGTGGAAACATCCGCGCGAAATCAAGCGGCTGTTGCCCTCCAAAGCCAAGATGAGACGCTTTTGGCGGCGGATGGGGACGGTAGCGCTGTCGATTTTCCTCATCGGCGTGATAACAGTGAGTATCGTCGGTTGTGTTGCGGTGGTATATGTGGTCAACAACTTTGACGGCACCACCGGCTTGCCCAATCTCAACAATCTTTCGATGGATGCCACTTCGATTATTTGGGTGAAAAACGAGAAAAACGGCGAGTGGTATGAATACGAACATTTAGAGGGTGTCAACTCCATTTGGGTGGACATCGAGGAAATTCCGCGATACATGCAATTGGCGGTAATTGCCATTGAGGATGAACGCTTTGAAACCCACTACGGCGTGGACTGGAAACGTACCGTGGCGGCGTTTGCCAACTCCATTTTGCATTTTAATGACGTGGAATTTGGCGGTTCCACCATCACGCAACAGTTGATTAAGGTCACCACAGGCGAAAACGAAAAGCAGTGGACCCGTAAAATCACCGAAATTCTCCGCGCGGTAGAAATGGAGAAGCTATACGACAAAGAACAAATTTTAGAAGCATATTTAAACAATCTGCCGTTGTCCGGTAACGTGATAGGCGTCGGCATGGGCGCTAACTACTTCTTCGGCAAAGAAGTGAGTGAGCTGTCCATTGCGGAATGTGCGGTGCTGGCAGGTATCACCAACAACCCTTCACGCTATAATCCGTATACCCACCCCGAAAATGTGCGCAATCGTCAGTTGGTTATTTTAAAGAAAATGAACGAATTGGGTTTCATCACCGACGACGAATACGTACAGGCGGTGGGCGAGGAATTGCACTATACCAGTGGCGTACAGCACGCGGCTACTTGGGATTACTATGTCGATTTGGTCATTGAAGATTTGATTGCGGATTTGCAAGACCAATACGGCTACACCGAACAGTATGCAACCCAACTGGTATTCTACGGCGGTCTTAATATCTATTCTGCCGAAATCCCGTCCGAGCAAAAAGCGGTAGAAGAGGTGTTCAAAAACGAAGAAAACTATCCCGCCGCTATTGAGGGGGATAAGGAACAACCGCAAACGTGTATGTTTGTGATGGATTATGACGGCAGAGTGGTCGCCACGGTGGGTGGCAGAGGTGAAAAGACGGGTAAACGTGACTTTAACCGTTCCACCCAATCCTATCGTTCCCCCGGTTCGTCCATTAAACCGCTGACGGCATACGGCCCCGCCATTGCGATGGATATCGTGCATTGGTCCAGCGAATTACAGGACGCACCGCTCAAAACGTTAGACGATGGCAAAGAGTGGCCCGCAAACTACGAGTCCAAACCCAAAGATAATGGTCCGCAGTTCATTTATTATGCGCTACAAGAATCGCTCAACACTATTGCGGCACGTTTGGTAGATGAGGTAACACCGCAGAAATCGTTTGATTTTGCGACCTCGATTTTCAAACTGTCTTCGCTGGTGAAATCACAAGCAACCGAAACGGGACAGATTTTGACCGATATTTCCCACGCACCGTTAGCGCTGGGCGCACTCACCAAAGGCGTGTATGCCCGTGATATGACTGCGGCGTATGCCGTGTACGGCAACGGCGGTTATTATAATGAGCCGTACACCTATTATGAGGTATACGAAAACGGCACCCGTGAGGACGGCGAACTGTTACTCAAAGCGGGCCCGCAGAATATTCGTGTGATGGATACCGATTCTGCATACGTGATGAATCGTTTGATGCAACGTGTCACTACTTACGGTACCGCAAAAGAAATCGGTGCTGCTTGGGACGGCTGGGAGTTGTTCGGTAAAACCGGTACGGCACACGATAACAACGACGTGTATTTCTGTGGTGGCAGTTCCTATTATGTTGCGACCACTTGGTTTGGCTATGACGGCAACCAAGCACTCCGCAAAACCCAAACCAAAACCGCCAAAAACTTGTGGAGCAAAGCAATGAAAGCGTTGCACAAGGATTTAGAGCCGCAGACGTTTGATAAATTCAAAGGCACCACCGAGGAATTGGCATTCTGTATTGCCAGCGGTGATATCGCTACCGATAAATGCCCCAAAACCGAGATAGGTGTATATAAAGCATCTAACATCCCCGGTTTATGTCAAGAACATGGTGGTACGCAGCTTACCACCACCGGCGACCCCGCATTGACCACGACGGGTGATGCGAATGCCACCACTACCGTGATGGATACCGACGGCACTACCACGACGGCAGATGCCACCGATGGCACCACTGTTGACACCACCACTACCGCCACACAAACCACAACGGCAACCACGACCGAACAGTAAAACAAAAAGTAAACAGCACCAAGTTTTTACTTGGTGCTGTTTTTTGGTGAAAAGTGAAGAAGTAAAAACGCCTGAACGCAAAAGGGTTCAAGGCTTTTTGGTGCTACTGGTTCGCTTCGGACGGGCCACCCGCTCCTT
>JAZRAA010000030.1:0-2517 GCA_045634325.1 Acutalibacteraceae bacterium | reverse complement strand
AATTTGCGGGCGGCGCAACAGGTCAATCAGTTTGACACCCGTGGTCAGCGGGGTTGTTCCACGTGAAACAAGTATTGCATTGAGCGCATCGCTCGGCGGTAACACCGTTTTCTCCAAACGCTCACGTTCTGCCGCTTTGAGTGTTTGCCGTTCACAGAAATGCGCCCAGCGCACGTCGTCCACCAAGCCGGCCTCTCTGCCGATGGGGGTCAACCGCTCGTCTGCGTTGTCTTGGCGCAACACCAAGCGGTATTCTGAACGAGAAGTCATCATGCGATAGGGGTCAGAACACCCTTTTGTCACCAAATCATCAATGAGCGTGCCGATATACCCGCTTGCACGGTCTAACAAAAGCGGTGCACGGCCAAGTACACGGTTGGCGGCGTTGACACCCGCCACCAAGCCTTGTGCCGCCGCTTCTTCGTAGCCCGAACTGCCGTTAAACTGGCCCGCACCGTATAAACCCTCGATTTTCTTGAATTCCAACGTGGCGGACAGTTGCAACGGGTCCACACAGTCATATTCTATCGCATAAGCGGGGCGCATCACCTGTACGTTCTCTAAGCCGGGGATGGTGCGCAGGAATTTCAACTGCACGTCCACCGGCAACGAGGAACTAAGCCCCTGTAAATACATTTCCTCGGTGTTTTTGCCGCACGGCTCGATAAACACCTGATGTCGTTCTTTTTCCGCAAACCGCACCACTTTATCCTCAAAACTGGGGCAATACCGCGGACCGACACCCTCAATCACACCGCTGTATAACGGCGAACGGTGTAAATTCTCGTGGATGACCGCTTTGGTCTCGGCGGTGGTCCAGGTAATATGGCAGGGCAGCGTGTTTTTCAGTTGCTCTGTCGTTTCAAACGAGAACGGCGTGACGGGGTCTTCCCCCTCTTGCCGTTCCATATTGGAAAAATCAATGCTGCGGCGCAGCACTCTGGACGGCGTGCCGGTTTTAAAACGGCGTAATTCCACACCCAGCGCTTGCAACGAAGCAGACAGTTCGGTTGCGGCAAACACGCCGTCGGGACCGCCCTCATAATGCACGTCTCCCACGAAAATGCGACCTTTCAAAAACGTACCGGTTGCGAGCACCACCGTATCCGCAAGATACTGTGCGCCAAGGCGGGTGGTGAGCAAGAATTTGCCGTCATCGATTTTTGCAATGGCGGTGATTTCCGCTTGCCGTAACGCAAGGTTGTCTTGCAATTCCAGTTTGTGTTTCATATACATCGCATAATCTCTGCGGTCAATCTGCGCACGAAGAGAATGCACGGCGGGGCCTTTTCCACGGTTGAGCATGCGAGACTGCAAAAACGTCGCATCCGCCGCTTTTCCCATTTCGCCACCGAGCGCGTCAATTTCCCGCACCAGATGTCCTTTTGCGGTGCCGCCGATGGAGGGATTACACGGCATATTGCCCACCCAATCCATATTCACCGTGAACACGCAGGTCTTACAACCAAGACGTGCCGCCGCCAGACCCGCTTCAATACCCGCGTGTCCCGCGCCGACCACGGCAACTTGATAACTTTCTTCTAAAAATTGCATGGGTTCCTCCCTTTTTTCATGGCAATTGTTTCATGTGAAACAATGGTTTGCCGTCCACGCACACCGCCCTTGCAGGTGCGCCGAAAACGGCATTTTTATCCTTTTGTGCGCACGTTTGTGCTAAAGGTGAAAAACCGCTCAATTTTCCACTTTTCCACAAGTTTTCCACTTGTGAATTGTCGAATTGTAGATATACAGGGCGATTATACACCGAAAATATACAGAGCGTTATATTTTTTTGCTCCATTTTCCCCATTTCAACACACTTTTCAACATGTAAAAAGGCGTGTTTTCCGTGAAATTACAGCGTTTTTGCGGGGTTTCCACCATATTTTGGAAGACGAATTTTTGTAAAGGTGGAGCTACAATTTGTATTGTCCGATGCATATAAAACATGCAATATGCATGTATTATAACAATGCAACTAATTTTCGAAAAGAAGGTATCCGTATGCCCCGCAAAACCGTCCGTTTCTCCTCGATTGCAGCGTTTTTATTTGCTCTGTTGGTAACAATCCTACTCTCACGAGCAACAGAAAGCCGCAAAACCAGCGCTCTTGTGAACACCCCTGACAGTGTGCCGGTGCTCATGTACCACCACATGCTGTCCAAAACCGACCAAAGCCGCTATGCCACCAACGACATCGTCACTTTCAAAGAAGAGTTTGAAAAGCAGTTGCAGTGGCTCAAAAACGAGGGCTATCAATCGGTGTCCCCCGACCAACTGGTCGCGTGGTTTTATGACGGTGCGCCCCTCCCCGAAAAATCGGTGATGCTCACCTTTGACGATGGGTATATGAGCAATTATATCTATGCCTACCCACTTTTAAAGGAATACGGGTTTACGGCAGTCATTTTCTCGGTAACAGGAAAAATCTCCACGCAGTCGGTTTCGTTTCAAGCAAACCAGGTGAATATGCTGGATGCCGCATCCATGTCGGCGGGCGGGGACGTATTTTACTAC
>JAZRAA010000029.1:0-1056 GCA_045634325.1 Acutalibacteraceae bacterium | reverse complement strand
ACCGACAACCCTTCTACACAGGATAACTGCTGTGATGCTTGTGCCATTTGCGTGTCGTCGCTGAAAAACAATGCGTAACATTCTATCATATCCAGCGATGCCACAAACGCGAGAAAATCATCCTTCAAAACGGCGTACTTTTGTATCACGTTGCGGTGCGGACCGCACAATTGATACCGTTCAAACGCCTTTTCATCTGCCATGCGGCTATCCACATACGACTGTCCGCCGTGGCGTATTAAGATATGGCAATCGTATGCTGCTAACACGTCTAAAACAGCGTGAGACAGCGCACGAGACATACAAAGGTGTGTATGCGTATTGGTGTGTTTATCCCATATTGCCGCGCCGTTAGAATATATCACATATCGCACGCCGCTATGGTCGAGCAAGGTCACAGGCATTTCGCACAGCGTCCTGCCGGACGACGGCACCAGCCATACACCTTTTCCCGCCATTGCGGTTATAGCGGCGATGTTTTCCGCACTCAGCGTCATATCTTCTTGTAACAGCGTACCGTCCAAATCACTTGCTACTATCGTATACTTTGCCATTTTTTCTCCCTAAAAAAAGGATGCTTTCGCATCCTTTTTTGTTATTCTGCAGTTGTTGTAGTGGTCGTGCCCGTTTCCGCTTGGGTAGCGGTGGTACTGCCCACCATACCACCTATCGTGGTGGTACCGACCGTTGCGGCAACGTTGGTGTCAAACACCTTCAACGCCGCTTGCAGTTGGTCATCGTCTTTATCTTCGATTTTGCCGATACGCTCGGTTTTATACGCGCTCATCATCACAACCGTATTCGGTGTAATACCAACGCCTTCAATGGCACCGCCGCGAATCAAAGAAATTTCGCCAACCGTCAGCCACATAGCAGAGTTATCCGCCTGCAAGGTGACAAAATCCTGTACCTTACCTTTACCGACCGTCTTTTCACCGATAACGGTAGCGCGGCCAAATTCCTGCAACACGCCTGCAAACACTTCTGCTTCACCACAGGTGTTACCGTTAACCAATACCACCGTCGGAATGGTGCTTTCTATCGAAGAATGGGACA
>JAZRAA010000028.1:0-1421 GCA_045634325.1 Acutalibacteraceae bacterium | reverse complement strand
GTATGGATTTTGATATCGGGGATATTTTCTCTTCCTTCTTTGGTGGCGGCGGGTCGCGCCGCGCCAACCCCAATGCGCCCCGTCAAGGCAGTGACGTCACCGCAACGGTGTTCATTTCCTTTGAAGAAGCGGCAAAGGGTTGCAAGAAAAAGGTGGAAGTGCCGATTGTGGAAAAATGCGCCGATTGCGGCGGTACGGGCGCTAAAAAAGGCACCACACCGCGCGTATGTCCCAACTGTCGCGGTACGGGTCAGGAAACCCGTCAACAGCGCACGCCCTTTGGTGTTATGTCCACCCAAACCACCTGCTCGCAGTGTGGCGGCAAAGGTAAATTTATCGATAGTCCGTGTCCGACCTGTAACGGTGCCGGTGCTGTGCGTAAACGGCAGTCGGTGGGCATCAATATCCCTGCAGGTATTGACGACGGACAGACCATCAGTATTAGCGGCAAAGGTAACGCAGGCATCAACGGCGGACCTGCAGGTGACCTGTATGTGCGTGTAACGGTGCGTCCGCACCCGATTTTCGAACGCGACGGGTTCAATTTGTGGTGCGATTTGCCTTTGACCTTTACGCAGGCAGCCTTGGGTGCAACCGTAGAAGTGCCTACCTTGGACGGCAAAGAAGAATTGGATATCAAAGACGGTATTCAACCGGGTGAAATACTTACGCTCAAAGGCAAAGGTGTGCCGTATCTGAACGGTCGCGGCCGCGGTGACATCTTGTTCCGCGTCACCGTAGAAATCCCGAAAAATCTCACTAACGAGCAGAAGAAACTGTTGCTCGCGTTTGATGCAAAAATGGGTGATAAGCAATACCAAAAACGCCGTACCTTCTTTGAAAAACTGAAAGATTCGTTCAAATAAAAAAGATGTTCAAGCTTTGCTTGAACATCTTTTTTTTATATAACGATATGTTTTTCGGTAACGGCAACGGCATCTTCTTGTAAATCCAATTCAAAATATACGCCGTCAGGCACGCCTTCTTGGTTGCCGCAAGCGGTCATAGACCCTAATTGCTAGTAGGTAACTCCGTCTTCCACGTGTGTTTTTGTGATGTGTTGGTGTCCTGAAAATACCGCAACAAGATGCTTGTCTTTTTTGGGAATATCTTTGACGGCTTGTCGGTTTTTCATAAACAGACATTCATCTTCTATTTCGCTGTCTTCTGCAAGGGCAAAATGGGTAAACACCAAACAAGGCAACGTGTTTGCGGCAAGGTCGTTTTGCAACCACAAAAGCGTGTCGGCAGACATATACTGCGTTTTGAAAATACCGCCGCGGCCAAGACCCAATTCGGCGTGTATTTCGGTGGTCAAAAACACCAAATGGTAGCCGTTCCAATCAAGAGAAAAGGTGGACGGATGCCCGACAATCTCTTCCACTTCGGCAACCGCGTCCATCATTTTCAAATCGTGGTTA
>JAZRAA010000027.1:0-13058 GCA_045634325.1 Acutalibacteraceae bacterium | reverse complement strand
ATCGTCCGTCCATTCGCCTATGTCCGTCCAGCCGTCCGGGAAGCCTTGAAGCCGTTCGCATTCCAGCGGCGTAACGCGCCGAATGGCGCTTCCGCAACGGATTGTGATGTTCGTATTCAAACTGTATCCGCCGTTTCCCTTCGCCTGCAACGTCCCGTTCACGTCCGATTCCGTTCCGCAACGGCAGTCCACGGCGGCGACAATCGCCGTGTACTCCGTCACCCTGTTCTGTTGGTCGCCGGCCAATGTACAGACGGTTTTCCCGTCGCCGTCGCCTCGCGCATCGTAACACAGCGGCGCGTTTCTCCCGGAGGCGTTGCCGTTGGTTGACAATGTGTTCGCAACATTGCCCAGTCGAATCTCGCCGCACTGGTTCTGGTGGGCCGCGAACACGGCGTGGCGGTCAGCCGACGTTAGCGTAAAGCATGGGTCGCCGTCATGCCCGACGCCCAGACCGTTCCCCGCGCCGTCTCCGTTCCGCGCAACTCCGCCGCCTTGATAGCGCGTCGCCTTGTCGTGGATTGGGACGCAAACCGCATGGCGGTCGATTGTATTGAGCGTGTAACTGACGCCTTCCGTCCACCCCCTGCCATTGCACCCTGCCCCATCTGAACGGTCTATACCGTTTCCTTGGAGGCAAAACACCGCGTCACGTTGCATTCCGGTCATGCTGTTTTGCACGACTATGTTTCCGCCTCTGCCCTCCGGGTCAAAACTTCCGTCGCATTCCGCCGTTAAGGTTCTTGCGACTGACGGATAAGCGCAAGCCTCAAAGCCTCCGGCAATGTCTTTCCGCGCTTCTCGGCTCTCCGCAAAATGCCCAGACAAGCGTCTTTCGACAAAGCATATTTCTCCGGCGGATTGTCCTCCAAAATCGCAGACAAGCGCGATTCTACGGCGACGCTGGGGCACTCCCCAAAATTGCGCGTCGAGTACGCGCCAAGCGATTGAAAATCCGTCTCCCACGATAGACCCTGCCCGTGTCCAACCCTTTTGAGGGATAGGCACGTCAGGCGCGTCCGGTTCGGCGATTCTGACGCATTCCGTAAGGACGCGCTGGAAGTCGCGGCCTCTGTTGGAACTGAACGCTCCGGGGACGTTCTCGTAAACGGCGAATCTTGGTCGAACAAAGATTCCTGTCCGTCCATTTCGCTTATCATCTTCCCTCATCTCCACGATAATTCTGATTGCTTCAAAGAAAAGGCCGGAACGCGTGTTTTCGTTGTCGCCGTTATTGACGCGTTTCATTCCTTTGCGCAATCCAGCAATGCTCAAATCCTGACACGGTGCGCCGAATGTTACAACGTCAACTTTCGGAATCTCGTTTCCTTTGATTCCGGTAACGTCGCCTAAGTGCTTCATCTTAAATCAGCCGCCTTCCAATGGTAGCCGCCAGCGGTTTTTCGCTTTTGCCTTGCGCATTCGCTTATATGGATGTAGCTGACCCCTTGCTCCGGCGACAGGCCTTCTTTCCGCGCTTTCGCTTTTTCAGATTCGTACTCGCGCCATGCGGCTGGAGTAGCTTCTTTTAAATCGTCCATATCAAAACCCCCATTCTCGCGTCTAAGCGGACGCTTCGATAATCGTGACAATATCAGGCCATTGGCGACATAGCGTTACAAGCGCGTCACGATTTTTCTTTTGCAATTCCGGCGTTATATCCTCCGATTTTCGCACGATTACGCATTCCGTCCCGCTCAATTCACGGAACGCGGCCTTGACGCGCTCATTATTCAACCGTTGCGCCGTCGCGGAATCTTGAACGTACAACTTTAGCGCACCGTCCGCGAACGCCGCCTTGCATTGGTTCATGAACGAGCGATACATGGGCGGCAAACGTTCCCTGACTTTTTCTAGCAGAGCATTCCCATCATCCGAAAGCGATTCCGGCATATTGTCCGGCTCCTCGCCTTGCGTCGGCCTGTCATTTTTCGCTTTGAAATCGCCCAATGTCGGATTATCAATCGGCGCGTCATTCAGCAAAGGCGTTTCATCATGTTGCGTGGTGCTCTCCGCGTCATGCGGAATTTCGGAATATCCGGCCTCCAAACGCTCAATACGGCTTACTAATTCCGTCAAATCCCCGGATAACGTCTCATCGCACAGGCGCAACAAATAAAGTTCCGCGCTCAAACGGTCGCCGTCTTGCGATTCCGCGCCCTGTAACGTTGAGGCAATGCGCAAAAGGCGGCTTTCATCCGACAACGCTTGCAAATGTTCGAGCGTCCGGGCGTCATATCCTCCCGAAAGCAAAGCCGCGCTTCCGTCCGGCGCCATGCGCTGTAACAGCAAATCACGAACCAGCGCGGACAATTCCCGCAAGATTGTTTGTCCGTCGCGTCCGCCGTCATAGAGTTCCCCGAAAAGGACAAGCGCGGACGAAATGTCTTTTTTCAAAATCATTTCCAGCAGTTTCGCCGTTTGGATGTTCCCGGCAAGGCCTAACGTATCCAGTACGGCGGCGCTGTCCACTGTTTCACCCGCCGCCGCGCACTGGTCAAGCAGTGACAGCCCGTCACGCAACGCGCCCTCAGCAAGACGCCCCAGCAGTTCCGCGCCGTCATCAGTAAGCGGGATATTCTCCAACCGCGCCACATAGCGCAAATGTTCCGCAATGTCATACGGTTGAATGCGCCGGAATGCGTAACGCTGACAGCGTGATAAAATCGTAGCGGGGACTTTTTGCAATTCCGTTGTCGCAAGAATGAATATCAGGTGTTTCGGCGGCTCTTCCAGTATCTTCAAGAGCGCGTTAAACGCCGACGTGGAAAGCATATGAACCTCATCGACAATGTACACGCGTTTCCGCACGTTTGCGGGCGGATAGATAGCTTCATCCCGCAACGCCCGCACTTGGTCAACGCCATTATTGGACGCGGCGTCGAGTTCCAGCACGTCCAGCGAATTTCCCCCTTCCAGCGTAAGGCAAGCCGCGCATTTCCCGCACGGGTTCCCGCCTTGCGGATTCTCGCAGTTGACGGCGCGGGAAAGGATTTTCGCGCACGTGGTTTTTCCAGTCCCGCGACTGCCCGTGAACAGGTAGGCGTGGGAAGTGCGGCCTTCCGCTACCTGTTTCTGCAATGTGCGCGTGATATGCGATTGCCCGACAACATCGGAAAAAGCCTTCGGGCGGTATTTTCGATATAAAGCCTGATACATAGCAATCCCCCCGGCTCCTAACAATGCCTGACGATTCACACAGCCATTTTCGCCTTCCGGCGTAGAAACTCTCTTGCGATTTCCTTGTCAATCGTCGCAAGCTCTTTCGCCGTCATCCATGACGGGATTTTACCGCCGCCGCAATGATACCAGATTTTCACGCCGTGCCGGATAAGCCGCCGTATCACGGGTTCCGTCACATCATCCGGGAAACATCCCGTCTCCCTGAAATGCCGCTCCGCGTCGGAGTAATAATACTTCCAGTTCAAAAGCCGCTCTTTCCGCTTCATCGCCCGCACCCACTTGACGGGATACGTAGGCGTTCCGTTTTCCAGTTTCGGCGGGTTTTCCCGCATAACCGTTTCGTTTTCGTGAATTAACGCCGCTACTTTCGCGTCCATGTCGAACAGGCCAAGACAGATTAGCTCCGATTCTTCCCGCTTCCGTGCTTCCGCTTGACGCTCTTTCAAAACACGGGACATTTCAACGCGGTTTGGACGTTCAAGCGATAACCCCAGCCTGAAATCGGCGTTTAGCTTCTTGACGGCTTCCGGGAACGGAACGTCAAAAAGTCTCATCGTAAAATCAATCACAGTTCCGGCGGCGTGGCATGAATAACAGTAAAATCCCTTTTGCCCGTCATAGAGTTTCAGTGACGGCGTTCGTTCCACGCCGCCGCTATGGAACGGGCAACGGATGAAACCGCTTTGCGTTGGAGTGAAGCCGTACACTTCCGCCACTTGCGGCATAGTCAGCGCGGCCTTTATCACGTCGGCGGCGTCCATCACTGCCACCCGTATTGTCTGTACAGCTCATCCGTCCCAGCTTTATAAAACCGCCTTGATTTCTGGTCATAGTCCAGCGAAAGTTTGACTGTCTCCCCGAAATCACGATTTTTAATCACTCTCAAAACCGTGCAATAGCCCAGTTCTTGCGCCTTTTCGTCACTTAGCCGCTCCATACTGATAACGTTGTCCGCCCGGTTCGTAATGTCACCGCTTCCGCCCACGTCGTCGGCATCACTAATTCCGCCCCTGCCTTGCGTCTTTCGCGGGTGTACCACCAAATGGACGTGCACTTCATGCTTTTTTGCAAACTCCACCAGCCGCCCCGTGAATCCGCTTTGCGCCCGGTAGTAGTTTTCCTGATTGCTCCGGGTGTCCTCGAAATCGACAACCATCAGATTGTCCAGCAGAAACACCGCGCACCCGTGTTTACGAACCGCGTACTCAAACGTGCGGATAATGTTTTCCTCATGCGACGCGTTTTTAATCTTATTGTCGTACAAGAAAAACTTTTTCCGCCACCAATCGTCAATCCGCTTTTCGGCTTCCGGCGCGATTCGGAACTGCTCTTTCCGCGTCACCTCGTCCAAGTACGGCGTGACATAATTCGGCCCCGCCGCCTGTTGCGCAATCCATTGGCGGAATCTCCAATCCGACAATTCGCCGGAATATGCGCATACAGGGACGCCCATATTCACGCTTTCAAGCAGAACCTGTCCAAGAACCGTTGATTTCCCGCCGCCGCGCTTGCCTGTCCATACGGTCAACTCGCTTGCGTAAAAGCCGCCAACCGCCGCGTCAAGGTCTCCGAACCCGGTCAAAACGGAAATATTCTCGAACGGCTTTATGTCCGCAAGGTCAAGCAATCCACGCGGAGAATGCTCCACGGCGCCTATCAACACATGGTCTACGGCAAGGCTTCCGCACGTATCCCGGATTTCTTTCAGGCTGTTGGCCTTCCCAAACGCGCCCTGTCGCGGCGTCAGGATAAGAATATCCTCGCAATGAGAGCGGATTTCCCCCGCCCATTGCGCCGCCATTGTCTCCACAGGCTCCGCGATAAACACGGACGGAAACGCGGCGAAAAACCCGTGCAACCGCGTCCAGTCATCCGGCCTGAACGGATACCGCCCCGGCGCAATCATGCACGAATTGTCCACGGACAGCATATCGTCAAGGTTTCTGGTAAACCATAACGCCCGTGAAGTGTCCATATTTTCGCCGTATGTCAGCAAATCAGACACATTCGGGACATTCCCGCTGTTAAACCGCATAATATCGCCCCCAGTCAGATTATGTTCTGATACGCCGGGTCATTGTGCCAGTCATAACCGCCCTGATTCCCGCCGTATCCGCCGCCCGCTCGGTTCTGATAGCCTTTCCCGCCCTTGTTCTGTTCCCTTGCCATCCATGCGTTCAAGAACCGCATAGCGCCGTTTCTGGTTTTCCGTTGCTTCGGGTTCGCTTCACACCACCCGACAATATCCCGCATGGACTGCTCGACATTGACAGCAGGATACAGTTCCTTCCAGCGCGTTATCATGTCCGCCGTCACGTCGAAAAACGTCTTGTCATTGAGCGGAACTTGAAAAACGGGCGCGGCGGACGGCGCGTGAGGCGTCGTAGACGGCTCCGCGCAAGAAATATTTAATTCGTCTTCGTCATTAGTCAATAGTCCTTCGTCATTGTCAGTAGTCTTAGTCTTGGGTTGTTTGGGTTGTTTTGGGTTGTTTTGGGTTGTTTCGGTTGTTTCGGTTGTTTCGGTTGTTTTGGGTTGTTTTCTCGCGTTCTGATTGCCTTTAGGCGCTCCGCCTTTTTTGCCGTTTTCGGCGTTGGATTCCTTCTTTTTCCGGATTTCCGCTTTATCGCGGTCAATTTGGAGTTTGAATACAGGAAACAAAATAGCCTCGTCCCCGGTCAACAGGCTGTCCGCATTTTCTTCGTCACTGGCATACGCTATCATCGCGTTAATCAAACGCCCCTGCTCCTCGTAGCTCAGTTTACACGTTGCCGTTCTCCAATCCAGAAAAACTTTCAGATAGGACAATTCAGACATGGCTTATACCCTCCATTGTGATTTTATAGGCAATCACAGCGCCTTTCACTGATTGCGGCGAACGGACACACGCCGTTCCTCATGCCGCTTGCGGCGAACGGTCAACCCCGTCCCTCATGCCGCATTGTGATTTTGTGCAAGGCAATCACTAAG
Source organism: Acutalibacteraceae bacterium (assembly GCA_045634325.1). Lineage (GTDB taxonomy): Bacteria > Bacillota > Clostridia > Oscillospirales > Acutalibacteraceae > URNF01. The sequence continues at coordinate 6,905 of JAZRAA010000027.1, read as the reverse complement.
CCTTAAAGCGCGGCGGACAACACAGTCCATCATGCCGCATTATAAAGGGGAAACTCCGGGCTTCAACCGGATTTGGGGGCTTCTGCCAACACGGCCTAACTCCGTTTCCCATATAGCGCTGGGGGTTTTCACCCGGTCATGCCGTTTCGCATTGGTTTTGCCGTTAGTCAGCCGTCTCGATTTTCATTACGGCGTCGTGCGGTTCTTTCTGACGTGCGCAAATTTGAAGCAACATAGTCGCCTCTTCCAGCGTCAGGCCGTGCAAAGAAATCGCCGGAATGCTTTGCTCCATCCAGTCCCGCAGACAGTTTTCGCTTTCCGCAATGTACACGGAAAATCTCTGGTTTTCGTCCATATCCCCACCTCCCAAAACGCAAAAAGGCGCCGCTCCATGGAAGAGACATGAAGCGGCGCCGCATACCCACACGGTAAACCGATAGAGTATGCCCTGAAACTCCCCGCCAAGGGAGATAAACAGGCACAAAATAACCGCGCAGTCTCTTCCTGCACTTACTGTCACTGTCCGGCGTTGGCGCACCGTTCAGATTATTGACAGTATAGCACAGGTTCGTTGTTTTGTCAAGGGTTAATTTTGCCGCTTTGCGGCGGATTCCCGCTATACTATTGGGAGATTCCGCTTTCTTCGCCAATGCGCCACAGCGGACGGCGTAACGCCGCAAATTTCCGCTATTTCGCTATCGTTCTTGAATTTCTCGTAAAGCTCCTGATAGCGGCTAAACTGTTTGTCGCTGATTCGGTTCGCTTTCAGGCCTTGTCTGGATAGCCATGCTCTGACATAGCTGACGGAGATGTTTAATTGTTCGGCGATTTCCGCATTCAAAAGGCCTGATTTGTGCAAATTCCGCATTTTCTCCGAGTTCGAGTTAATGCGATTCGGATTTGTTTTTCGCGGCGCACGTAGTTTGTGTTTGTTTGCCGGAAGTCCGTTTTTTGCCCGCCAAGATGATACCGTTCCGGCAGACCAGAAAAGCCGCCGCCCAATTTCGGCGTCCGATAGCCCCTCACGGTAGAGCGGCATGAAATCAGCGTGATTGTCCATCAAATCACTCCACAGCTTGAATCGTTTCCCGACGCCGATACAAGGTCTTTCTCGTATCGGGTTTTCAGATATGCGTTTAGCGTGTTTCTGTTCACGCCGATTTGCCGCGCAATCCGCGCTTTTGGCGTTCCAGCTTCCAGCGCGTCACGGATTGCAACGGCGTATCTCGTGCATTTGACGCGCCCGCTTTTGCTCCCTGCCGGACGCCCCAAAACAACGCCGTCCGCTTTTCGTTTCGCAAGGGCTTCTTTCGTTCGTCTGGAAATCATGTCGCGTTCGATTTCCGCCGCCAGTCCAAACGCGAACGCCAGAACTTTTGACTGGATGTTGTCGCCGAGTTCGTAGCCGTCCTTCGCCGTGTAGACGCGGATTCCGTTTTTCATGCAGTGTTCCAGAATGCGCATGACCATGAACAGGCTCCGGCCTAAGCGGGAGATTTCCCCCGCTAACAGCACGTCCCCGGATTGGAGTTTGTTCAGCAGTTTTCCAAGTTCGCGCTTTTCCGGCTCTTTCGTTCCGCTTACGCCCGTATCGTCAATGTACTCGTCAATCGTAAGGTTCAGATGTTTTGCAAGCGCGTCCACGCCGACGCGCTGATTGTCGCCGTCCTGCTTTCCGGTAGACACGCGCAAATAAGCGTAAACCATGCTATTCCCTCCGATACGGCGTGAACGTGACGCCATATTCCGCGCCGAGTTCTGAAAGCCATGCGGGGATTTCTCCCGGCTTTGCGCGAACGATTTCCCGATAGTAGCGATTGAGTTTCTTTGCGCTCTCTTGCGGCGGGATTACGCCGGGTTCAATTTTGAGTATCCGCGCCGCAAGCATAGTATCCGTATTGAGTTTGCTCCCCAGCGTGAACGGTTCGTCGCCGTACACGTAGCAAGCCGCCAGAAGTTTTGCCGCCTTGTCTTTCGGCATAACCGCAAGTCCAGCGTTGACGGCGGTCTCCATCATCTGTTGATACAGTGTTTGAGACATATTTACACCTTTCCCGCGTCTTTTGGATTTAGCAAATGCTCCATCCTTCGCCAAGTTCAACGAGTGATTCAAGCTCATACCAGATTTGCCCGGATATGTCCTCGATTTCGGGGTACTGACGAATAAGCTCCCACACTCGCGCCGTTTCGTCCGGCTCCATATCTTCATACGGGTTATTCAACCACGCCGAAAGCGTTGCGTCCGTCCCTTCCGGGAAAATGAACTTCGGCGCGTCGGACTGGTCGCCGCTCAAAAAGCCAAACCAATAGTCGATTCCGCCGTCATTGTCCAGCCGCTTTTGAGAGCGTTCCGACAGCTTCCCGCCGAATTTCTCCGCGATAGCCTGAATTTCACGGTCAAAGCGCGGATAGCTTGCGCTCCCTGCGAATTTGTAATCCATTCCCATTTTTCTATCGCCTCCTGATTTGCCGCTATTTGGCAAAATGGCTCCTGTCCTTCACAGCTTGACGGGCTTTCTCCATGCTCTTGACGCTCTTTTCGTAGCATTCGCGGCATAGCTTTTTCCCATTCAGCACAGGACGTTTCTTGCACGTCCAGCAGACGCTTTCGTCTCTCATGTAATACGGACTGACACCGATTTCGCGCCGCTTCTTTTCGCGTCGGGCGTTGTCCTTTGCGCGGCAACGCTTGCAAATGGTATAGCCTCCGTCAACAGGTTTTCCGCAACGGGGGCACAATCCGGCCTCCCTGCGCTTTTGTCTCCATGCTCGCTTGTACGCTGTGCGCTCTTCAAGGTGTTCTTTGCCGTACCGGGTTGAGTTTTGCGCCGCCTTTTCCGTACAGTCCGCGCAAAGGCTTTTGCCGATTAGCGTGAAAGCGTCTTTCCGCCCACACCTTACGCAACGCTGATTTGCGCGGTAATAGTCAGCGTTTGCCTTCCGGTCAGTCATGACGCCGCCTCATCCGGGACGAACTCAGGCCATTGCCAGCCTTCCGGCGGCTCCCATGCTTTCAGGCCGTGTTTGGAGAGAATGTTCTCGAACCATTCCGGCCAGTTGGCGTAAGTCGTGTCGGGCGTATCCGTTCCCTTTCCGACAAGAACGCCGCCGCCCGTGGGGAATCCCTGCCAATACTGCCCGCGATAAAGGGTATAGGTTTCTTGCAGATAGTTCACTGCCAGCGTCCATGTCTCCGCATTCAGCATTTTGCGCGGCTCGGAGAATTGCGGCTCCGTCAAGAAACCGTGGAACTCCTTGACGCCTTTTTCGTTCATTTTGTCCCACTGACTGTAAATGTACATGGTTGTTTGTCCCTCCAATCCGCTTTGCGGCGTGGGAGAATCCGGTCTCGAACCGGAACGCGGCCTGCCGTTCTCCCATATGCGCCGGACTTGCGTCCGGCTTTGCGCTCATTACTCCGCAATCAGTGCGACATTGGATGAATGGACAAGGTAGGTCTTGCCGTTGACTTTGACTTGAATCTGGTCGCCGTCCTCATAGTCGCGCCAAGAAGTCACTTTGCCCTCTATAACCGTGCCATCGGGAAGCGCAATAATCGCCCGGTCATACTTGTACGTCAAATCAATCTGTTGACGGTTGCAACTGGACAACGCCGCCGCGATAATGCAAGCAACAATGCCAGCGGCAATCAATCCGCCTTTTACCTTACCGCTCATATTGAATCGCCTCCACACTTGTAAAGCCGCTCCAACGCGCCAATCTTCCAATCCGACGGAACATCGCCCCTGCAAAAGACGCACACGCCGCCGAAATAGGAAAGCGGGCACGTGTCGCATTGATTCGCCACGCAGACTTGTTGCATGAGTTCCAGCGCGGACTTGATTTTGTTGCCGTTCATTTATACCCTCCAAATTAGCGTATAAGTGCCGCCTGACGCGTTTCCATTCGCGGGTATATCTCAAAAAATGCCGCGCTATAGAAAGCGCGTCAAGGCGTTTCTATGGGCGTTTACGGCGGGTTTTCTTCCTGCACGCTATCCGTGAGTATCGTGTATGTCACACTTTGCAAAAAGTGTACATGCTCACCGCAATGTGGGCAATCAGCGTATTCGCAAGAAGTGTCATAATTTGTAGCGTCATTTCCGTCGAACAACTCTCCGCAAAACGGACAGCGGATGTTATCAACCGTGCCTTCATCACACGCCAGTCGCGCCGCTTCCTCGCGGAGTATCTTTGCGGCGTCTAGATATTTGATAGCGTGTTCCGTTTTGAACTCGCCGCCGCTACGCTTGCAATACGTCATTGATTCGGCGGCTTTGTGCGTTTCTAACGCGCTGGCTCCGGCATTCATCGCCAAAATAAGGCGTTCTTTGTCTGTCATTCTCTTTCCACTCCCTTGTTCTGCCTCTCAAAAAAGCGTTACCTGTTCCGCCGCCGCTTCCGGCTTGTACTCTCCCATACCGGACAGCATGGACGCCTTAGCTTTGCGGCACATTTCACGGTCAATCTCAAATCCGTATGCGTTGCGGCCTAACTCGTATGCCGCCCGCAAGGTTGAACCGCTCCCAGCGCACGGGTCTATTACCACGTCGCCGGGGTCGGTGTATAGCTGGATAAGCTGTTTTAATAGATTCACGGGCTTTTGCGTCGGGTGTAATTTGGGGACATCCTTTGTATCTCTCTGCCAGAGAAACCAATCAAAGAACATCTGCCCGCCGTTGTTGAATTTTGGCAGTTTGTCACGATACAAAAGCAACGCGTATTCCGTCGCGCCGCAAAGCCTCATATTCGCTTTCAGGACTTGCGGCGAATAGTTCTTGACGAATACGATTTGCTGATAATGCTTGAATCCTTTGCGCTCCGCGTTCTCAATGACGGTCGGGATTTGCTGGAAGGCGCAGAATACTATCATGCAAGGGGCTTGTCCGCGCTCTTTCGGTTCCTTACGCAACAGACGGACGCAGAAATCAAAAAAGTTGATAATGTTAAAGCTGTAATCGCTCCGAAAGAACGCTTTCCCGGCTTTCTCTGACGCGCCGTTGTTCACGTCGCCGTCAATCCACCATTGCGGATTGCTCGCAAAAGCCGCGTTTCCAAGATTATACGGAATGTCCGCTATAATCAGTTGCGCCCGTGGAATCTGGTAGACGCGGGCATTTTCAAAATTATCGTGAATAAGCTCGCATTTTACGCCCATAGCGTTTCTTGCCTCATCGTCACGAAAGAACCTTGCGGCTCCCATTCCGCGCACTGGAAGCCGTTCGCGTCCAACCAGTCCGCCACAATGTGGCGGTGGCAGAATGCGCCGGGTTTCTCGTAGCAACACATGGCAACGTCTCTGCCGCCGGATATTTCCGAAAGCTGACGCGCAACGTCCGCAACGTTAAGACGCCCAAGAACACGCGGGATATATTCCCGGATGTACGCCGCCTCGTCATGGTCGGCGCGGTAGCGTTCCAGAATATCCGCTTTCGGCGCAAGTTGCGGGAACCACGCCATTCCACGCGCCCATTTAGGGACGCTCCGGGAAATCGCTATGGGCATGATTCCAGCGGCGCGGAGTTGGTCTATCCGGGCAAAGTATGACGTGTAGATTTTCATTGTCTCTATGCCTCCGTTTGTCGCTCTGCGCGTTCAGTCATCAACCTCGCAAGGAATATATCGCGCCATGAAAACGCCCTTTTCGATTCCTTCCGCCGCCGTTCCGATTAGCTTACAGCGGACATATTCAGGGCTTTCCGCCCATGCCCGCCACGGCTCCGGCTCCTCATAGTCCCATATTAGCCGCCCGTCTGGATGAATGAGCTTTGCTTCATCCTCCGATTGGGCACACACAATACATGCGTCGAAATGGCCTAAACCGGACAAGTTTTCCTCTTGCGTTAGAGCGTAGAGATACAACGTTGGTTTCGGAATGTCGCTGTTAGGAACTTCATAGGGCTGGTTCGGATACTCATTTTCATTGTTCTCCGTCAGTCCACGCTCCCAATCCACGGCGTACAGCTTGCCGTTAAGTCGCGTCACGGTATGGACTTCCTCTGTCCAGCGGTGGCGTTCGCCCTCTTCTTCCGATACGGGTTCGCCCATGCAAGCCAGAAAGTAAGTGATTTCACTTTCTGTCAGCTCTTCGCCGCGTTCGAGTTTGCCGGAAATTGCAAGTTCTTTCTCTAAAATACTCATGCTTTCGCCTCCTAATAATGATAACCGCGGAGAGCGTCAGCGGTCAATTCTTCCACATCCGCGCCGTCTCCATCATACGGGGCATACGGGATAGATTGGACGCGCTTACTGGCCTCTAACGCTTTTTCATAGGTCGAAAACACGCCATGACAGTATTCGTGCTTTTCCCCGTCAAGGTCGCTATAGGTCTCAAACACTCCGTACAGCTTCATGCTTTCACCTCCATTGCTTTTTCCCTCTGACGGGCCTTTTTACGCGCCCGCTTAACTTCCCTGTCCGTTTCCTTGACGATACGTCCAGACGCGCATTTGACGCACTTGACGCGCCATTTTACGCCGTCAGCGGGATAGTGGATTTTCTCAAAATGCCCGTATCCAGCGGGGGTATACGCGCCGCAACAGTAGCAATACCCCGGATACATGTTACGCGCCATCTCTCGCCTCCATTGCTTTCAGCGCGGCCTCCGCCTCTTGCGCTGTCAGAAAGACGGTTTCGCCAAAATTCGGAATGTCGCTATGTTGAAACAACTTTGCGCGGATATTATATTCCGCGTTGTTGTTATACGGGCGCCCGCAAAATTTCTCCGAGTTAGGGCGGTAATACTCGCAGGCCTTACAATGGACAGGCCACGTTCTTTCAGCGCACGGACAGTCTTTGCCGTCGTTTTCCCAAAACGGATATTGGCAGTGTGGGAACGTGGAAAACAGTTTGTCGCGTGAATCGCGCAACCATTCCTTTTCCGTGATTTCGTACACCCGCTCTCCA
>JAZRAA010000026.1:0-29612 GCA_045634325.1 Acutalibacteraceae bacterium | reverse complement strand
TGATAAGGTTATTTTCCTTGATGTTCCTAACGAAGTTTCACAAAACCTAATGGACTCACGCTATAGTGAAAACGGAGGTAGCAAGGATATACATGAAAAAGATATTGAGTATCTTGACCGTTGCAGAAAAGCGGCTTATTTTACCGCAGATTTTTCCGGTTGGACAAAAATTTCATGTGCAAATGACGGCAACCTTCGTAGTATCGAAGATATCCGACTAGAGGTCTTAAAAGAAGTTTTAAATGCATTATAATTGGAGGATTTATGTTATATATTTTATTAGCCAACGGTTTTGAGGAGATAGAAGCACTTGCAACCGTAGATGTGTTGCGTCGTGCTAACTTAGCGGTAACAACGGTTGGCGTGGGAAACACACAAATTGTGGGTGCGCACTCTATTACGGTTACTGCTGATATTTCGCAAGAAGAGTTATATTTAGAGGATGCCGATGCTGTTGTTTTACCGGGTGGTTTGCCCGGAACGGTGCATCTGGAACAATCAGAAGTGGTGCAAAATGCACTTGCGTATGCGGCGGAAAATCGGTTGTTGATAGCCGCTATTTGTGCCGCTCCATCGATTTTGGGACATAAAGGATTGCTTAAAGGAAAATGTGCAACCTGCTATCCCGGCTTTGAAAAGGAACTTATCGGTGCGACTGTCAAAAAAGAGGCAGTGGTTGCCGACGGAAATATTATCACCGGCAAAGGTGCCGGTGTTGCCGTCGATTTCGGCTTGGAAATCGTTAAGGCATTAGTCTCACCCCAACAAGCAAATTCACTGAAAGAAGCAATGCAATGCCAATAGTAGATATTAGACCAATAAAATCACAACTACGTGAAAAATATAAGCAAATGCGCCGTGATTTAACGCCGGAAATCAAAGCGGAAAAGGATGGGAAAATCGCACAGCGTATATGCCGTTTATGGCAATATCGTCAAAATGATACGGTGTTGACCTATGTATCCACCGACATCGAGGTGGATACCCGCGGTATTATTGAACAGGCGTTACTGGATGGTAAAAAGGTAGCGGTACCTCGCTGTGTTCCCGATACACGTTCAATGGAGTTTTACTATATCAAAGGATTGGATGACCTACAGCCCGGCAGTTTCGGTGTTTTAGAACCGTTACCTAATCCCGAAAATTTGGTGACCGATTTTTCGAAGGGTATTTGCTTGGTTCCCGCCTTTTCGTACGATTGGAACGGATATCGTTTAGGGTATGGCAAGGGATATTACGATCGCTTTTTATCTCGTTTTGGCGGCGATATGATTGGTGTTTGTTACAGCGAATGTATTCGCCCCAGTTTGCCGCATGGCAGATATGACCGCGCTGTTGAATTATTGGTTACCGACCGCTTTTTGCGTAAAATCAGAGGTGAAAGATATGGCAGGAAGTTTTAAGGAATTATTGAAAGATGCCAAAGCTGAACAGCGCGAAAAAGCAGGTTTGCCGCCTTTGGAAGAGGAAGACGCTCTTACTGCTGAGGAGACAACCGATCAAGATGTTAATTGCACAGACACTCCACAACCTGAACAGATTGAACCCTTGGAAACCGATAAAAAGGGGAGAGGCTGTTTCGTAAAATTTATATTGTTTATTTTAATTTTAGCGATTTGTGGTGGACTTGCATATGGTATCAGCATCAGTGCGTTGGATTTTAGTGGTCTGAATAAATCGGAATCTAGAGTGGAAATTGTTATCAAACAAGGTGCTTCCACGGCAGATATAGCTGCTGTTTTGTCAGAAAACAAGTTGATAGACCATCCGCTCGTTTTTCGTTTATATTCGAAGCTTTTTGGCCGTGACGGTAAATACCAAGCGGGCATTTATAGTGTCGCTGCTAATATGGGATACCAAACTTTGACGGATATTATTATTGCGGGAAATCCGCGTGAGACGGTTACTGTAACTATCCCGGAAGGTTTTACAATTGACCAGATTGCCGCAAAATTGGCAGAAAACGGTGTGTGTGCCACTGCTGATTTTTATGATGCTTTGCTTCATGAGACTTATGCGTTTGACTTTTTTGACAGCATTCCCAAAGCGGAAGATGCCGAGAGATATCAAGGAAGAATTTACCGTTTGGAAGGCTATTTATTCCCGGATACATATGAATTCTTCAAGGATAGCAGCGGTAAAAGTGTTATTCAAAAGTTTCTATCTAATTTCAACGATAAACTGACCGATAACATGAAATCTGCTATAAAGGAAAAAGGTCTTACATTAGACGATGTTGTGATTATGGCTTCTATTGCACAAATGGAAGCTGCCAACGACGCTGAAATGCCCAAAGTAACAAAAGTGTTATATAACCGTCTTGCGAGTGATTATACTCGTCTTGAATGTGATTCTACGGCTTTATATGTAAAGGACTTGATGCCTAAAATTGCCGGCTCTGAGATTATCAACAATGCATATGACACCTACAGTCGTCATGGTTTGACAGCAGGTGCTATTTGTAATCCGGGTATTGCTGCACTGCAAGCCGCAATATTCCCGTCGGAAGATGAGTATATTGCACAATGTTATTATTTCGCTAACGATACAAAAGGAAACACCTATTACTCCAAAACGTTTGCTGCGCATGAGGCAGTTTGCCGTAAATACGGAATTGGCATGTATGGATAAGGAGTTCACTATGCAAATACAAAAACCGGAAGTACTGTCACCGGCAGGGGATATGGAACGGTTGCAAGCAGCATTGTTATATGGTGCTGATGCTGTCTATTTGGCAGGAACAGAATTCGGTATGCGTGCTGCCGCCGAGAATTTTGATACGGATGCCATGAGAGAAGCGATTGCTTTAACACATAAAGCGGGCAAACATGTATATATCACGTGCAACATTTTGGCACGCAATACTGATATAGAAGCTATGCCTGCCTATTTTTCCTTGTTAAACGATTTGAAACCGGATGCGCTGATTATAGCGGATTTAGGTGTGTTGGCACTGGCAAAACAGTTTTGTCCGCAAATACCGTTGCATATTTCCACGCAACTGGGTGTTCTCAACTATCAGACAGCGCGAATGTTATATGATATGGGTGCAAAGCGGGTTGTGTTGGCACGGGAACTGAATCTAGACGAAATTGCAGAAATTCGCGCAAAAACCCCGCCCGAATTAGAGCTGGAAGCTTTTGTGCACGGCGCTATGTGCATGTCGGTTTCAGGCAGGTGCGTCATTTCCAACTATCTGACAGGCCGAGATGCCAATCATGGCGAATGTACGCAACCTTGTAGATGGAAATATAATATCACAGAACCTCATCGACCGGATAAACCTATGACAGTCATGCAAGACGAAGACGGAACGTATCTCTTTAATGCGCATGATATGAATATGGCGGCACATATTGCAGCACTTTCTCACGCAGGTGTATCTTCTTTTAAGATAGAGGGCCGTGCGAAAGCGGCTTATTATACGGCCATCACTACCGCTGCTTATCGCGCCGCTGTGGATGGGTATATTGCGAGCGGGTATGCGATTGAGTATAAGCCGGAACAATGGATTTTGGATGAACTGGATAAGGTCAGTCACCGTCCTTACGGAACCGGTTTTTATTTTGGTATGCCGCACCAGGATACTACAGTTGGCGGTTATATCCGTGACTATGCTGTAGTGGGTGTTGTGAAAGGATATGCTGACGGAAAACTGTTGGTTGAACAGCGCAATCGTTTTTATGTTGGTGATACAGTGGATGTTTTGCAACCGCATCAAAAACCGTTTTTGATGCCGGTGACGGCTATGTATGACCAAGAGGGAAATGCTATTTCGGTAGCACCACACGCCGCAATGCAGTTGCAAATTCCGTCCGAAAAACCGTTAATAAACGGTAGTTTGTTGCGTGTTCGCCTTTCTAAATAAAGTTTAAACCCTCACCTTTATGGGCAAACTTATCCATGAAGGTGAGGGTGTTTTTATGAAAAAAAGACTTTGGGTGTTTTACGGCGTTTTGTTTGCGGCATTTTGTGGATTGGTATTTCGTATTTATACGCTATCGAGTGGATATTTGATGAGCGCTGCAGATCAACAATCCAGCGTTTCGGTTACTGTTGCAAATGTACGCGGCACCATCTACGACCGCAACGGCACACCTTTGGTTAATACGGAAAATGAGTATCGCGCCGCAGTGACATCTGATGAAAAAGCGCTAACCGCATTATCACAAGTGCTCAATTCAAAGGAGTTTAGGAGTTTGCAAACGGCATTGCAAAGTGGTCGCCCCGCTGTGATTACACTGGAAAAACTTGCAGCAGCCCAAGGTATCACTCTTTTTCAAGTGCCTAAAAGATATTCGGAACGGTTATTGGCGCCGCATTTAATCGGGTATATGGATGCAGATGAAACAGAAGGATTAACAGGTATCGAAGCGGAGCTCAATGATACGCTATGCGCCTATTCCGGTAGTGCCAAGGTTACCTATACTGTAGATGCACACGGTAAAGCGTTGAATGGGGTTTCTCCGTCTATATCTGATACAATCTCTAACTCAAAAGGCGGCATACAACTTACTTTGGATGCGGATATTCAGCAAATGTGTGAAGATATTGCTGCGAAGTACATTCAAAAGGGTGCCGTAGTTGTAATGGACCCTTATTCCGGTGAAATTCTTGCGGGTGTGAGTTTGCCGACCTTTCAACCTTCCACCACGGCGGATGTTTTACAAGATGAAAACGCCCCGTTACTCAATCGCTTGTTATGCAGTTATAATTGTGGTTCAGTGTTTAAAATCGTTTCTGCCGCCGCTGCACTTGAAAGTGGAAAAACAACGGAACAAGTATATACTTGTCTTGGTAGTGTGAACGTTGTGGATACTGTGTTTCGTTGTCATCATCGTTTAGGGCACGGTAGTATGGATATGCCTATGGCTTTTGCTACATCTTGTAATTGTTATTTTATAGAATTGATGCAAGAAGTGGGGGACGCACCGTTGTGGCAGTTGGCTAATCGGCTTGGGTTTAATAGTCCCATTAAATTAATAAAAGAGATGCAAACCAAAACCGCAACATTGCCGCAAGCGGAAATGTTGGTAGCACCTGCCGCTCTTGCCAATTTATCATTTGGACAAGGAGAACTAACTGCTACACCACTGCATATTGCGCAATTGATATCAACAGTTGTGAATGATGGTAAAATGGTTACATCGCAGTTAGTAAAAGGGTATGTAGATCAAAACGGAGAAGTCATATCTGTAAATACACCGCTCACTTCGCAACAAGTCTTTAGTAGTTCTACTGCATCTACCATTCGCAAAATGATGCAGGGCGTCATGCAAGAAGGCGGCACAGGTTATGCAGGTAGCCCGATTTATGATACCGCCGCTGCGAAAACCGGTACTGCAGAAACCGGTTGGGAAAGGTCGGAAACTGAGGAATATGAAATTGTACAAAGTTGGTTTGCCGGATTTTATCCCGCTGAAAATCCGCGGTATACTATCGTTGTTTTGGGTGAAAATGCATATAACACAGATGCACAAACCGCACCTGTTTTTAAAGAAATAGCAGAATTTTTGTATAGAAAAACGCAGGAAGAATAATTATTCTTCCTGCGTTTTCATTTTAGGCATTTTAACACGTGCCAAAGGATTAGATTCAGAGGCGGCACGAATTTGTTGATTGGATACGTGGGTATAGATTTCGGTAGTACCGAGATTTTCATGCCCTAATATATCCTTTAAAACACGAATATCAACACCGCCTTGTTGATACATCAAAGTAGCGGCTGTATGTCGTAATTTATGAGTGGAAAGTTCTTCTAAACCGACTTTTTTCAGATATCCTTTAATAATATAGTGGACACCTTGCAGAGAAATGCGTGTTTTATTATGACTTAAAAATAATGCTTCGCGGTCTACAACACCTTCGCGTGGCCGCACTTTTAAATACTCCTCAATGGCCAAACAACAAGCATCGTTAAGGAAAATCACACGTTCTTTGTTACCTTTGCCGCGCACTCTGAGGGTATTATCGCCTTGTATATCCCGCAGATTAATGCCTGCAAGTTCTGCACGCCGCAAACCGCAATTTAACAGCAACACAATCATACAGTAATCACGCTGCGCAAATTCGCCTTGTACCGATTTTAAAAGTTCTATAGATTGTTCTAAGGTCAGGTATTTTGGCAGTTTTTTTGCCTTTTTCGGTGCGCTGAGGTTACGAACGGGGTTTGAATCCAGCAGATGTACGTTTTCTGTTAGGTATTCGAAAAAGCGGCGTAGGGAAGAGGTCTTTCGCGCGCGGGTGGTGTTGGAGTTGCTGCGTTCTGAGCGCGCATAATTCATATATTCATAAATGTCATTTAATGTAACAGTGCGTAACAATCGAATATCTACATCTAAAATTGAAATTTCATCTTCAGGTGTGTTATGCGGCACCAATTCACGCTGTTGTTTTAAAAAACGGAAAAATGTGCGCAGGTCAATAAAATACTCGTTTACGGTATTCGCAGAACGACCTTTGATGGTTTCCATATATCCCAGAAAATCTTTTAAAATTTCCGGAGATTGTTTTAGATATGCAGAATTCATGAAAACACCTCTTTTTTGTGAAACAGTTTCACGTGGTAGGGGGGTATAAAATAAAAATACAGCAATCAAGAGAGACTAACAATAAAAGGAAAGGAATATCTGCTGCCAGAAAATCCATTACACGTTTTAGATGAAATGGATAAAAAATAAATTCAGATATAAGCGCGCAGAAATTTTCTTATACATAAAATCAATTTACACATAATGCTTCATAAGTAATTTTATAATGTTTAAAAAAATTATATTTATATGCGTAATACATTAAACTCATATAATTTTGTCAAAAAAACAACTCTGGTTTACAGCGTTTTTAAATTGTTTAAATGAGCTAGGCATCGGTCGTGCAAAATAAAAAAGTTGCGAAAATCCCGAAAAACAAGGCTAAAAGCCCTCGAGAGCTGAAAATCACATCTATAATACTTATAATCCCCTGATTTTACTGTTTGCTCTCCCCTTAACTATACAAAACTTTTATTTTGTATAGTTAAGTATAGCAAAACAGAAAGAATTAGTCAAGAGGGTTCCTTGTGCACTCCCCTTGGAAACATATCAAAATTATAAAACAATAGATGCTAAACCTTTATCCAGCAAACGCTGTGCGGCACATAATACACCGATTTTAGCGGAATGGTATTGCAATCCGCCCTGCATGAATACGGCAAACGGTTCTCTAAGCGGTGCGTCGGCGGATAATTCTATGGAAGCGCCCATTGTAAAAGCACCTGCCGCCATAATCACTTCATTATCATATCCCGGCATATCCCACGGTTCCGGCACCACAAACGCATCTACCGGCGAACCGCTTTGTAAACCTTGACAAAATGCGATAAGCGCTTCCGGTTTCTCTAAAAACAGCGTTTGGATAATATCAGCACGCGGTTCATCTGCTCTCGGCGATACGGCAAATCCCATGTTTTCCATCAATTTTGAGGCGAAAACAGCGGTTTTGAGAGCTTCTCCGGTCACGTGAGGTGCCTGAAAAAGTCCCATGTATAAGGTGCGGTTATGCCCCAAAGAAGCGCCTACTTCGCGCCCTAAGCCGGGCGTTGTCATACGATAAGAGCAGCGTTCTATCAACTCTTTTTTACCGCAAATATACCCGCCGTTTTCGGCTATACCACCGCCTGCGTTTTTGATGAGTGAACCAGCCATCAAATCCGCACCGACTACGGTAGGCTCGTGTTTTTCTACAAATTCACCGTAGCAGTCATCTACGAATGCAATTGCATCGGGGCGGATAGTGCGAACAGTCTTGATTATCTCCCCTATTTCGTCCACGTGCAAAGACGGACGAGTGGCATAACCTCTGGAGCGTTGAATATGTACCAATTTTATAGCGGGGGTTTCACGTAAAGCGGACGCAATCCCTTCCAAATCCGGCTTTTCCTCGTGGTTTAGAGGCACTTCCTTATATCCAATGCCCATTTCCGCCAAAGAACCGGGGTTTTTCTCTTGTATACCGATTACCTGATGTAATGTATCATAAGGACGACCGGTTGCTGCCAGCATGACGTCTCCCGGCTGTAATATGCCGAAAAGTGCAATTGTGATAGCATGCGTGCCGGACAATATACTATGGCGCACCAAAGCATCTTCTGTTTCGAAAATCTCTGCGAAAACCTCATCTAATTTGTCACGTCCACGGTCACCATAGCCATAACCCGTGGTGGCGGTGAAATGGGATTCACTGACACCGTGTTTTATAAAGGCTGATAATACTTTTTGCTGGTTATATTCCGTGATAGAGTCAATTTCTCGAAAACGTTGTACCAAAGATTGCTCCGTTTTTTCTGCAAGTGCAGTTAGTGCAGTGTCAAATTTAAAAAAAGCGTTGTTTTGCATATAGATCTTCTTCCTTTGGTTATAATTCTATACATCCCACGATGTCATACATCGCAAATCCAAGTGCGGAATATAAGTGCTTTGCGCCATCGTTTTTAGGGGAAATCAAAATTTCCATATTGGGATTTGTTTTACGTACATTCCCTATCAATCCCCGCAAACACTGTGCAGCAAAACCGCGTTTGCGGTGCGTTTCTTGTGTGGCAACAGCACCAATAACCGCTGTTGTATCGGTTAGTGCCACCGTCATGGCACAGGAAACAAGTTTTCCCTCGACTTCTACACCGATTGTTTGGCATAACCCATGCCGTATTTTATGGGAAACATCCACATACCAGGTTTCAAAAGGCGGCATAGTATCTCCGAACACGGCAGATAGCAAAGGATACATTTCTCGTGGAGAGGGTTGTACGAGTGGTATTTCGGATGCGGGCATAGTTGATTGCAGCCGCATGATAGGTTTTTGTACAACTTTTTTATCTAACAAATCCCCTATCTTTTCTGCCTGCGGTAATGTCATACAAACAGTTTTAATGGCGGGATGCATGGAGATAAAAGTGGCCCATTCTTCCAAAACAATATTTGTCCCACACAGAATACCGTTGCCGTCCAGTAAGGATAAAACATTGCCGTTTTCATCTTTATAAAAAGGTGAAAAATCGGCGTGTATGCCGTATGCTGCCAAACGATTGGCGCAGTATGTACCTTGCCAGTTCTGCGGCAAGGTGAAATTATCTTTCGCTGAGCATAATTGTATCATTGCGGCAACACCTCTTGCAAATGCAGCAATAATTGCTTTGTGAACTCCATATCCTGCATTGAAATTACGCAAGAAGGTGAATGCAGATACCGACAAGGCAACGAAATTGCCGCCACACGCACGCCGCCTGCGCTTCTTTGAACAGCACCGGCATCATTGCCGCCGGCTATAATCGTTTTAGTTTGATTAGGAATATCGTTTTGGTCAGCAATATCTCGTATTTCTTGATATAACTGTGCATCATACAGTGTGGATTTATCCATAAAAGATACCACAGGTCCTGCCCCTACTTTACAAACTTGTTTGTCTTCAGATACATTGGCGATATCTGCGGCTGTGGTGGTTTCCACAACGACAGCAATATCGGGGCGCACAGTGAAAGTAGCGGCAGAAGCGCCGCGTAACCCAACTTCTTCTTGAACGGTAAATACAAGTGTTATATCATAAGGTGGTGTTTGTTGTGCCAGTTGCAATAATAATGCACAGCCAACGCGGTCATCCAGTGCTTTCGCCATACATAATTCTTGGATTTCGATAAACGGTCCGTCAAGCACACCGACATCCCCGCATTTCACCAATTTTTCTGCCGTTTCTTTGTCAGAAGCGCCGATGTCGATGAGTAAATCCTCTACCTGTGGCTGTTTCTCACCCTCTTCCTTGCTGGAAAGGTGTATTGCTTTACATCCGATAACACCTGTTATATTGCCGATTTTTACTGTTTTTCCACACAAAACTGCCGCTTCGATACCGCCGACCGACGAAAAACGTAAAAATCCTTCTTTGGTGATGTAGGTAATGATAAGCCCGACCTCGTCCATGTGCGCACAAAACATCACTTTTTTTGCAGAAGGATGTTTTCCGTGAAGATGACAAATTACATTACCTAAAGGGTCAACGGTTATATCTTTTTCCGTGTTGGTAGCTTGTAATTGTTGAATGATATATGCACGTACAGCTTCTTCCCTGCCGGAAACACCTGCAATGCTACACAAGGTTTTCAATTGTTCTTTCACGATACAATTCCCTCCTCGATAAATGCAGCTATACTTTCGCCCACAGAACAAATATCTGCACAATTTACCATTTCCACAGGTGTGTGCATATAGCGCAACGGAATGGATAGCAAAACCGTCGGTACGCCGCCACGAGAAATGCCGATTACATCTGCATCTGTACCGGTTTTCTCGCCGACTGCTTCAATCTGATAAGCAATGCGACGTTTTTCCAAAACAGCTTGCAGCGCTAGCGTGTGGGAATGCGACAGTGTGGGTGCAATACCAAGCATTGCACCTTTGCCCATTTCTCCGCATTGATGCGGTTGCGCATCGGGTGTGAGTGCAAAACTAACGTCAGTCACAATCGCCACATCCGCATTTGCCGAGAAAGCACCTGCAATTGCGCCACGACATCCCAATTCTTCTTCCACTGCAAACAAAACTTTTATAGTACAGGGTAAAGATTTGTGTTGTAATTGTGATAGCGCATATAGGATGGCAGCCATACCGGCACGATTATCCAGCGATGTTGCACAAACACATTGGTCATGGATGGTTGTAAAATGTTTACGGAAAGAAACACGTGCCCCGACCGGAACCATTTCTTTAACTGCAGTATACGACAAACCGACGTCTATATACAATGTATCTGCATCCGGTGCTTTTTTTGTGTTTTCTTTTTGAAGGTGCGGTGGTGTAGAACAAAAAACACCGTTTAGGGGTGTTTTTCCCCACACAACGACCGGTGCCGCCGTCAAGCAACGGAAATCTACCCCGCCGCAAGGCGCAACTTTTAAAAATCCTTTTTCATCGTGAGCGGTCACTATAAAACCGATTTCATCCATATGCGCTTCCAGCAAGACCGTCGGTGCAGTTGGCGCATCGCTTTTAAGCGTTGCTAAAATATTGCCCATGGCATCTGTTTCAATAGTATCGGTATATTCCCGTAATACTGTTTGTGCAACATTTGCTATTTGCTGTTGACAATTAACACCTGCGGCCAAACAAAGTTGTCTTAAAATAGTTTCCATACAAAAAGGCATGATGTTTCACTCCTTATCAATTCATTAGTATACCTTTTTTTATACAAAATATCAACCAGTCTATTACTTTTTTATGAAAAAGTAGTCTAACTTTTAAATAAATTATAAATAGTGGCAAAAAAGGTTGCACAATCCTGTGAGAAGAGGTAAAATATATATAACCGATATGAAATGGAGGCACTTCATGTTTTTATATGAAGGATATACTTGTCCGGTTTGCCTGAAACCTTTTTTGCCGGAGGATGATGTAGTGGTGTGTCCCGATTGTGGTGCGCCGCATCATAGAGCGTGTTGGAAACAAGAAAAACACTGCCATTTTTTCGATAAGCACGGCACGGCACAGCAATGGACACGTGAAAAAGCGCAACATACTACTTTTGAAAAACAAAATATCTGTCCACATTGCGGATATAATAATACCCTTTTTTCTGAGTTTTGTTCTCGTTGCGGAAATGAACTTAACGCACAAGAATGGGTTGGAAATCAAGCGAATTATTCTGCGCAGACTGCAGAACCCTCTTTTCGAGGATACGGCGAATACCGTCCTTTTCAAGCACCCGCACCGGAGGTGCGCATACCTAATGAAACGGAAATTGACGGCGTTACTGCGAAAGAATTATACATGTATACCGGCAAAAACGGACACTATTATGTCACCCGTTTTCAAAAATTACAGCAAAAACGTGGTAGCTTTAGTTGGAACTGGGCTGCGTTCTTACTCACCCCCTATTGGCTTTGGTATCGCAAACAATATCTGATGGGTTCGATTGCTTTGCTCTTGGAGGGTATCCGCACTGTTGTAACCGCGTTCTTTTTGTATAGTTATATTGGGTTTTCCAATATTGTCAGTAACCAAGAATTGATTACTCGTTTAGAACTGCTTTCGCAAAATACTACTTTTCATTGGTGGGTTTCTCTGCTGTATGTGATGTTGTTTATTTCCGGTTTTATGCGTTTGTTTTTTGGTTGTTTTGGTAACTATATATATTTTAAAACTGCAAAAAAACACATTATTCGTTTACGTAACAACTTAAATGATTTTGCATTGTCTACTGTAGGCGGTGTTTCTATGGCGCTTGGTGTGACTGCATATATCATTTTATATTTGGTATCTACCCTTTCAAACTTTTTGTTTTTATAATTAAGGAGGAGAAAATCATGTCGAAAGTCAAGAAAGCTGTTATCCCGGCAGCCGGTTTGGGTACACGTGTGTTGCCTATTTCTAAAGTGATGCCCAAAGAAATGTTACCAATTGTTGACAAGCCTGCTATTCAGTATATTGTTGAAGAGGCTGTGGCGGCCGGCATTGAAGATATACTGATTATTACCAATCGCGGTAAAGGTATTATCGAGGACCATTTTGACCACGCTATAGAATTGGAAGCACGCTTAGAAGCATCCGGAAAAACCGCGATGCTCGAACAAGTACGTGCCATTACCAATTTAGCAAACATTACGTTTATTCGCCAAAAAGAAACAAAGGGTCTTGGTCATGCCATTTCCTGTGCGCGCAGTTTTGTGGGTAATGAACCTTTTGCTGTTTTGTACGGTGACGATGTCATTATCAGTGATAATCCTGTTTGCGGACAACTTTGTGAAGCATATGAAAAATATGACAAAGGTGTTGTAGGCATCAAAGAAGTTCCTGCGGATCAGATTTTAAAATACTGCTCCTTAGAGGTTTCCCCTCTCTCTGAACGTGTGTTTTCGGTAACGGATATGATTGAAAAACCCGCACCCGATCAAATTATGTCCTTGTATTCTATTCTCGGCAGATGTGTGTTGCCGCCCGAAATTTTCGCTATTTTGGATAATACTCCTGCCGGTGCGGGCGGAGAAATCCAATTGACGGATGCTATGATGCAACTTGCTAAAACAAAAGGCATGATTGGTGTTGACTACATTGGCACCCGCTATGACATGGGCAACAAACTTGGTATTATGCAAGCGGCTTGTGAAGTTGCTTTGAAACACCCTGAAATCGGTACAGATTTCAAAGCTTACTTAAAAGAATTAGCAAAAACCTTATAAAACGGAACAACGGTAGATGCAAATGCATTTACCGTTGTTTTTTGTTATATAAAATTTACAAAGAGGCGCTCATTGTTGTTTGAAAGGTTCTAATTTCTCCGCGAATTGTGCTATGGCATTCGCATCTCCTTGTTCAACTGACAATTCCATCGGCTCAGACAAATCCATACTCAATACACCGATAATGGATTTCGCGTGTACAACTCTATCTCCCGCGGAAAGTTCAATGCTAAAATCTTGTTCGCTGCAAATTTGTACGAATTGTTTTGCTTGTTGTAAAGAATGTAATACAATAGTTGTTTTATACATTTTTAACCCCTCCCGCTTCTTATAGTATTAGTATACAATATTTTGTATAAAAATCAATAAATATGAGCGTTTTTTATGAGGAATTTCTATTCAAACCCTTAAACCGACTGTGTTATAAACCGTTTCAAAAGTAAAATGGTTATCCTTTGTGTCGATTTGAATATATAGTTGATCATTTTTCGAGTGTTTAATGAAAATATCTGCCAACGGATTTTCAATTTCAGTTTGAATTAACCGCCTTAGCGGACGTACCCCACTGGTTTTATCATACCCTTTTCGTGCAAGCAGTGCAATGGCGGTTTCTGAGAAAATAGTTTTCATACCACATTTCTCGAGTCGAATTTGCAGTTCTTGTATCATTTTCGCTGTGATTGTTTGCACGTGTTCTGGTTGTAAGGTGGTGAAAACAACCATATCATCTACGCGATTAATAAATTCGGGTCGAAAATGTTTTTTTAGTTCGCTTAAAACAATGCGTTCTGTCTCTTTTTGTTCGGCTGTAGATTGTTTCTCCTCGCTTGCAAAACCCACTTTGTGTGCTTTTGTAAGGATTTCACTGCCTATATTAGATGTCATGATAATAATTGTGTTGCGAAAATTGACTTGTCTGCCTTGTGAATCGGTTAAAACGCCTTCTTCCAATACTTGCAACAACAAATTAAAAATATCCGGGTGTGCTTTTTCGATTTCATCCAAAACAACCACACTATACGGGCGTTGCCGCACTTTTTCGGTTAATTGACCACCTTCGTCATATCCAACATAGCCGGGTGGCGCGCCGATTAAGCGTGAAACGGCGTGCTTTTCCATATATTCCGACATATCCAGTCGGATACAGTTTTGCTCACTACTAAAAGCGATGGCTGCCACTGCTTTACAAAGTTCAGTTTTCCCCACACCGCTGGGTCCTAAAAAGATAAAAGAACCGATGGGACGGTTTGGATCTTGTATCCCTGTGCGTCCGCGACGAATAGCGTTTGCCACCTTTTTTACGGCCGCATTTTGTCCTATAACGCGTTGAGAAAGTTCTACTTCTAGGTCCTGTAGCAACCTCCCTTCTTCCCTGTTGATGTCTTTAACCGGCACACCCGTCCACTCAGAAACGGTTTGTGCGATGTCTCGGGCAGTGACAACACGTACTTGCTTTTTTTGTTCATCTGTATATTTTTTACGCGCCGCTTGTAAAGTGTCACGCAATGTATCCTCTTCATCTCGCAAACACGCGGCTTTTTCATACTCCTGCGTATTGACGGCGATACGTAATTGTATACCTATTTCTTTAATACGATTTTCTAACTGTACAATCTGAGGATTTTCTTTTAGTGTGCGTAAACGTACTTCTGCGGCTGTTTCATCTATGATATCAATTGCCTTATCCGGCAAAAAGCGGTCAGCAATATATCTGGCTGATAATTCAGCGGCGGCACAAATAGCCTCATCACTAATTTTAACCATATGATGCGCTTCATATCTGTCTCGTAGACCTGTCAAAATTGCTTTGGTTTGTACGATGGTGGGCTGCTCTACACGTACCGATTGAAACCGCCGCTCCAAAGCGGCATCTTTTTCGATGTGCTTACGGTATTCTTGTAAGGTGGTAGCACCGATAAGTTGCAGTTCACCCCTTGCTAAATATGGTTTTAATATATTGGATGCATCTACCGCCCCTTCTGCTGTTCCTGCACCTATTAGTGTGTGTAATTCATCTATAAACAATATGATATCTTTGTTATGGATAACTTCTTCGATAGTGCGTTTGATTCTTTCTTCAAAATCGCCGCGATATTTTGTCCCTGCTATCATACTGTTGAGGTCTAAATAAATTACGCGTTTTGCTAATAAAATTTCCGGTACTTCTCCGGCAATTATTTTAGTAGCAAGTCCCTCGGCGATAGCAGTTTTCCCTACACCAGGTTCACCGATTAAACAGGGATTGTTTTTTGTGCGGCGCACTAAAATGCGAATTACGTGTGCAATTTCTTTTTCTCTTCCGATAACAGGGTCTATTTTATCTTTGCGCGCAAGTGCTGTTAAATCACGGCCGTATTGCAACACCGTGCTTTTGTGGAAATCTTTAGCGGTTTTCTTATCTGTATCGTTGAACATTGGCTTGCTGGTATCCCCTAACGCTTTTTCGATATTTTCCGCACGTGGGCATATTAATTTTAAAATTCGGAAGCCTACACTGTCCGTATCACGAATAATTGCTGTCAAAAGATGCTCGGTACCCACGTATCCATACTGTTGTTGCGCTGCAAACTGCACAGCTTTTTCCAGTGTCGCTTTGGCACGTGGGCTGAAATCTTGTGGTGTTACAACTGTAGGTTCTCCAATGCTTTCAGTTTGTGTAAGCTTTTGTTCAAAAAGTGTGGCTGTTACACCAAAGTTCACCAATACTACCGATGCTACCCCTACGCCTTCACGCAATAATCCCAGCACTATATGTTCCGTTCCAACATAGGTGTGTCCGAGTTCTTGTGCAGCTTCTATTGCCAAGTTCAGTGCAAGGTTGGCCTTTTCAGTAAAATCTTTAAAACGGTATTGCATACCTTTTCTCCTTTATACAGATATATTTTGCGCATATAAAAAGTATATGACTGTTTTTTTATGCTTATACACGCACACCTTTTCTGGCGGTTTCATACTATAGGAATGAAAAGGAGGAGGTGGAAACAATATGTGTCTGCGTAATCTCTTTAACGGTATCGATTGCTCTTGGTTGCTGTTCATTATCGTCATTTTGTTGCTGATTGATGACAGTGATTGCGGCTGTGGCTGCGGTTGCTAATCTGTAAAAGACGGTAAATGTGGAGAGGTGCTGTTTCAAACAGCACCTCTTTCCTATTTTTACCAAGTCGAATTTTTGAAATTTATTTGACTTTTACTAAAAAAATGTTATTATATATACATAAATGTCAGAAAATGGAAATTGAGGTGTTACGATGAAACCTACCGGTATCGTGCGAAAGGTGGACTTTTTAGGACGTATTGTTATCCCAAAAGAAATCCGCAAAGTGCTGGATATTCAAGAAAATACACCGATGGAAATCTTCACGGAAGATAATATGGTAATGTTGCGAAAATATCAACCCAGTTGTATTTTCTGTCAGAATGCACGTGACGTGGTCACCTTTAAAGGGTATAACGTCTGCCCCGCTTGTCTAAAAGAATTGTCCGAAAAAATATAAAAACTCCGTATGGCTTAGCCATACGGAGTTTTTTACATTAATTGTTGGTCGTTAATGGTTAACTTGAATTGCAAGCCCAGTTTTTCAGCAGCCTTACGGCACATATTCATACGCACCATAAAGATTTCAAAATAATCCATTACCGAACTAAACTGCGGGTCGATTGTTAACTGTAATGTGATGTGGGTTTTGTTCTCATTGATATGCAACGCCGATGCTTGCACCGAGTAATTGACCCTGTCGTGAATATCAAACGAGGTTAAATCTTGATTACGTACACGAGAACGGCGTACATCACTCTTATCTGCCAAAATCAAAGCAGCGGCAACCGCATTCACAGGAACACCCGTACCTTCATCGTGGTTACCGATAGCGGTGACTACCACTGCTAAATCTTCCGCAGACATCCCTAAGCCGTCAAGTATGCGAAATGCCATCACAGCGCCACTCTGAGAATGTTCGATGCGGTTGACGAGATTGCCGATATCGTGCAAATATGCCGCAATTTTGACCAATTCTACCTCATGCTGAGAATATCCCAATGTAGTTAACACATATGCGGCAATATTTGCTACGTGGGTAACGTGCGCAAAGCTATGTTCGGTATATCCTAATGTTTGTAAAGATATATCTGCTTGACGAATGTATGTGTTGATGGATTCCATAGATTTGAGTTGTTCAAAAGTAATCATATCTTCCCTCACCAATTCTGCAACAATACATAACCTAGTTGTCTCGCGGCGAGCAAACTGTCGTTGGGACGTGCGGTATCGTATTGCACTTGAATATCCAGCGCTTTACCGTTTTCAAATATCAACAAATTACAACTATTTTCACACCAAACGGCTTTTTCGCTCAAATTAGGTGCATCCACTAAAGTTCCTATTTCTGAAAATCCCTGTAGCATAGTATCAAAATCTGCAATCGACATTTCAGAATAGGACATATATATAGCTTCAGAAAAATCCTCGTTAAAATATGCGATAGAACCGTCGTTGAAATTCTGTATCTGTGTAACAGAAATACCGCTTAAATCTTTGACTTTTTCTATAGTGAAAATGCTTTCAAAAGCAATAGTCGGCTCCGGCGGGAAATCTTCTTCAAGGGGTTGTGCACCGCAAGCGGTCAGACACAGCAGCAAACACGCCATTATACCGTAAATTATTTTTCTCATCAACATTATCTCCTCTTCCATGTGGCAGGCAAAAATGTGAGTAACAGCGGATATATCTCTAAACGACCCAATAACATGGCGAAAGATAACACATATTTAGACAATACGGAATAACCGTCATAATTGCTCATAGGGCCAACCGCACCCAAACCCGGTCCGATGTTGTTAAAGCAGGACACCGCCGCAGAAAAGTTGGTTTCAAATCCGAATGGTTCAAAAGAAAGAATCAGGAAAACCGCGGCAATACAACTAATGTATAAGGCGAAATACGTATTTACACCGGACAAGGTTGGCTCGTCCAGTTGTTTACCGTCCAATTTAACAGTGGTAACCGAGCGCGGATGTAAAACACGACGGATTTCACGGCGTATAACGCGGCTAAGTATCAAAGCGCGAGATATTTTCAAACCGCCCGCGGTAGAACCTGCACAGCCGCCAATAAACATTAACAGCAGTAGAATGGTTTTGGAAAAGTCAGACCAAACGGCAAAATCTGTGGTTGCAAATCCTGTTGTGGTAATCATGGAGGATACTTGGAAAGCAGAATGGCGTATTGTGTTTAAAACGCCGTCAAATAGCGGCAAATTTTTGATGGTAATGCAAGTGACGCATGCCACCACTATGCCGATATATGTCCACAATTCCCTGTTTTTAAACACAGAACGAAAATGACGAATTAACAGAAAATAATATAGATTAAAGTTAACGCCAAACAACAGCATAAAAACGGTAACAACCCATTGGATATACGGGCTGTATGAAGCAAATCCATCTGCTTGCGTGGAAAATCCACCTGTACCGGCTGTTGCAAACGCATGTAGAATGCTGTCAAAAACAGGCATACCGCCGCAAATTAATAAAACAGCTAAAGTGGCTGTCAAACCGATATATATCATATATAAGATTTTGGCTGTATCCTTGATGCGCGGCAACAACTTTCCTACAATCGGCCCGGGCATTTCTGCACGTAAAATGTGCATAAAACGTCCCGAGGAGCCGGAAACAATTGCAAACAAGAAAACCAGCACACCCATACCGCCTATCCAGTTTGTAAAGGAACGCCAAAATAGAAGGCCATGGCTGAGCGCTTCCACATTGTTCAAGACGGAAGCGCCGGTGGTGGTAAGTCCGCTAACTGTTTCAAAAAAAGCATCGACGAAATGCGGTATTTCTCTGCTGATAACAAAAGGCAGTGCACCGATAACAGAGAAAAGGATCCACGCTAATGCGGCTATTACCAAGCCTTCTTTTGCATATAAAGCCGGATTTTTCGGTTTGCAAAACAGCAAAAGCGGGAGTGCTATTAATATAGTAATACCAATCGTTAGCAGAAAAGCCAAATACACGCTCTCATGGTAAAGAAGGGCAACCGCAAGCGGTAATACTAACAAACAAGCTTCTGTTAGTATCATTTTGCCCAGTGTATATGCAATCATTTTATAGTTCATTATGTTTGCCTCCGCACGCTTTTACTGCAAGATATCGGCCAAATCCTCAAACCGTTTACCCGCCGCCAGTACGATGACTTTATCACCGGCGCGAATAGTATCGTCACCGGTCGGCAAAATTGTTTTACGTGCACGCACAATGCCTGCAATCAAAACGTATGGTTTGAGCTGTAAGTCTTTTAGCGGTATATTTTGACCCTTAAAATCAGGTTGCGCCATGAATTCCAAAGCTTCTGCCTTTCCATCCATTAATTTGTATAAGGTCTCAACTTTGCTACCAAGAGAATTTTTCAGAGCACGTGCATAACGGCACACAACGTCCGCAATCATTTTTTTAGGTGTGATAACACATTCTAATCCCAATTTTTCTGCCATACCGGCCAATTCGGTACGATTGACTTTAGTAATCACTTTAGGAACGTTGTGGTGGGAAGCAAAAATGGATACTAATATATTTTGCTCATCCATATCTGTGAGTGAAACAAACGCGTCGGTGGTTTCCAAGCCTTCCTCTAACAACAATTCTTGCTCTACCCCATCGCCTTCAATAATCATCGCACCGGGCAAAAGTGTAGAAAATTCCTCACAACGCGCACGGCTTTTATCAATCACCGTAACTGTCGTACCATTTTCTAACAACATTTTTGCGAGATAGTATGCTGTGCGGCTGGCACCGAGAATCATAACGCGTTTGGCTTGCTTTTGCATAACATCCATCAACCGTAAAAGACGATGAATTTCGGTAGGTGTAGCCATGACGCCAATACGGTCTCCTTCTTGTAAAACAAAACCGCCGTCAGGTATATAAACAGTTTCTCCGCGTTGCACCACACATACCAAAAAGTTAGCAGGATATTTTTTGCGAAGATCTATCAAAGAATTTCCTGCAAAAGGAGAATTGGGACGTAACACCAATTCTATTAATTCAAAATTGCGACGAGAAAATGTTTCCACGTTGATTGCCGACGGCAATTTCAAAATCTTAAATAATTCTTGTGCTGCCAACATTTCGGGGTTGATTGCCATAGACAAATTCAACTGCTGACGCATAAATACCAGACTTTGGTCGTTGTATTCGGGATTGCGAATGCGTGCAATGGTATGTTTGGCACCCATACGCCGCGCCATAAAGCAACTGAGCATGTTTTGTTCGTCAGAACCGGTCACAGCGACCAATAATTCCGCTTTTTCTACCTCGGCTTCCTGCAACGGTTCACAATCCACGCCGTTTCCGCACACGCCGATGACATCATAAATATTGGTGATTTCCGAAACGACAGACGGATTGACGTCCAGCGCAACAACATCATGGCCTTCTGCTACGAAGCTGTCAATAACCGCTGTACCAATTTTTCCGCAACCTACAACAATAATTCTCATTTTTTCATCCTCTATATAAGTTTCATAGTGGTATACATGATTACTATAACATATATTTTCAATTTTTTCTATAGGTTTTGAACGAAAACTCAATTTTTGTACGAATTATTATAATGGCTGGAATTCTGTTTTCCGCGGCAGCGGATATTGGAATAACTTTTCACCTTCTAAATCAACAGTATGCATATCCACATACCGAATGGTGCTATCTTCATACGAAGCAAAATAGTACACACCGTTTTCTGTATCACAACAAGAAGTATAGACGGTAATCACTTGTTTCCCGTTATCTAACATTACATAGCCCCGCGGCACTTCCACTGTACGCAGAACACGGAAAAATTGTGTGATTTCATCTTTATCTGAAACTCCATTTGCAATATTTGATTTGCCAAATACAGCGCGTACAAATCGTGATGACGATGAAAAATCGCCGGGCAAACCAATCGCCCCCATACCACGACTATACGGTTGTAAAGGTAATTCACTGTACAGCGTGTTTGTGGGCGTTGTGTTGCGCAACGCCATAAAATCCGTTAACCGCAACAAGTGATAATCGAAAGTTGGGTTGTTTGCCAGCACGCCCACGGGATTATCATATATTTTTAAGCCATCTTGTAATGGTTCAACAACAATTGCATGGTTTTTATCAGCAACTATCCAGTGCAACGGAGATGGCGGCATATCTTTTTTGAAAGCTATATCCGTCAGACGTACTTGTGATAGCATTTTTTTGGCTTCCTTAACCGTACTGCAACGACTCAAGACCCGTGGGATAAACTCGAATGAAGTGACATTTTCCATGCCGTGTAACGGTTTTTGGTAATATGCATTGTCTGTAAACAGCAAACCCGCCATCGCCAACCCTTTTTCGTTTATGGCATCATAATATAAAGGATAACTATCTTCTCCGGCTGCCATACCTATAAGTGCATAATGCTCACGCATTACTTCCCCACCGCTAAATCGAAGCGGATAGTGTCTTGGCGTGATAGTAATTTTTTCATCATATGACATTTCATAGTCAAGTGTTCTGCCAAAATAATGTTTTTGTTGTAAAAATGACAATGCGGTACACATACTACATCCCTCCGCAACATAGTATGCGCGTGTTTATGCATTTCATCAGACGGGAGAAATAAAAAAAACAGCGGTTGTGAACAACGGCTGTTTTTTTATGATGGTTTAAAAATTTTATCAATCAAGGAGTTTTTCCCTTGCGATTGCCTGTGCAATTTTATAATCACTTTGGGTGGTGATTTTTAAATTTGTATAATCCCCCTCGACCATATAAACCGGATGATTGCGCACCACACAGATTTTGCAAGCATCTGTCAAAATACCCTTTTCCGCATCCGTAAGCGATAGATATAATTCTTTTAAAAGGCTCATGCGGAAAGTTTGCGGTGTTTGCCCTTGATATAATTCGGCTCGATTAGGGATGTTGCTGATAACTTTACCGTCAGTGGAAGCGACAATTGTATCCACAGCAGGCGTTACCGTATTTACCGCGCCGTATTTTTGTGCGCATTCAATATTTTCCTCTATCATATGCAAAGTGACAAAGGGACGCACCGCATCATGGGTCACAATGATATGTTCGTCAGATTCACCATAGGCGTTTTCAATAGCACAAATCACATTTAATAGGCTTTCATTACGATCAGCGCCACCGATAATCGTGTATACGCGCGCACGGGATGAAGTGAGTAAATACTTGTTTAATAGGTCATTCAAATACGCAACCCAGTCCGCGTGTATACCGATAAATACCGCTTCCAGTTTAGAACAAGTCAAAAACTTTTCCAAAGTGTGTATGATAATCGGTTTATCACCCAGCGGTAAAAACTGTTTAGGCATATCTGCCAAGCGCATGCGGCTGCCAATGCCGCCCGCTAAAATCGCCCCAAAAACCATAAAACACCCTCCGTTCAAAACGTTTAAGCACAAATTATCCTAGCATAAAGCAAAAAATATGTCAATAAAGCAGAAGGTTCCTACTGGTTGTTTCTGTTTGCTGTATGCACATTTCTATGTGTTTGGAATATTCTGTGCATAGAAAGGTCTGTTGATAATGTCACACACACGTTGCCTTCATACTCTGAAAATCGGTGAACAAGGATATGTGCAAAAGTTATGTTGCGAAGGTGGTATACGTCGCCGCCTTTTAGATATTGGTCTTATCGAAGGCACTATGGTCACCTGTGTCGGCCGCAGCCCGTCGGGTGACCCTATCGCCTATCGTATTCGCGGTGCAGTAATTGCCATTCGCAATGCAGATGCCGCAAACATCTTAATCTGTTGAGAGGAAGTGCCTTTATGGGACTGACCCGTCGTTCTGTGGGCGTGCATGCTGTAGATAACGGCATTTTCATTGAAAAACGCACACCACAGGATACCATCATTGCACTAGCCGGCAATCCTAATGTTGGTAAAAGTACGGTTTTTAACGGTTTGACCGGTATGCACCAGCATACGGGTAACTGGCCGGGGAAAACTGTAACAAATGCATACGGATATTGCGAAACCGAAAATCATCATTACATTTTAGTGGACATCCCCGGCACATATTCCTTAATGGCACACTCAGAGGAAGAGGTTGTTGCGCGCGATTTTATTTGTTTTGGGAACCCGGATGCAGTCATAATTGTATGTGATGCGACTTGTCTGGAACGAAACTTAAATCTTGCTTTACAAACAATGGAAATTGCCGATACAGTCATATTATGCGTAAATCTACTGGATGAAGCTAAACGGCATCATATTCATTTGCAACTAAAGTTACTGGAAAAGCGGCTCAAAATACCTGTTGTCGGCATCTCAGCACATAATACCGCCGACCTCGCTACACTTATGCACGCAGTAGATACTGCACAACCGAATGCCACGAATTTCAAGGTGGAATATCCGCCTTTGATTGAACAAGAAATAGCAAACATCGCTCCTTTGTTAGAGCCTTTTTGTAATAAAAAACGCGCACGCTGGCTGGCTTTACGCTTGTTGGAAGATGACGCCTCTTTACAACAACAAATCAATGCTTATTATGGCGAGGATATGTTAAATTTACCTGAGTTAAAAAATACTGTCACACGTGCAAAAGAAAAATTAGCAACTGAAGACATTGACGCAGAAAGCTATAAAGACTGTATCGTTTCAGCATTGGTATCCAGGGCTGAAAAAATTTGTAAGGATGTCGTAACGTATGGTGATGTTGTCCATCCACATCTGCTGGACAGACTACTCACAGGACGGTATACCGGATATGCGGTTATGGTATTGATGCTAGCGGGTATTCTTTGGCTGACTATAACCGGTGCAAACTATCCTTCTAAACTATTATCTGACTTTTTCTCTTTGGGAGAAGACGGTTTGACGCAACTGTTTGACATACTGCACGCACCGGCGTGGTTACACAGTGCATTGGTGTTGGGCGTATATCGTGTATTAACTTGGGTTGTATCGGTTATGTTACCGCCGATGGCTATCTTTTTCCCTTTGTTTACTCTGCTCGAAGATGTCGGGTTTTTACCCCGTATTGCATACAATCTGGATAAACCGTTTCAAAAGTGCCATGCATGTGGCAAACAAGCGCTTACCATGTGTATGGGGTTTGGTTGCAATGCTGCGGGAGTTGTGGGATGCCGTATCATCGATTCCCCACGTGAACGTTTACTCGCCATTCTCACCAACTCATTTGTCCCTTGCAATGGTCGCTTCCCCACTCTTATTGCTCTGTTGAGTATGTTCTTTATTAGCACTACCGTCGGTTTCATATCAACACTACAATCAACGGTATTACTGACTTTTGTTATCCTGCTGGCGATTATTGCCACCTTTTTGATAACACGTTTGCTATCTTCTACCTTACTTAAAGGTATCCCCTCTTCTTTTACGTTGGAATTACCGCCATTTCGGCGGCCACAGATTGTAAAGGTGTTATATCGTTCCTTTTTAGACCGTACAATTTTTGTGCTGGCACGTGCCGTGGCTGTTGCCGCACCTGCGGGATTGTTCATCTGGCTGGTTGCCAATATACACATTGGGGATACCAGTCTTTTACAAATTTGCGCAGATTTTCTTACCCCGTTTGCCGGTTTGATGGGGTTGGATGGTGCTATATTACTGGCGTTCATACTCGGCTTACCTGCCAATGAAATCGTGCTACCTATTATCATTATGATATATACTTCAAGCGGCAATCTAACAGATTTGAGCGATCTTACTGCTATGAAAGCGTTGTTCATAGAAAACGGTTGGACGCCTTTTACCGCTGTCAGCATGATGTTGTTTTCACTGTGCCATTGGCCGTGTTCCACCACGGTTATGACCGTAAAAAAAGAAACCGGCAGTTTGAAATGGACGGCTTTAGCCATCATATTACCAACTGCGCTCGGTATAGTCACGTGTATGCTATTCACTGTATTAACAAAAATATGCACATAAAAAAGCACCCCGTTAATTTCGGGGTGCTTTCCATTATGATTTGATAGTTTTCAATTTGAGCCATAACCGTTTTTGTAATGTGTTGGCTTCTTGGCCCAAGGTGATATACACTTCTGCTTTTTCCAATACAGACCGTTCGGGATAGTACATCGGGTCACCGGAAATTTCCTCGTCCAACAAAGCCAGCGCTTGCTTGTGCGGCGTGGAATACCCAATATATTCGGTGTTCGCCTTTGCTACATCTGAGCGGCACATAAAGTTGATATATTGCTCTGCTTCTGCTTTGTGCGGAGAGCTTGCGGTCACGCACATAGCGTCTACAAATAAATTTGTACCTTGATCCGGCACAAAAAAGCCAATGTCCGGATTGCCACCTTCTCCGTGAATCATAATGGCGCCATCACCGGAATAGTATGGCGCAATCCAGCCTTCCTCGTTAATCATTTTCTGGAAAATCTGATCCATATAATAGCCTTGTACCAGCGGTTTTTGCGCCACCAACTGTTCATACGCTTGTTCAATGCATGCTATATCTTGCGTGTTCATAGAAAACCCGCATTTTTTTAAAGCAATGGCAAAGGAATCACGGGGATTATCGAACATATAAATGCGGTTTTGATATTTCGGATTCCATAGCAAATCCCATCCATCTTGTAAATCCGCTTCATCTACATACTTTTTGTTATAGAAAATGCCTACCGTACCCCAGGTGTATGGTACAGAATATTCATTTTTCGGGTCGTATTCTAATCCTTTATATGCATCATCTATATACTGATAGTTGGGGATATTATCAAAATCGAGCTTTGCCAGCAATCCTTCCTCAATCATTTTCCCAACCATATAATCGGACGGGAAAACGATATCATACTGTGCCGCACCGGAGGAAATCAACGTATACATCGATTCGTTGGAATCAAAAGTTTTATAGTTGATACGAATACCTGTTTCCTGCTCAAACAAACGGTTAACATCTAAAATTTCATCATCGATATACTCGCCCCAGTTGTATACGTTTAACGTAACAACTCCATCGTCTGTTTCGTTTTGGGTACAGCCGCTCAAGATGGCGAGCAACATTGTTGCACATACGTAGATAGATATAAACCGCTTCATTGGTAACCTCCTTTCAGAAGCACCATTATTTCTTGCTGTCTTGCTTACTCAAATCGCGAATTTGACGTAAATTGACAATTATTAACAACAACATAACGGTGCCAAACATGATGGTCGACAACGCATTGATTTCAGGCGTCATCGGCTTTTTGGTCATAGAATAAATAGTAACAGACAACGTCTGTGCCGTAGAACCGGCATTGAAATAACTGATAACAAAATCATCCAAGGACATTGTAAATGCCATCAATGCGCCGGTAATGACACCGGGCATGATTTCGGGAATAACCACTTTTAAAAAGGCGCGAGAGGGCGGACAACCAAGGTCCACCGCTGCTTCATACAGATGTTTATTCATTTGTCGCAATTTTGGCATAATCTGAAGTATCACATACGGAATACAAAAGGTGATATGTGATAACAGCAAAGTGAAAAATCCCGGTTGCAACAAGCCGGTTGCTTGGAAAATAAATACAAACATGAGCATTAGAGATACACCGGTCACAATTTCGGGATTCACCATCGGGATATTATTGACCGCCATAAATACATTGCGCAATTTTCCGTTCATACTATGGATTCCAATAGCGGCTAACGTGCCGATAATGGTAGCAAAAATTGCAGCTAAAACGGCAATCATCAGTGTAATGCGTAATGATTCCAAGATTAGTTCATTTTCAAACAAATCCGCATACCATTTCAGTGTAAATCCGCTCCATTTTACGCGGTTGCGAGAGTTGTTAAAAGAGAAAATGATTAAAACTGCAATGGGAGAATATAAAAACAGGAAAATCAAAGCGGTGTAAATGCGGGATAAAGTCTTCAAGACAACATCCCTCCTATCTCGTCTTCTCCGTTATCGGCAAAATGCATAATCGCCATACACAATAGCATGAGTATCATCAATACCAAAGAAAGTGCTGCACCAAGGTTATAGTCAGATGCGCTGCCTACAAACATTGATTCAATGACATCGCCAATCATATAGTTTTTACTGCCGCCAAGTAATTTGGAAATGACGAAGGTACTCACAGCGGGTACAAACACCATGGTAATACCGGACACAATACCCGGCACGGAAAGCGGCAGAATCACGCGGCGAAACACTTGAAAATAGTTACAGCCAAGGTCTTTTGCAGCTTCCAAAACACGCATATCCATCTTTGCCATCACCGAATACAACGGTAAAATCATGAATGGCAGGAAATTATAAACCATACCGAGTATCACCGCGAAGGAAGTGTTGATGAGATTGACATGCAAACCGAACAATCCTAAAAACTGATTCAAAAAACCGTTTTCTTCTAAAATGGACATCCACGCATAGGTGCGTAACAAAAAGTTCATCCACATGGGAATCATAATAATCATTACCATGGTTTGTTGCACGCGTTCAGTAGAACGTGCAATAATCAATGCGATAGGATATGCTAAAACAAGGCATATAATCGTTGCAACAGCGCCGAGTTTGATAGAATCCCAAAACGGCACAATGAACATATCGATATCACGAATGTTCGCAAAAGTGAAATTTCCGGCGGCATCGGTGAATGCAAAATATATTACAATCGCCATAGGAACCAAGGTGAAAATCAACATCCAGATGCCAAACGGAATTGCAGCGGATTTTGTTTTCATGTTTCCTCTGTCTCCTCCGTTTCTTCGGTGTTGGCGTTAGGGTCGGCCAGTTCATCGAATTCTTCGGAATACGAGCTGTAATCACCGAACATGCCGGAGTAAGCAGACTTTTTCATAATGTGAATATCTTCGGGATTCAACCGAATACCGATAACACGGTCCACATCATAAAAATCCGTGGTTTGAATAAGCCATTTGAAGCCTTTGAAATCCACGATGGTTTCATAGTGCACACCTTTAAAAGTCACACTGGTAACTGTGCCGACCAAATCACCTTTATCGGGGTCGACAATGTCGATATCCTCGGGACGAATCACCACGTCAACAGGCTCGTTTTGCTCGAAACCTGCGTCCAGGCATTTGAATTTCTTGCCGAAAAATTCCACCAGATAATCTTCCAGCATAACACCATCCAGGATGTTACTTTCACCGATGAAATCTGCAACAAAAGCGTTTTCAGGCTCGTTATAAATATCCTGCGGCGTACCGATTTGCTGAATCTTACCATTATCCATGACTACAACTGTATCGGACATGGACAGCGCTTCTTCTTGGTCGTGTGTCACATAGATAAAAGTGATACCAAGGCTTTTTTGAATGTTTTTCAGCTCTGCCTGCATATCTTTACGCAACTTCAAATCCAACGCCGCTAACGGTTCGTCCAGTAACAACACTTTCGGATTATTAGCAAGCGCACGAGCGATTGCCACACGCTGTTGTTGTCCACCGGACAATGTGTGAACATTGCGCTTTTCAAAACCACTCAAGTTTACCAATTTAAGCATTTTGGAAACGGTTTGCTCGATTTCTGCATTTTTCTTCTTTTGTACGCGCATACCGAACGCTACATTCTCAAACACGTTCAAATGCGGAAACAGTGCATAGCGCTGGAAAATGGTGTTTACCTGACGCTTATGAGGCGGCAAATCGGTAATCGGTTTCTCATCAAAAAAAACACTTCCGCTGTCCGGTTTGACGAAACCACCGATAATGCGCAACGTAGTAGTTTTGCCACAGCCGGAGGGCCCCAGCAACGTGACAAACTCACCGTCGGAAATCTGCAAATTCAGATTTTGCAACACCGGTTCATCATCAAAAGACACAGAAATGTTTTGGAGTTTTACGATACTTTTTTCATCCATAGAGATGCATCCCCCTTTGCGGTAAAAAGTTTCTTGCGACCTTTCGGTCAGTTCGCATGAAACCGCAACAACATGGACAATGCCCTCCGCAAAGGGTTTTTCACAATTCCGATAAGAAATTGCGGCACTGCTTGGTTGTCACTAATCGGTTCTTTTGCATAGATGCATGCTTGTGGGAAAAAATTCTTTCCCTCTACAAACAACTTATTACAATATAGATAAAAAACGCAAAAATGTCAAGATTTTTTATAATATTTAAGAAAATACAATAGTTTTCTATAAAAAATTAAGATATTTCACCACTTTTGCTCAAAAATGCTTTTATTTTCTCGATTTTTCTTGCGAGTTTGGGTATAAATTCCACTGTGTATTCGTATATACAAACGACAAGTTAAAACCAAAAAAGGAGTTCATCTTATGTCAAAGCCTACCATACCCATTGAAGAGCTTATAAAACGCTATAACCGTGAAATAATGGAATTAAAAGCAAAACAGGAAGCTATCCAAAATAAAGAAGCAGTGGATACCGTATCTTTGCAACAACATCTTGACACGGAATATCCAATACCCAAT
>JAZRAA010000025.1:0-3947 GCA_045634325.1 Acutalibacteraceae bacterium | reverse complement strand
GGAGACAGTGGGAGCCGTATGGCGTCTACCACGTTCGCGCCGCCTTGACGCCGGACAGCGTGGAACTGCTTATGCCGGACGATATGGCGGAAGCGGTAACGCTGGACGCGGAAATCACGCCGGACGGTTGCGAGGCGTGGAAAACCGTCGATGATTGGTACAGCCAGTATATCGACGATGCGCTGATGTTCCCGTGGGAGCGCGACAATACCGCCGCGTTTCAGGCGGTTTGCGCGGAACTGGCGCAGAAAATCAACGCCGCCCGCCCGTTGCCTCCGCTTGACGTTGACAAGCGCGGACTTGAAATCAGCGATGATTCTATCCGCGCCGTAATGGAGGCGTCTAAGAAGTTGGGCTGGCACGGCCCGACGCATGACGAACTCCGCGAGGATGTCAAGCGTACAGCGTGGCTTTGCTACAACGGCAAAGACGTATGGCTTGACGAGCGCGAATCCCCGCGAGGAATCGACGCGTGGGTGCGGAAGGTTGGCGGCGCGTTGACGGCGCAAGAAATCTGCAATCTTGCGTTTTCAATGAGCAATCCAGCCACGGACTGGCCCTTCCCGAAACCGTGAAGGCCGGAATAGTCGAATGGTAGGTGATACTATAAATAACCCTACTACCACACCCCGCACAACCCACGCCCGCAGGTGGAGGGCATTCCGGCATTATGGCGGCAGTTCGGCGACGTAACGGTCTGCATAGTGTAAGCCCGGGGAAATGGCGTCACGGCTAAGCCGACAAGTAAGCCGTGACGACGTGGGTTGTGGTACCTTCCACACAGGCCGTCTCGACCGCGTAAGCGGGGGCGGACTTGCGGGACGCCGCAAGAGCTGTGCTATCGGCTTGACGGGCAGATTAGGAGGCAGGAAAGAAAATGAAACGGACAGCACATGATGACGGCATAGAGCAAAGCGAGACTTTCCGCGCATTCGCGGACGTTGTGCGCTATTGCGCCGCCAACGGCGAACTTGTCAGCGAGTTCAACCGCCTGACGGGACATAAGCTGTTTCAGGCGCGGACGCCGATTGAAATTGTAATCGACGAGGCTTGCAAGCACGACCCGGACGCGGAAGGAATGCCGGACTTTCTGCAATTCGTATGGGACTGCATTTTTGTCCCGTGGATAGGAGGAAAGGGAAATGAACTTGCGTGATACCATGACCGCCGGACAAATCAAGGCTTACGCCGACGAACACGTGGACGTTTGCACGGCGGAAACGTACAAGACGCGCTATATCCTGACGGAATACGTCGGTTCTCCGCGTGGAGACAGCGTGACAGTTACCGTTTTTGAGCGGGATGACGTGCGCGACCACCGCAACCCGGACAATGAGCGGTATGTTCAGTTGTTCGACGTGACGGGCGACAATGCGGACACCATGATTAGCGCGGCGAAACGCAAGATTGACGCGCACGAACGTTTGAAATCATTATCCAACAAAATGGAAATGTTGGATAATCAATGGGAGTTTGATTTCTTAATGGAGGCCAACAATGGAGCGATTCGACACGCATATCGGATTCAACCGCGACCCGCTGGAAACGGCGTCAATGAGCACGGATGAGCTTGCAAAAGAACTCCGCGATTCCAACGAGTGGGACATTGAATTGTTGCGCGATTTGTGCTACCGTGCGGGGATTCTGGACGAATGGGAGGCGTCGGACTGCCTGACGTTTGAAAGCGTTGCTTTGAAAGCCGCTGAAATGCTGGGCGTGGAAATTCTCTGACGCCGGAAAGCCGCCTGATGGGAGGTGATTTTGTGGAAACGTTGAAGCCTTGCCCTTTTTGTGGGAACAATGTACGTGAAAGACCGCCGGATTTGCGTGAACGTGATTATCTCGACCTCCCCTACTTCCTGTTTGCCCATGTTGTGAAATGCGCCTATTGCAATATCACAATGTACAGGATAGGCAAGAACATGGCGGAAGCGCGTGAGAAAGTGATTGCCGCATGGAACCGCCGCGCTGATACGGGAAAAACC
Source organism: Acutalibacteraceae bacterium (assembly GCA_045634325.1). Lineage (GTDB taxonomy): Bacteria > Bacillota > Clostridia > Oscillospirales > Acutalibacteraceae > URNF01. The sequence continues at coordinate 1,962 of JAZRAA010000025.1, read as the reverse complement.
GACTAAGCAAGACGCCGGAACGGGCGGGAAACCGCCCGAAACTTTGAATGGAGAGGGGAATGCCTGACATGACAATCACCAATCAAAAGATGTGGGACGGATTCTTTTCCGTGAACGGCAACTCCGATTTTTCCCGCCTGATTGCAAGAGACGCCGAAAAATGGGGGGCGCAATGGAGGAAGCCGCAAAGGACGGCAAATTGAACGCCACGATGATGTATCAGTGTCTTTTGGCGTCCGTGTCTCATGACATTGACTGCTATGCAACTTTTCTTGCCGCGCAGTTGTTGCGCGATGTGTGGATTTTCGGAGACGAAATTCAAAGAATCTGGCCTGATTTCGTACACTTAACCAACTTAGCGTTTTAGGAGGCGAAACGCAATGGCAATCAATGTTCGTGACCTGAAAACAGGCGTCCGCTGGCCTATCGACGGCGGGACGGATGAGGCAGTAGAGTTTGCCTGTCCGAATTGCGATTACGTCTGGTTGGAGTATGCGTCGGCGGAAGATTATCCGGCGTACTGCCCCGGATGTGGGCGCGAGATTGAGGGCGGCGAAGAACACGCCGCAAGATGATAGGAGGACTGACAATGCCGACGTATTACGTACTGTCTGACCCGGGTTTCGGCATGTTGAGCGACGCAAAACGGGATGTCATGGGCTATCCTGACGGCGCGGAAATCCCGTTCTTTGTTCAAAAGAACGGGACGCGCTTGAATGAGTGGCAGTTTCGTGACTTATTCCGTCACTTGTACGGCGTTCCCGCTGATTCCTATATTCAATCGCTGAAAGAGAGGTGACAAAATGGCGCGAAAGAAAAAGCGGCATGAAACGCCGCAAGACCGTTATGTAAAAGCCCACCTTGTGGCCTTGCAATTCCGTCTTAACCGGGAGAAAGACGCCGACATAATTGCGCGTCTGGAAGAAGTCAAAAACAAACAAGGGTATTTCAAGTCCCTTGTCCGCGCTGACATTGCGCGGAACAACGAAACCAGCGAAACCTGAGCGAGAATCCGTCCGTCCCTGAAAAGGGCGGGCGGGTTCTTTTTGTGGGAGCGGACGCGGTATTTAAGATTTATTTTGCAAATCTTAAATTTATATAAAATGTCTTGACTTTTTATTTTCCGCCGTGTATAATAGGAGACTGGAAGGAGGGTACTCAATGGAAGATAAAGTATTAGAGAAGGCGGCAAGAAGAAAAGCCGATAAAAAGCCCGTAATCAACACCACGATAGCCAAAGCGGACTTGGAGCGGCTGGAAATCGTATGTAAGAAGTACGATACTACCAAAGGACGCCTTATCCGGGCGATTGTCCTTGACTGGCTCGAAAAGTACGAGGCGGAACAGGAGGCAAAGAGTGACGCCGACCACAACTAAACAAGAAACCCCGGCCCCCGCGCTTGCAACACGGGAACCGGGAAGGATGAATGGAGCAATGCCCACCAACCCTACAACGGGCATTGTATCAAAACATCCGCTTCTTGTCAAGGTGAATCTTGACAGCGTGGCCTATTCGTACAAACCCACGTCGGAATATGGCGCAATCAGAAACCGCATGGGAAACAGCGCGGCGATACAAACGATTGACGCCGGACAGCTATTCCACCTGATTTTGCGCGGGCATACATTCACTCCGGCGGCGATGACTGGCACGGGCGGCGATAGCTGGCAGGAACAGAGGGTGTTCGCCGTGGATATTGACAATGAGGGTATGTCCCCGCCGCTGACGGTGGAGCGAGCGCGTGAAATCATGCGTGAAGCCGGAATCGCCCCCTTGTTTGGGTATCATACATTCTCCCATAGCAGGGAAATCCCGCGCTTTCGTCTGGTATTCGCGGCGGATAAGGCCGTAACTGACAAGGCGGAAGCGGAGCATATCACGGAGGGCTTGCAAAGCCTGTTTCCGGGTGCGGACAAATCCGGCAAAGACGCGGCGCGGATGTTCTTAGGCACGAACAAAGG
>JAZRAA010000024.1:0-150398 GCA_045634325.1 Acutalibacteraceae bacterium | reverse complement strand
AAGACTACATGGTGATAGGCTGCATGTGTAAGGGTGGTGACACCTTCAGCTTGGCAGTACTAATAGACCGAGGGCTTGACCTTCGTCACTTACCTAATCAGTTCAATCGTTTTTGGTGTATGTTGATGCATCACATCTTTCCTCGATTTTTATCGTCTCCTTTATTCAGTTCTTAGGGTATTTGGTTACCCTATGTGCCATTGTTCTACCGAAACGACGCAATGGTGCATTTTCTTTCACTGATAGCGGTCAAAAGCCGTATCAATAGTCGGTGCTGATGGCGGTGAGGGTACACCCGTTCCCATACCGAACACGGCAGTTAAGCTCACTTGCGCTGAAAATACTTGGCTGGAAGCGGCCCGGGAAGATAAGAGGGCGCCGACACAAATATTCCTCCTTAGCTCAGTCGGTAGAGCATGCGGCTGTTAACCGCAGGGTCGTTGGTTCGAGCCCAACAGGGGGAGCCAAAACAAAAGACCACCCATCAGGGTGGTCTTTTGTTTTGCTTTTTTCTTATTGTGCTTGGTCAAAAACCTTGTGTTTCGGCAGACACATCGCGGCTGTTAACTGCATCGTCGCCGAACGCTCGCAGTGCGAGATACAGCGAGGCGAGGATGGCGCCGCGGTCGAAAAAATCAAGGTTAAGCGCGGATGCGCCCGCCGATTTTTTCGGGCACCGCAAGAGGTGGGTCGTTGCGAGTGACAGCGAACAAGTATTGCGTCATCGGCGCAATTATGCTATACTTACCGCAGGTGATGTATACATGAACTTTGTTGCTAAAAATTTTAGTGAACTTTCCCTTGTAGAGCTATATGAAATCTTGAAAGCACGCTCGCAGGTTTTCATAGTAGAACAAAATATGCGCTGTCAGGATATGGACGGTGTCGACCAAAAAGCCCGACACTTTTTTATAGAAGAAAACGGCAAGGTGTTGGCATATTTGCGTGCTTTTTATGCTGATAACAGTAAAACTGTTGTCAGAATCGGCAGAGTGCTGTCTATCACACATGGCGTGGGCTTGGGTGCAGACATTATGCGCAAAGCGCTGGCAGATATCAAGGAAGCGATGAGATGCAAAAAAATAGTGCTCGATTCTCAAAAAACCGCCATAGGATTTTATGAAAAATTGGGTTTTGAAACCGTTTCCGACGAGTTTTTGGAAGAAGGCGTTATACACGTTGTAATGGAGCTGGAAATTTAATAGTGTATTATAAAAAAGCCGTGAATTTCACGGCTTTTTCTATTGCGGTTGTGTTTGTTGCGGAATCTATGGTATACTGTCTGTGAAAGGCGGGGATTCAATGTTTTGTCCGTATTGTCAAAAAGAAATGGAAGAAGGCTACGTACCCTTTAATTCACCTTTTATTTTAAAATGGGTTTCACTGGCGGATAAGAAAAAGGTGCGAATTTCAGACAAAATCAAATGGTCACAAGTGGCGAAAATTAAAGACATACATTATTGTAAAGATTGTGCTGTGTTTATCAAGAAAAGCTAAAAAATAAAGCCGTGAATTTCACGGCTTTATTTTTTTGGTTTTTTCTGCGGTTGTTCATCGGAAAGACCTAAAAGGAAATCGGCAGATACGTTAAAAAATCGGCAAAGAGCAACAATATCATCGATATTGGGTTCGTATCTGCCGCATTCAATGTAGGATATTTTGCGTTGGGTCATACGTAATGCTTCTCCTAGTTGCGTTTGGTTCAAATCTGAATCTTCCCGTAAATTTCGTATTTTTTCACCAAATGTCAGACTCATATCGTTCACCTCTAATAAATTATATGTTAGACGTAAACTTTCTATTGACATTTAGATATAAAGCGTCTAAAATATAACTGTCATATTTTGACGATATATTGATTAAGGAGTGACAAATTATGAAATTCTGTCAAAAATGCGGGAAAGAAATTATGGATGAGGCCGTTATCTGTCCTGCTTGCGGTTGTGCGGTTGCATCTGTTGCAACACCGGCTAAGGCGGAGGTGCCTAAAAGTGCGAAAAATGCTAAAATATTTGGCATTCTGAGCGTTTTGGTTTTGGCGCCGTTTGGTATCCCTGCTATTATTCTTGCTAACAAGAGCAAGGCGGAAACCGGCGGTGTGATGTGCAAACAGGCAAAAACGGGACTGGTATGCGGCATCATCGGCTTGTGCTGGTGGGGCGTTTGCTTGCTGATGCTGTTGGGCGGTATGTAATATGAAATTTTGCGCACACTGCGGGAAAGAGATTATGGACGAGGCAGTGATATGCTTGAATTGCGGGTGTTCTGTCAACAGGCCGTACACGGCATCTAAACCTATACTTGCCGAGGAATCGGAATCGCAACTGGCAACGTGGTCAATGATATGTGGCGTTGTGAGTTTTTTCATCGGTTGGTTTGTGTTAGGTGTTACCGCCATTGTTCTGGCGGTAATGAGCAAGGCGGAAACAGATGGGGAGATGAGTCCTTCTGCAAAAGCTGGGTATATTTGCGGCATCATTTCAACTATACTGTCTTTTGTTATAATTGTATTTATTATGTTTGTGATGGTTGCAGGGATGTGACGTTGTTTAGAGGAGAGACATATGAAATTTTGTGAAAAATGCGGCAAAGAACTATTAGACGAGGCGACAGTTTGTGTCGGCTGTGGTTGTGCGGTTGACGAGCAACCCTCACAGGCTGTAAACGTGGCGCCGTCGCCTCTTAAAAAATTGGAGTTAAAACAAATTATTTTGATAGCAGTAGCGGCTGTTGTTCTCATCGGCGCTGTTGTTGGCGTTATTGTTTTAAAGAACAACGGCAAAAAGAAGGAAATTAGTGAGGCTCTGGAAGGTAACCGTTATTCCAATATGGGTGATTGGTATACTCGTTTGTCTTTTAAAGAGGACTATAAGTGCGATTGGTATAGGTATTATTTATATATTGATAACGAATTGGAGTATACCAAAGATTACACTATCGAAATTAGAGGAAAAGATATCTATGTTATAGTGGGCGACACTAAATATGAAGTGCGCATGGATAAAGACGGGGACATCGACGCTTTGGTCGATGAGGAAACCGGAGACGTATACGATTAATTTAGGAGGTGTAAAAATGAAATTTTGTACACATTGCGGAAAAGAATTGATGGATGATGCTGTTATCTGTGTTGGCTGTGGATGTGCAGTCGGCGGAAACGCTCAGACGGCAACGGCGGTTGCAACTGACACAAACGTATTATTACAGACACTTTCTCAAAGATTAAACACGAACGGTATCATCTGGCTTGTGATTGGTATATTACAGGTTTTGGGCGGTTTGTTTTTAGAATGGTTTTTGTTGATTGTGGGTGTGCTTAACATTATTTCCTCCATCCAGGATATGCAATACAGCAAAACTTTGTTACAAAACCCCACTGGAATTGTGGCAAAGTTCACACCGCTTGTTGGTCCGATTATCACGTTGGTTTACAACTTGGTTATCGGCGGTGTCATTGGTGTTATAGGTTCTATATACTATTTCGTCGCTATCAGAAATTACGTTATGGAAAACAAACAAGCTTTTGCAAGTTTTGACACTGCGATTTAAGTCGTCATAACGGCGCCCCCAAACGCATTTGCGTTTGGGGGCATTTTTATCAAAAAACATGACGGTTTTTGTTGCAATTTAAGGTTTGTCGCGTTATAATACGTTGGATTATAACGAAAAGGGTGTTTAGATGAACTACATAAAGCCGGAAATTTTTACGGCATTGAAAGGGTATACCAAGCAACAGTTCATAAAAGACGTTGTGGCGGGTATTATTGTGGCAATCATCGCTTTACCGCTGTCAATTGCGTTGGCGCTGGCATCCGGCGTGAAGCCCGAATGCGGTGTGTATACCGCCATTGCGGCGGGCTTTATCGTTTCGTTGCTGGGCGGCAGTCGTATACAGATTGCAGGTCCCACTGCTGCTTTTGCGACGGTTGTGGCAGGTATTGTGGCGACACAAGGTATGGACGGTTTGTTTTTGGCAACCGTTGAGGCGGGCATTTTGCTGATATTGATGGGTGTTTGCAAACTAGGCTCGTTTATCCGTTTTATGCCACATCCGATAACGGTGGGATTTACGGGCGGTATCGCCGTGACCATTCTGCTTGGTCAGATGAAAGACTTTTTCGGGTTGACCTACGCAGACGGCGTGCGCCCTATTGAAACCATTGAAAAAATGCACGCCAACATCGAGTATATGGGTACGTTTTCTTGGCAAGCACTTTTGATTGGTGTCATTTCGCTCGCTATTTTGATTGTGTATCCCAAACTGGAAAAACGTGTTCCCGCCTCGTTGGTCGCCGTTGTGGTGGGGGCGTTGTTGGTAGCGGTTATTCCCGCTTTGTCCGACAACGTATATACCATTGGAGATTTATACACCATTCCCAGCGGTTTGCCGCGCATGGATTTTGCTTCCATGGATTTGAGCATGGCTAAATTGTTGGCGGTATTGCCCAGCGCGGTTACAATCGCTGTGCTTGCGGGTGTGGAATCGTTGCTTTCTTGCGTGGTTTCGGATAATTTGATACAATCGAAACACAATTCCAACGCCGAACTGGTCGCGCAAGGTCTGGGCAACATTGCTTCGGTGTTTTTCGGCGGTATACCCGCAACGGGTGCGATTGCCCGCACGTCTGCAAACGCCAAAAATGGCGGCACAACGCCGATAGCGGGTATGGTACACGCAGTGGTGCTGTTACTCGTTTTACTGTTGTTAATGCCGTGCGCCGCTTTAATTCCCATGCCGACCATTGCCGCTATTTTGTTGATGGTGGCATATAATATGAGCGAATGGCGTGGATTTGTGCGCATCAGCAAGCAAAAGAACATTGCCGACATCGTGTTGTTGTTCACCACGTTTGTGCTCACAGTGGTATTTGATTTGGTGGTTGCGATTATAGTGGGCGTGGTCATCAAACTTGTGCTTGTGGCAGCAGAAAAAATCTTTAAAATCGAGCATCAGTAAGACGCTTTATTCCCCCGACGCAAATGCGTGCGGGGGATTTTTTATCTCCAAAATGCAGTATGCATTGCACAGCCTTTTAGCATGTGCTATACTGTGTATATTATTTCAAAAAGGGTTGATTTAGAGTGTGGTATAACGAAAGCGTTATTTATCAGATTTATCCGTTTGGCTTTTGCGGCGCGCCCAAGCAAAATGATGGTGTGCTTTGCTCACGTATACGAAAAGTTGCGGATTTGACCGCACATCTCGTAAAACTTGGCATGAATGCGGTGTATTTTTGTCCTGTTTTTGAAAGCATGGCACATGGTTATGACACTGCCGATTTTTCCAAAATCGATGTCAGACTTGGCACCAATGAGGACTTCAAATTCGTTTGCGATGCGTTGCATGAAAACGGTATCAGGGTTATTTTGGACGGCGTTTTTAATCATGTGGGCAGAGAGTTTTTTGCGTTTAAAGATGTCAGGGAAAAGAAATGGGATTCCCCTTATAAAGATTGGTTTTATATCCACTTTGACCGAAACAGTTGTTACGATGACGGTTTTTGGTATGAGGGCTGGGAAGGTCATTATGAACTTGTGAAACTGAACCTCGACAATCCCGCGGTCAAACAGCATCTTTTTGCTTGCGTGGAGGAATGGATAGACATTTATCACATTGACGGTCTTCGTCTGGACGTCGCCTATATGCTCAATCGACAGTTCATGCGGGAACTTCATGCAGTTTGTGCGAAAAAGAAAGCCGATTTTTTCCTTGCGGGTGAAATGATACACGGCAATTATCGAGAAATCGTGTGCGACGGTATGCTGCATAGTGCTACGAATTATGAATGCTATAAGGGGATTTATTCTTCTTTTAACAGCATGAACATGTTCGAAATCGGCCATTCTTTGCGCAATCGTTTCGGCAACGAGGACTGGTGTATGTACAAAGGCTTACAATTGATAGGCTTTGTGGACAATCATGACGTCACCAGACTTGCATCGGCGCTGACAAATCCGCAGCACATCATCCCTGCCTACGGCATCCTGTTCGGTATGCCGGGTATTCCTTGCGTGTATTATGGCAGTGAGTGGGGTATAGAGGGCAGAAAAGAGGATGGTGACGATGCACTTCGTCCCGCAATCGACAGCGTGCAATTCAACGAAATATCCGCATTTATTGCCAAGGCGGCAAAAATTCATCGTGAAAGTAAAGCGCTTTGTTATGGTAATTTTAACATTTTGCACCTGACCAATCGACAGTTGGTGTTTGAGCGTGTATGCGATGATGAAAGAATGCTGGTTCTCATCAACGCCGATGAAAATGAGTATACGGCGTTTTTCGATGCAAAGGCGGATGGCGGTACGGAATTGTTGACCGATATACATGTTGATTTTAACGCGGGTTGTAAAATGCCTGCTTGCTCGGTGCAATATGTAAAATGCTGATGTTTTTATGTGAATCGGTGTTGCTTTTTATATTGGAACATGGTAAAATATACTTGTACATATTTATGTGCGGAGGGAAACGATATGAACAGAAAAATCAGCAATTCCATCATTTACAACGTATATCCGACGTCCTTTTATGACAGCAACGGTGACGGCATCGGCGACTTAAAAGGCATCACACAGAAACTGGAATATATTAAACAGTTTGCGGATATCGTGTGGGTAAACCCCGTGTACAAATCTCCGTTCAGAGACGGCGGTTACGATGTGCAGGATTATTTTCAGATTGATGAAAAGTTTGGCTCGTTCCAGGACGTTATCAAACTGACCGAAAAAGCGCACGCCTTGGGTATGAAGGTGCTGTTTGACCTCGTTGTAGGTCATACTTCTGACCAACATAAATGGTTTTTGGAGTCCCAAAAATATGAGCGCAATGAATACTCTGACTATTATGTGTGGAGTGATGATGTGTTTGCTTGGTGCCCGTACAAACATATGACAGGCACTTGCGAGCGCAACGGCAACTATCTCGTCAACTTCTTCTGTTTCCAGCCGTCCTTAAACTTCGGCTTTGCACAGAAAACACAGCCGTGGCAGAATCTGTATACCGATGAACCCTGCCTGAAACTGCACGAGGAAGTTATCGACATCATCAAGTTCTATATGCGTCTCGGTATTGACGGCTTCCGCGTAGACCTTGCCAACAGTATCGTAAAGGACGACGTGGACGGCAAATATTCCTGCGAAGTGTGGAGTAAGATTTTCGGCAAGGTACGCGAAGAATATCCCGAAGCGATTTTTGTTTCCGAATGGGGTCAACCGAAGTACGCGGTGACAAACGGCGACTTTGATATCGACTTTTTAACCCACTGTTGGTTCGACGGCTACAATATGCTGTTCAGAAAAGAAGCGGGCATGAACGTCATCAACAGTGACGGTGACAGCTACTTCCGCAAAGCAGGTAAAGGCTCTGCGGAACACTTCTTTGATTATTTCCTCGAACACTTGGATGCTGTCAAAGAGAAAGGCTACATTTCGGTTGTGACGGGCAACCACGATCTGCCTCGTGTTGCAATGGGAAGAGACCAGGAAGACCTTAAAACTGTATTTGCGTTTAACCTTGCATTGCCGAGCGTGCCGCTCATTTACTACGGTGACGAAATCGGTATGCCGCAGTCGAATTTGAAAACCAAAGACGGCGGCTACTGTCGCACCGGTGCTCGCACGCCGATGCAATGGACCTCCGATAAAAACGCAGGTTTCAGCGAAACCGACGGCGAATTGTATCTCCCCATTAACGAGAACTATAAAACCGTCAACTGCGAGGATATGGAAAAAGATAAGAATTCTCTTATCAATGCGGTCAAAGCAATGGTCGCTGTCAAGAGAGAGTATCTTGCTGATTTCACCCCCGAAGCCGACTTCGAATTGGTGAACAAGACCTATCCGTTGGTGTTCAAACGCACCGACAACGGCAAGACGTTCTTGTGTGCTGTCAACCCGTCCGACCGTGACTACACCATTGACCTGCCGGCAAACGGCAAGGTGTTGTTGTCCAACAACGTGAAAGTCAAGGGCGACAAAGCGAAAATGGGCGGCGTATCTTATCTGTGGATGCTCGCTGAATAAAAAACTACATACAAAAGTGTCAAGGCGCCTTCTTTATGGAAGGCGCCTTGTTTGTTGTTTGCTATATTTTTCTTGAAAAAGCAAGGAAAAGGGTTTATGATGTAGAATGTTGTGAAAAGGGGAAGAGATATGCCGATGATAAAATTTGCAAAAAAGAATACGGTGTTTTGTATAGCTGCACTGGCGGCAATTGTCACCTGCTTTTTCGTGCCGCCCGATGCGCTGTATGCGGAATATTTCGATTGGACAACACTTGCATGTTTGTTTTTAACGCTGGCGGTGATTTGTGCATTCAGAAACATTCGGTTTTTCACCATCATTGCGCGGAAACTGGTGGTGTTTGCAGGGAATTTGCGCAGTTTGTTTGTTGTGCTGATCAGCATCACCTTTATAGGTTCCATGATAATCGCAAACGACATGGCGCTGATCACCTTTTTGCCGCTTGGATACTTTGCGGTAAGTGTCGCCAAACAAGAAAAATACATACCGTATCTGTTCATTTTGCAGAACATTTCCGCCAACTTAGGGGGTATGCTAACACCATTTGGCAATCCGCAGAACCTATATTTGTATTCTTATTTTAAAATTCCAACCCTTGAATTTTGTTCTATTATGTTACCGCCGTTTGCGTTGGCAGTGGCGTTGCTTTTGATTTGTTGTTTGTTTGTGAAACCCATCAAACTCGAAATTAACAAAAAATTCTCCGAACAATTGCGTGTCAAACATACGTTGCTGTACACGGTGCTGTTCATTTTTTCCATTTTGATTGTTTTTCGTGTTATTCCGTTTTGGGTCGGCCTTTTGATAGTGCCGTTGGTATTGTTCTTTGTGGACAGACAAGCAGTGTTCATGGTGGATTATGCGCTTTTGGGAACGTCTTTCTTTTTCTTTATTTTCGCAGGCAACCTTTCGAGAATAGAAGCGGTCAACACAGTGCTTTCGACATTGTTGCAAAAGGATACGCTATTGGTTTCGGTGTTTTCTTGCCAAGGCATCAGCAACGTGCCGTCAGCCATATTGCTTTCCCGCTTCACCACCAATTATAAAGCGTTGTTGATGGGGGTTAATATCGGTGGCACGGGAACACTGATAGCATCGCTGGCAAGCCTCATCACGTTTAGTGAGCATCGCATTCTGTATCCGGGTCACACCAAACAATATTTTTGGCTTTTCACTTTGATAAATACGGTTTTCCTTGTCATTATGACAGCGGCGGCACGGTTGATTTTCTTATAAAAAAAAGGGTGACACTTCTTTTGAAGCGTCACCCTTATGTTTTTATTATTTTTGGAGCAGTCTGTCCATAATGGAGGGACCATGTTCGATGAACACGCCGGTATTGGTGGCAGTTTGCTCGGTGAAGGTATCCACGCCGTTTTGCACCTTGCGGGAATCGTACAACACAAACGGCACAGGGTCGCTTGCATGTGTGCGTGTCTCCAGCGGGGTGGGATGGTCAGGCATGATGAGAATGCGGTAGTCGTCACCCGAATTTTTGAGATAGTCTACCAGCGGGCACAACACCTGACGGTCGATTTCTTCAATCGCTTTCACCTTGTTTTCCGCTTCACCACGGTGACCGCACTCGTCGGGTGCTTCCACGTGGACGTATACCAGTTCCACACCTTTTTCAAACAGTGCTTTTGCCGCATCGGCTTTGCCGACAAAATTGGTGTCCAGATAACCGGTAGCCCCCGCCACGTCGGGAATTTCCATATTGGCGCACACGCCGATACCTTTGAGCAAATCCACGGCGGAAATGACACCCGCTGACACGCCGTTTTTCTCTTTGAAATCGCGCAGTTGCGGTTTTTTGCCCTCGCCCCACAACCAGATGGAAGTGACAGGACGCTCGCCTTTTGCGATGCGTGCCAAGTTGACGGGATGGTCTTTTAAGACCGCCACGCTTTTTTTCATCAGCTCAATGAGCGGCGCTGCGGTTTCGACTTTGCTCAGATATTCACCGATAACCCGTCCGCTGATGTCGTGCGGCGGGGTCATATCACCAAGTTCGGTTGTGCCGTTTGCCACGGTGAGACAATGGCGGTAGCTAACACCCGCATAGAAGGTGTAAATATCATTGCCCAATTCTTTGGCGATGGTTTGCATAATCTCGGTTGCTTCGGCGGTGGAAATATCGCCCGCACAGTAGTCCACCATGGTTTTGTCTTCGTAGTTTTCCTCGTCGGATAAGGTGACAAGGTTACAACGCAACGCCACGTCGGTATCTTTCAAATCCACGCCGATGCTGGCAGCTTCGAGCGGGGAACGACCGGTGTAACATTCCATCGGGTCATATCCCATCACCGAAAGGTTGGCAACGTCACTACCGGGTTTGAGACCTGCGGCAACCGTACGGCAAAGGCCTACCTCGGATACTTTCGCCAGTGCATCCATGCAAGGTTTTTTTGCCAGTTGCATGGGGGTTTTGTTGTCTAATGCAGGGAATGGCGTGTCCGCCATGCCGTCGCATAACATAACCAAATATTTCATAGGAAAAACTCCTTTATGTATGAAGATGAGTATAGCATACCATATCTTTATATAAAAAGCAAAGCAAATCGGTTGCAATTTATATAAAAAATCGGTATAATAAGGTGTCTTTACGAAAGGGGATGCGGTTTATGAGAATGCGCCGTAAAAAATATTTAAATGAGCGTATGCAAGCGCAGGAAAACTATTTGACGGTGCCGACGCATCCGACCGACAAAGATTTTCGGTTAGCGGCGACTCAACCCGATTACCTGGATTTAGAAAAGTTGTTTAAAAAATCGCAACCGTTGTGGTTGGAAATCGGTTGCGGTTTGGGTACGTTTGCTGTGGAAACAGCCAAACGCAACCCGGATGTGAATATTTTAGCGGTGGAAAAGGTGGCAAACGTGGTGGTGTCTGCCGCAGAAAAAGCGGCGGCGGCAGAATTGACCAATTTGCACTTTTTACAGTGCGGCGCAGAATATTTGCCACGGTATTTGCACGCAGAAACGGTGGAGCGGCTGTTTTTGAACTTTTCTTGTCCGTATCCGAAAAAGCGGTATGCCACCCACCGTCTGACCCACGCACGTTTTTTGGAATTGTATAAAACGTTGCTTGCGCCCAAAGCGGAAATTCATCAAAAAACGGATAACATGCACTTTTTCGAATTTTCCATTGAACAGTTTACAAACAGCGGGTATGCGTTGAAAAACGTATCGCTCGATTTACATAACAGTGATTTTGAGGGCAATATTGTCACCGAATACGAAAAACGGTTTTCGGATTTGGGACAACCGATATATCGTTTGGAAGCGTATGTGAAATAACGCAGAAAGGTGCAATTGTATGGAAATGGTATTGTTGACGGCACTGGGTGTGGGCGGTGCAACGGTTTTCGGCTCCATTGTCGGCTTTGCGTTTCGTAAACTATCCCATAAATTTTCAGATATTATCCTTTCCTTTGCCGCAGGTGTGATGTTGGCGGCGGCAGTGCTTGGACTCATTTTACCCGCGGTGGAATATGGCGGGAAATATGGTCTTGTCACCACGGTGGCAGGTGTGTTTGTCGGTGCTGTGGCTTTGAATTTGATTGATAAACTGGTACCGCATCTGCACAAATTGATGGGCGGCCCCGAGGAAATACACAACAACGCCAATTTGAGCAAGGTGTTGTTGTTTGTGATGGCGATTGCCATACACAATTTCCCCGAAGGTTTGGCGGCAGGTGTCGGTTTTGGTGCGGGGAACACCGCACAAGCGTTGTTGATAGCGGGCGGTATCGCCCTGCAAAACATCCCCGAAGGTATGGTGATTATTGCGCCGATGTTAGCGGCAGGTATTGCGCCGCACAAGACATTTGTTTGTGCGATGTTGACCGGTGCTGTAGAGGTGCTCGGTACGCTTGTCGGCTATTTTGCCGTGAGTGTTTCCACTGCCGTGTTGCCGTTTGCTCTGGCTTTTGCGGGCGGCACGATGTTATATGTTATCAGTGATGAAATGATTCCCGAAACCCATGCGCATGGGCATGAACGCGGTGCAACCTATGCGTTGCTGGTGGGCTTTTGCGTGATGTTGGTTTGTGACGTGTTGTTAGGATAAAAGGAAAGCCGATGCGAGTAATACTTGCATCGGCTGTTTTTTTATTGTTCAAATAATGGTAAAAGTGAAACGTAGGCATACAGAGAACCCAAACACACGAGCGGCTTGTTATCTGCCTTTGCAGCGGCTTTCGCCGCAAAAAAGGCGGCGGCAATATCCGTATAACTTTGTGTGGTCAACCCTGCATTGTGCAATACAGCGGCATACCGCTCGGCATCCAACGCACGTGGGGAATCGGGGGTAAAGGTGAACGCATGGTCGCCAATTCCCGACAACAATGCGGCGATGTCGGTATAGTCCTTATCCTGTAACACGCCTGTGAGCAGATGCACACGCTGTTTGCCGAAATAGGTTTTGATACTGTCCACTGCCGCCGTAATCCCTTGCGGGTTGTGTGCGCCGTCAAAAATAATGAGCGGGTCGTGGCTCACCACCTCGAACCGTGCGTGCCATACGGTGTTTTGCAAGCCTTCACGCACCGCTTTTGCGGGGATTGCAAAACCGTTTTCTTGTAACAGTTTTACAGCGTTCAGCACAATGGCGGCGTTATACGGCTGATAGCTTCCCAGCAACGGCAGGGAAATGTTTTCCCATTCGTCGTAACGAAACACAGTGCCGGCAAGAGAGGTTTCCCGCACGGTGAGTGGTGCATAGTCCACCCGTTTGTATGGTGCATGCAGTTCGGCGGCTACCGTCGCAATGACGGTAGCGGCGGCATCGTTTGTACCGCCGTATAATACGGGCGCACCCGTTTTGATGATGCCCGCTTTTTCGGCGGCAATTTGCTCGATGGTGTCTCCCAAAATTGCGGTGTGGTCAAGAGCAATACCCGTAATCACCGACAAAAGAGGGCGTGGGATGACGTTGGTGGAATCGAGGCGTCCACCCAACCCCGTTTCCAATACCACAATATCGCAATTGTGCTGTTGAAAATAGGCAAATGCAACGGCGGTGATGATTTCAAATTCGGTGGGGGTGTCTGCCATGCCGTCTGCGATGGGACGCACCATCTCCGTGAGCGAAACCAGTTCCGCATCCGAGATGTGTTCACCGTTTATCTGCATACGTTCATTGAATCGACGAATATACGGCGAGGTATACAGCCCCACTTTGTATCCGGCCGCTTGCAGTATTGAAGCGGTCATCGCACAAAAAGAGCCTTTACCGTTTGTGCCGGCTACGTGGATGCATTTTAAATCTTTTTCGGGGTTTCCGAGTGCTTTGCACAGCATTTCAATGCGGTCAAGTCCCGGTTTACAGAAACTGCGGTTGGTGCCGTGGATATAGTCGAGTGCTTGCTCGTAAGTCATCGTGTCACCTCTTTATTCGTTGCAGTTGAGAGAGAATGGCTTTGTTTTTGAGGATGCAGTATAAAAGGACACCTTCCACGGTGCCGATAATGATGTAGTTTAACAATCGCCACGCCATCAATTCCCAAAACGGCATATCGTAAAAGGTGGCAAGGCCAAAAGTTTTGACTATAACCGAGCCGACAAGATGCGCAAGCGTGGTGGCAACGGCAATGCGCGCGCCGAGCGACAGTTTGGGGGTGTAGCGAAAACACACGCCGCTTATAAACCCGACAAGTGCACCTCCCAGCGTGATAAGGGGGTTGATGGCGTAACCCACCAGCAAGCAACCGATGAGATCTGCCGCAATGGCGGTCAGTGCGCCGACAATGGGGCCAAACGCCATGCCCGCTAACAGTAATGGCAGGTTTTCGAAACTGAATCGTAAAATGTCGCCGCCTCGAATGGCAAGATACTTACCGCAAATAATGCTCAAAGCGGTGAGCAATGCGGCGGCAACCATGATGGCGGGTGAACGTGTTTTTTTGCACATAAAAATAACCTCCTTTTACGGCAAAGTAGTGTTGCAACAAGCCATAAAAGGAGGTAATCTCCGTGTTTACAGCGGGATGCAGTTTGTGAACCGCAAGCGGTTTCCCGCTTTTCGTCCTCGCGGCAACTCCCCGTCCGCGTGACACTTAACGCTCACAGACTTACTCTGTCGCATACAGTGTAGCACACTTTTCCCGCTTTCGCAAGTGCTTCTTGCAATTTTCGGTGGTTGGCTATATAATGTAACATATATTGTTTGAGAGGTGAGAAAATGAGCGGGCCGTGTGAAATGTGTGCGTATTATGCGTATGACGAGTATACCGACAGCTATGAATGTATCGTTTCCATGGACGAGGATGAGGTATATCGTTTTTTGAGCAGTGCCAAAGATGACTGCCCCTATTTTCGAGCAGACGATGAATATGCCGTTGTGAGAAGGCAAAATTGAAGGAGAAATATATGACGGAACTGGGTATTATCGCGGCAATGGAAATAGAAGCACAGCCGCTGATTGCGTGTATGACCGATGTAACGATGGAAACGGTCAGCGGAGTGCGGTTTGCGAAGGGAAACTTAAACGGTCACACGACGGTGGTGGCGGTGTGCGGTGTGGGCAAAGTCTTTGCCGCTTTGTGTGCGCAAACGATGATACTGAACTATCAGCCGGCGCAGATTATCAACACCGGTGTGGCGGGCAGTCTCACCACCCGCCTGTCCATCGGCGACTTGGTGATAGCCGAGCAGGTGGTACAACACGATATGGATACCTCTGCCCTTGGCGACCCCGTGGGGTTGTTGTCCGGCATCAATAAAGTGTATTTGCCGACTGATGCAGATATGGTGAAAAAGTTGACCGATGCCGCGCAAGGTGTGGGCGTGCGTGCGCTTTGCGGCACCATTGCTTCGGGCGACCGTTTCATTTCGGATGGTGCACACAAAACGTGGATTGCGGATACGTTTGATGCGCTCGCCTGCGAAATGGAAGGTGCGGCTATCGGACAGGTTTGCTACGTGAACAATGTGCCGTTTGCGGTGGTGCGTGCGATTTCGGATGACGCTTCGGGACAAGCACAAATGGACTATCCGCAGTTTAGTGCGATGGCGGCAAAAAATTCGGTTGCGCTCATTTGCCGTATGGCGCAAAATTTGACTTGAGATGATGAAAATCGACCGAAACGCAATTACATATTGCGTTTCGGCCTTTAATGTGGTATACTAATGCGTGATTTTAAAAAAGGAGTGGAAAATTTTGACTCAAATTTTTGCATTTGCAGTATATTTTCTTTCTATGCTGGGCATCGGTGTGTTTTTCTTCTTCAAATCGAAGGGCGCCGGTGAAAAAGAGTACTTCTTAGGTGGTCGTTCCATGGGCCCGTGGGTGACTGCGATGAGTGCGCAGGCATCGGACATGAGCGGCTGGTTGCTGATGGGCTTCCCCGGCAGTATTCTGGCGTTTGGCATGGGCAAAGTGTGGATCGGCATCGGTCTTGCACTCGGCACTGCCGCCAACTGGATTTTGGTGGCACGTCGTCTGCGTCGTTTTTCCAAAGCGTCGGGTGATGCTATCACCTTGCCGCAGTACTTAACCAATCGTTTTGCTTCTTCCAGTCCTATGCTGAAAGTGGTGTGCGCGGTTATTTTCCTCATCAGCTTTACGGTGTATGTCGCTTCCGCTTTCCGCTCGGGTACGCTGGTGTTTGCGGCGGTGATTCCGTGGTTCCAAGACCATCAACTGCTTGCGATGATTATTTTCGCCTTGCTGATTTTGTGCTATACGTTCCTTGGCGGATATAAAGCTGTTTGCTGGACCGACTTTTTTCAGGGTATCTTGATGCTAGTTGCGATATTGGCGGTGCCGATTGTGATGGTGTCGTTTGGCAACTTCGATGCCGGCTTCAATGAGGCGTTTAAAGAGGGCGTCACCGCTTTTAACACCAATCCGTTCACTGCGTCTTGGCAGGATATCGTGTCCGGTTTGGGTTGGGGCCTTGGTTACTTTGGCATGCCGCACATCTTGGTGCGCTTTATGGCGATTGGCAAACCTTCTATGGTGAAAAAGAGCGCGACTGTTGCGATCATTTGGGTGGTATTGACACTTGGCGCGGCGATTATGATTGCTTTCTTGGGCAGAAGCTTCCTCTTTGGCGACGGTGTTGCTTTGGCGGATATGTTGTTGCCTGACAGAAAAGAAGAAGTGTTTATTGAGGTTGTTCGTCATATTTTCCCCGGCTTCATTGCGGGTGTTTTGCTTGCTGCTATTATCGCTGCTGCGATGTCCACGGCAGACTCGCAGTTGCTGGTGGCTTCCTCTTCCTTCGCCAGCGACATCTATAAACCGATTATCCGCAAAAACAAAGCATCCGAAAAGGAAATGCTTTGGGTTGGCAGAGCGGTTGTTGTGGTGGTTTCGGTGGTCGGCTTTGCGATTGCCGCATCCGGTTTGGGCAAAGCAAATTCTTGGGCAGGTAACATCATGAACATGGTGGAAAATGCTTGGGGTCTGTTTGGCGCGGCGTTTGGTCCTGTTGTGATACTGTCGCTGTTCTGGAAACGCTTCAACTATGCCGGCGCATTGGCGGGCATTCTTGCAGGTGCGATTGCGGATATTGGTTGGTTGGTGTTGTTCACCAACACGGTCAACAAAACACCTGTCTATGCTACCGGTGTATATGAAATCGTGCCCGGCTTCATTGTGGGCATGCTGGTTGCGGTGATTGTGACACTGTGTACCAAAGCACCGTCCGCTGAAGTTAATGCGATTTTTGAAAAAGCAACCGATGTTTCGATTGATGACTAAATAAAAAAAAGCGGTGTGGGGAATATCCCCACACCGCTTTTTATTATTTATTTACCTTCGTAAGTGATGACCGAAGAGACGTCATATTTTTGCAATTTTTCTCTGCCTTTGAGTCCCGCCAATTCCATCAAGAACACGATTTTCACTACCTCGCCGCCCAGTTGTTCAATCAACTCGGCTGCCGCTTTGATGGTGCCGCCGGTGGCAATCAGGTCATCAATCAAGACCACCTTTTGTCTGGGTTTGATGGCATCTTTGTGCATTTCAATGGTGGCAGTACCATATTCGAGGTCATATTCCTTTTCCACCGTTTCGCAGGGGAGTTTCCCTTTTTTGCGGATGAGCACGAACGGTTTATGCAGGTTGTATGCAATCGGCATACCGAAGATGAAACCGCGGGATTCGGTGCCTGCAATCACGTCGCAGTCAACCAGTTGTGCCAATTTTTGCATTTCATCCACGGCAAGTTGCAAGCCGTCTGCATCCTGCAACACCGAGGTCACATCTCGAAAGATGATGCCTTCTTCGGGGAAATCGGGAATACTTCTGACGTAGTCTTCCATTCTTTTCATAGAGAACACTCCCTATTTGGTGATAAACAGTATGCCCAGCGTGTTGGGACCGCAGTGAGCGGAAATGGTGCAACCCGCACGGGAAACGAGGATTTCGTCAAAGTTGCCGTATTGCTCCACCAATTCTTTGACCAACGCAATGCGTTCATCCGAAATGCCCGAATGGGTGATGAAAATGCGGCGGGTATCAATGTCGGTGCGGTCTTTCAATTGGTCAGCAACGTAATCGGACAATGCTTTCTCCAACGTGCCGCGATATTTTTTATCCACGCCCATAGCACCGTTTTGTGCGGCATCCACTTTGATAGAGGGTTTGAGCTTGAGCACATTTGCACCCATCATGGCAAGAGTGGAACATCTGCCGCCTTTGTGCAGGAACTCGAGGTTGTCAATCACGAAAGATGCACTGATTTTCGGCGCAATTTCGTTGAGTTCTTTCACAATGTCGGCCGCGTCCATACCTTTTGCGATGCGCTCGGCCGCCTCAATGACCAACAAACCGGAGCCGGTGGACAAGTTGCAACTGTCCACAGCATACAAGCCGTCGATTTCGGTGGAAGCGATGCGGCAGTTGTTGTGGGAGGAAGACAGTGCGGAACCCAGACTGATGTAGATAACGTCGTTACCCGCATCAATGAAGGGTTTGCAAAAATCGATGTATTCGGAGGTGTTGACCGCCGCAGTTTTGGGCAGCACACCTTTTTCGTGGTAGGTAGCATAGATTTCATCGGGAGTGATGGTCACGCCATCGTCGTGGGGAATGCCGTCTACCAACACGTGCAACGGATAAATATTTACCTGATATTTTTCAATCAAATCGGGGGAAAGGTCACAAGTGCTGTCAGCACAAAGTATGATATTTTTAGCCAAGGAGCAACTTCCTTTCATAATTAATACAGTAGGTAGTATAACACATTTCCCGACAAAATGCAAGTCTTCCATTTATTGACAACCACGCCAAAAACCAGTATACTGATTATGTATATTTAACTCTTGGAAACGGAGGGTGCCGGTGGGGACGTTTACATATACGGTGCCCGATGCTTTCGACGGGCAGACGGTGCAGAACTTTTTGCGGCAAGGCTGTCGTTTGTCTTGGCGCATGGTCGTGAAACTCAAAAGAGTGGAAAACGGCATCACGGTGGATGGTATCCATAGTCGCACCATTGACCGCGTGCGTATGGGACAGACGGTGACGGTCACCATGCCTACCGATGATGTGAAAATTGAGGGAATGGACATTCCACTGCAAATTGCGTATGAAGATACGTATTTGCTCATAGTGGACAAACCGCCTTTTTTGGCGGTACACCCGTCTGCGGGCAAACCCGACCCCACCCTTGCCAATGCGGTGGTATATTATTTTGAAAAACAAGGAACGCCCATGTCTTTTCGGCCGCTGAGTCGTTTGGACCGCAACACCAGTGGTTTGCTCACTGTTTCCAAGAGCAGTCATTTGGCGTTTGCGCTCACCGGAGAAGTAGAAAAGACGTATCTTGCCGTGGTGTGTGGCGAATTGCACGGAGAGGGCGTGATTGATGCCCCTATTCGTGTCAAAGAAGGTTCGATTATCACCCGTGAAATCGGCGAAGGCGGCAAACCCAGTCGCACCCATTGGCGTGCGCTTGCCACCGATGGCGATATTTCACTGGTGCAGTTGCAACTGGAAACGGGGCGCACCCATCAAATTCGGGTGCACATGGCACATATCGGCCACCCGCTCGTAGGAGATACGGTATATGGTATCGACGAAAGGTTGCCCCGCCACGCATTACACTGCACACGGTTGCGATTTACACACCCCGTCAGTAAAGAAAGTATGGATATTTATAGCGGGTTGCCGGAAGATATGCGGCAATTGCTTTCAGCACATAACATGGAGGTAAAAGATGATTAAGGCTTGCGTTTTTGATATGGACGGTACCGTTTCGGATACCATTGAGAGCATTCGTTTTTTTGGCAACAGTGCGCTTGAAAAATATGACTTAAAAGGGCACACCGCCGATGATTATAAAATCATGGTGGGCAACGGTGCCGCCATTTTGGTGCGCCGTATGGTAGAAAAAAACGGTTGTACCGATGAAGAGGTCTATCAAAAGGTGCTTAAAGAATATAATCAAACGTATGATAATGAT
The DNA here is from genome assembly GCA_045634325.1 of Acutalibacteraceae bacterium. Taxonomy (GTDB): domain Bacteria; phylum Bacillota; class Clostridia; order Oscillospirales; family Acutalibacteraceae; genus URNF01. The sequence goes on along the minus strand of JAZRAA010000024.1, from coordinate 130,963 downwards.
TTTTTATATCTCACAAAACCCTATGACGGCATTGTTGAACTGTTGGATGCGTTGCGTGCACGTGGGATTTTGACGGCGGTGCTGTCCAACAAACCCCATTCCACCACCTTGAAAGTGGCGGATGCGCTGTTTGGTGACCGTTTTGACGTGGTGTTTGGTCAACGGGAGGGCAAGCCCATCAAACCCGACCCCACCGTGCTCAAAGAAATTTTGGCGGATTGGGGAATTGCTCCGGAAGAATGTATGTATCTGGGCGACACGGGAACGGATATGCAGACCGGCAAAGGCGGCGGTGCGTTTACGGTTGGCGTGTTGTGGGGCTTCCGCTCGGAACAAGAGTTGCGGGAAAACGGTGCAGATGTTATCATCTCCACCCCCGCGCAAGCGTTGGAATTGCTGTAAAGGAATGATAACCTATGAAAATCGGTATGATAGGATGCGGGCGTTGGGGCTCGCTGATAGCGTGGTATTTAGGCGGCTTACAGCATGAAGTGACCATGTATGGACGAGAAAGTTCCGCCAACATGCAGCGTTTCTTAAAGGAACGACGCAACGATTTGCTGGAACTGCCCGAATCGGTGCAACTTACCACCTCTCTTGCATGTGTGGCACAAGCATCAACACTGATTGTTTCTATTGCGGCGCAAAATTTGCGCAGTGTGGTGGAACAGTTGCATGCACTGGACCTGCGTGACCGCATAATTGTGTTATGTATGAAAGGCATTGAAGCGGATACCGGGTTGCGATTGTCTCAAATCGTGCAGGAGGGACTGCACCCGTCCAACAAAGTGGCGGTGTGGCTCGGCCCCGGTCACGTACAGGACTTTTATGCGGGTATCCCCAACTGTATGGTCATCGACAGTGAGGATGAACAGGTAAAACGACAGTTGATAGAGGCGTTTTCCGGTCCGCTCATTCGTTTTTACTACGGCACCGACCTTATCGGTAATGAGGTAGGCGCCGCCGCTAAAAACGTTGTGGGAATTGCCGCAGGTGTTTTGGACGGGCTGGGTTTATCCACCTTGAAAGGTGCGCTGATGTCCCGCGGAACAAGAGAAATCGCGCGACTGATTGTCGCTATGGGCGGCAATGAGTTGTCGGCATACGGACTTTGTCACTTGGGTGACTATCAAGCGACCTTGTTTTCTTCGCATAGCCACAACCGTCATTACGGTGAGTGTTTGGTAACCAATCAATCGTTTGATAAATTAGCCGAGGGGTATGCGACCGCTTTAGCGTTGCACAAGTTATCTAAACAATATGCGGTGGAACTGCCGATTTGTGAGGCGGTATATCAAATGCTGTATCATGACGCAGACCCAAAAGATGCTATTGCGGGCTTGTTTGAAAGACGGCAAACCACTGAATAACATTGAAAAAGGAGGGAGATATGGTGGAAAGAAAGGTCGTAGGACGTTTTGCGCCGTCTCCCTCCGGTCGTTTACATCTGGGAAACGTTTTATGTGCCTTGCTTGCATATTTGTCCGCCAAAAGCGTCGGCGGAAAAGCATTGTTGCGCATGGAGGATATTGACACGGCTCGTTGTACCCCGCAAAACATTGAGATGCTCATAGATGATTTGCATTGGTTGGGTTTTCAATGGGACGGCGGGGAAGACCCCGCCGATTATCAAAGTGCCCGTACCACTTTGTATGCACAGCAGTTGGAACGGTTGCGAGAAAAGGGACTGTTGTACCCTTGTTACTGCACCCGTGCGCAATTGCACGCCGCATCTGCCCCGCATGGCAGTGACGGTATGCCGGTGTATGACGGGCGATGCCGCAAAGCTTTGGAAAACGGCGAAACGCCGCCCGCCAATCGCGCGCCTGCATGGCGGTTGCGTGTGCCCAAACGGGAAATTGCATTTTTGGACGGCTTGCAAGGCGCATACAGTGAACGATTGGACACCGATTGCGGAGACGTTTTATTGCGTCGTTCGGACGGCATTTTCGCATATCAGTTGGCGGTGGTGGTGGACGATGCGTTGACCGGTGTGACCCAGGTGGTGCGTGGACGAGATTTGCTGGGCTCTACCCCCAGACAACTGTATTTATATGAATTGTTAGGGTTTACACCCCCTGACTATTATCATATCCCGCTGTTACTGGGTGCGGACGGCTCTCGTCTTGCCAAACGTGATCGTGCACTGGACATCGGCGCTTTGCGTCAGCATTTTTCTTCCCCTGAACCGCTGGTTGGTATGCTTGCATATAATTGCGGCATCTTGTCGGAACACAGGCCCATTTCCATTGATGAGCTGGTGCCGTTGTTTCGCTGGGATACGGTTAAAAGAGAGGATATTCGCTTGTGTGATTGCGGATTGTTGTCTTGTGTGCAAACTTGACTTTTATAGGTGTATATTGTATACTTGCTTTTAGCAGATAAAATTTACCAATGTTGGAAAGGATGCTTTGAAATGAAAAAAATGATGCGTGTATTGGCTGTTTCTCTCGCTGTTATGATGATGGTTGCTTGCTTTGCGGCTTGCGGTGCCAAACCTACGGATGATAAGGTATATAAAATTTGTTCGGATAATGCGTTTGCGCCGTTTGAATATTGGGATCAAACCGCAAACGACGGCAAAGGTGCGTACGTCGGCATTGATATGGATTTGCTCGCTGCGATTGCTGCTGACCAAGGTTTCCAATATGAAATGTGGAACGTCGGTTTTGACGCTTCCTGCGGTAACGTGCAGTCCGGCCAGGCGGACGCGATGATTGCCGGTATGACCATTCGTGAAGACCGCAAAGAAATCTATGATTTCTCCGAACCGTATTTCACTGACGGTCAGATTATGTGCACCTCCGCGGACAGCGGCATTGATTCACTGGACGATTTGAAAGGCAAAGTAATTGCTGCCAAGACCGGTACGATGGGTGCAGATTATGCTGAATCCATTAAGGACCAATATGGTTTCACTATTAAATACTATGAAGATTCCCCCACCATGTACCAGACGGTTATCAACGATAAAACCGTGTGTTTTGAAGACCGTGCGGTTGCCGGTGAGGCAATCAAAAACGGCATCAAACTGGTCACTGTGGGTGATACTATCAATCCCGCACCGTATGGTTTTGCTGTGAAAAAAGGTTTGAACCCCGAATTGATTGAAAAATTCAACGCGGGCCTGAAAAACATCAAGGCAAACGGCACCTATGCCAATATCCTTGCAAAATACGGCATCACCGTCAACGAGTAATTTGTGAAAGTTTCCAAACGTAGCACCGACCGAATAAGGTCGGTGCTGTGTTTGGTGTGAGAGTGTTATTATGAATTTTGAAAAAGTCCTGCATGAAGCGACTCCGCTTTTGTTGGAAGGTATCAAACTGACCATCGGCATTTCGTTGCTTGCGCTGCTCATCGGTTTTTTCATCGGTTTGTTTGCGTGCTTGATGGGGTTGTCGAAAAATAAAATATTGAAAGGTATTTCTGCGGTATATGTATGGGTTATCCGTGGCACGCCGATGATTGTGCAGGCGTTTGTGGTGTATTTCGGTATTCCGCAGTTGGTGCAAAACACCATTGCTCCTACGTTTACCTTGACCCCCTTTGCTGCCGGTGTGATTACGCTCAGTCTCAACGCAGGTGCGTATTTATCCGAGATTTTTCGCAGTGGCATTCAAGCGGTGGATGTCGGACAGATTGAGGCTTCTCGCAGTTTGGGATTGTCCTCGTCTAAAACGATGGTGAAGGTGGTATTGCCCCAAGCGCTGAAAATCACCATTCCGTCGCTCGTCAACCAGTTTATCATCACCGTGAAAGATACCTCCATTTTGTCGGTTATCGGTTTGGCGGAATTGGTCAACAAAGCCAAAATCTATGTCGGCGCGTCTTTCCAATTCTTTGCAACGTACATACTCGTTGCTATCTATTATTTGGTTGTCATCTCGGTATTGATGATACTTTCAAAATTTGTGGAGAAGAAGTTTAACTATGACAAAAAAGGTTAAGGTCACCGACCTGCATAAAAGTTTTGATGACCTGCATGTATTGTGCGGCATTGATATGGAAATTGAAGAAGGCGAAGTGGTGTGCTTAATCGGTCCGTCCGGTTCGGGCAAATCCACCTTCTTGCGTTGTCTCAATCGTTTGGAGGAGTGCACCTCGGGGACGATTGAGGTGGACGGTTTTCGCATTTCCGACCCGAAAATTGACATCAATCAGGTGCGCCGCAATATCGGCATGGTATTTCAGCAGTTCAATCTGTTTGCACACATGACGGTGAAAAAGAACATCATGTTCGCGCCCGTTGAACTGAAATTGATGACCAAGGCGCAAGCGGAAGAAAAAGCGATGACATTGTTACGCCGTGTTGGGTTAGAGGATAAAGCGGACGTGTATCCCCATCAACTGTCTGGCGGTCAGAAACAGCGTGTGGCTATCGCCAGAGCGCTTGCTATGAATCCCGACATTATGTTGTTCGACGAACCGACCTCGGCACTCGACCCCGAAATGGTGGGTGAGGTGTTGCAGGTCATGAAAGAGTTGGCGGCGGAAGGTATGACCATGGTGGTGGTCACGCACGAAATGGGCTTTGCTCGTGACGTTGCTGACCGTGTGATTTTTATGTCGGATGGTGTGATTTGTGAACAAGGCACGCCAGATGAAATTTTCAACAACCCCAAAGAAGAACGCACAAAAGAATTTTTAAGTTGTGTATTATAAAAGTAAAAGAACCGCTCAACGAAAGTTGAGCGGTTCTTTTTGTGTTTAAATGAGATTAGCAACCGCAGGAGTTAACCACACGCACGTTATCGCAGTTGTTCACAGCACTTGCACAGCCGTGGTTTTCGCAACCGCAACCGTTTTCACGGCACTGACGATGATTGGTATGACCGCAACCGCAACCGTTGTTGCGTGAACAACCCCAATCGCAATCGTTTTCACGAGCACAACCGCAACCGCAGCTATCACTGTTAGCGATAATCAGCCACGCTGCAATGATAAATAAGAGACCGTTGCACATATTGATTTCACCTCCGCATGAGGATGTAGAGAGGACAGACTACTTGAGCCTATCCATCTCATACTATGCGGGGGCGGTACAATCTGTGCTTTATAACACGTCGGCAATTTCCAAAATGAGACGTTCGGTTTTGTCCCAACCGATACACGGGTCAGTGATGGATTGGCCGTATACGTCACCGTCCACTTTTTGTGCGCCGTCCACGAGATAACTTTCAATCATGAAGCCTTTGACCAGTTTTCGAACATCGGGATTATACCGACAACTGTGTAACACTTCTTTGGTGATACGCACCTGCTCCAGATATTTTTTACCCGAATTGGAGTGGTTGGTATCCACAATGACACCGGGGTTTGCGAGTTTGGATTCGGCGTACAACTCATGCAAGCGCACCAAATCTTCGTAGTGATAATTGGGATATGCTTTGCCGTCTTGGTCAACGTATCCACGCAGAATAGCGTGGGTGTAGGGATTACCGGCGCTTTTCACTTCCCAGTTGCGATAGCAGAACGTGTGGGGATGTTGACCCGCATAGATGGCATTCATCATGACCGACAAATCGCCGCCGGTGGGGTTTTTCATACCAACCGGAATGGCAAGACCACTGGCAGTCAAGCGGTGTTGCTGATTTTCCACTGAACGTGCGCCCACCGCGACATACGACAAAAGGTCGTTCAAATAACGGTGATTTTCGGGATACAGCATTTCGTCAGCACTGCTCATTTGATAGTCGGCAAGTGCTTTCATGTGCATTTTACGAATAGCAATAACGCCTCTGATGAGGTTGGGCTTCTCGTTGGGGTCGGGATAGTGTAACATACCTTTGTAGCCTGCGCCGGTGGTGCGGGGTTTGTTGGTATAGATGCGGGGGATGATGATAAGTTTATCTTTCACCTTATCCTGCACCACGCGCAGTTTCCCGATATATTCCAGCACCGCATCCTCGCGGTCAGCAGAACAAGGGCCGATGACCAGCACCATGCGGTCATCTTCGCCACTGAATACTTTTGCGATTTCCTTGTCACGAGCGGCTTTGATCTTTGCCGATTCATCCGACAACGGATACTGTGCTTTGATTTCTTGCGGAATGGGCAATTTGCCGATAAATTGCATGTTCATGGTATATAGGGTCTCCTTAAAATTTAATCTTTCTTTTTATCAAACAAGGCGCGACGTGCGGTGGAATGGCGCATAGCATGGCGCATACCGTCCACATCGCTATCATATAGCATTTGACGAAACTGTGCGAATGTGTCTGCGAACGCATCCATGTGTTTTAACAACATGTCACGGTTACACATAAACAGTTCCGCCCACATTTTATCGTTGATACGTGCAATACGTGTCAAATCACGGAACGAGTCACCCGTATAGGCTTCCATGCCTTCGGTTTCGTTACAGTTCATCAGTGACACGGCGATGCAGTGGGTGAGCTGCGATAAAAACCCAATCATGTCGTCGTGTTGTTCAGGAGACAGGCAGGACACACGCAAAAAGCCGAGTTCATGTCCCAATTGCTCACACATTGCGATAGCTTGCGGTGTGTTTTTATTGGTGGGTGTGACGATGTAGTTCGCATTTTTAAAAATAGTTTCATCGCTGTTTTCGACACCCGATACCTCTTTACCTGCCATGGGGTGCGCCGCGATAAATTCGACGTCCTCTCGTAACAATTCTTGTGCCGCATACACGACCGAACCTTTCACGCCGGTCACGTCGGTGAGAACGGTGTCGGGGGCAAACAGATGTTGGTAGTCTTTCAACCAATCGAGAAACACCTGCGGATACAGGGCGAACACAACGAGATTCGCTTCACTTATCAGTTGTTCGTCGGGGAACGCACTGCCTTTTGCAATGAATCCGTGTTGCAGTGCATAGTCTACAGAAGCTTGGTCGTTGGTGATGGCGGTGACGGTATATCCTTTTTTGGTGAGTGCTTTGGCATAACTGCCGCCGATAAGCCCCAAACCGACAATTAAGATGTTTGTATCTTTAGATAATCGCATCGCCACTCACCTCAATTCCCAGTTCACTGATTTTTTTAAAGAAATCGGGGAAACTCTTGCGCACAGCCTCGGCGTCGTCGATTTCACCGCCTACCAATGTTAGCAAAACAGACATTGCCATCACGATGCGGTGGTCGTTGTGCCCGCAAAGGGGCAGAAGCGGTGCGTGCAACGATGCGGCATACACGGTCACCTTGTTTTCCTCCACGGTGACGGTAGCACCCAGTGTGGAAAGTTCTTTTGCCATAGCGGCAGCACGGTCACTCTCTTTGATTTTCAAACGTTTGGTACCGGTGAATACACCGCCGTGTTTTGCCGCCGCAACCGCAAATAAAATCGGACCTAAATCGGGGCAATCACTGATGTCGATGGTGGCGTTTCTTTGTTGCAACGCCTCAAAATGTTCACGGTATACACGGTCACCTTGCAGGCTGTCGGCGGATAATCCCGTGACTTGCACAGTACCGTCAAACAGATTAAATGCTTCTAAAAATGCCGTGCCGGAATAATCGCCCTCCACCGTGATGTCGGTTGGTTGGTAGCATTGCCCGCCACGGATGTACAACGTGGTGTCATCTTCCCAATGCGCCTGCACACCGAAAGAGGATAACGCTTGTAAGGTTAAGGCAATGTAAGAGGCGCTTTCAATGGGCGGTGTGATGCAAATGCGGCTGTCACCTTCTAACATCGGCAACGCAAATAACAATCCCGTAATAAACTGACTGCTGATATTACCCGCAACTTCAAATTTTCCCGCTTGCAATCTGCCGCATACGGTGACACAGTCTGCCGTTTGCGTAAAAGAGAGATTTTGCTCTTTACAAAGCGTTTCAAAAACGGTGAGCGGGCGGGATAACAGTTTTTTCGTACCCGTAAAGGAAACGGGTGTGCCGGATAACAATGCGAGCGGTATGAAAAACCGCAGTGTACTGCCGCTTTCCCGGCATTGTAAGGTGTCGAGGGGCATAGCAGTCGAAAGGTCGGCACCATGTACGGTGACGGTGTCACCGCTCACTTCGCACCGTGCGCCCAACGCACGCAAACAATCGATGGTGGCTGAAACGTCTTCGTTCAACGATACGCCACGAATACGGCTGACTCCTTTTGCCAGCCCTGCGGCAATCAGCAGACGGTGCGCCATACTTTTGGAAGGAGGCGCCGCCACCGTGCCATGCGCGGTGCTTTTTTGTATGTTAATTTTCATGTGTCGTCTCCGTTAAAATATCAATCGCTTCGAGGTATCCGTCAAAACCTTTGCCGGTGATGGTGGCAATGCAGGCTTGGCGGATAAAACTGACCCGTCGAAAATCTTCCCGTTCCTCCACTTTGGAGATGTGCACTTCCACTGTGGGAATACCCACCGCTTTGACGGCGTCTAACAACGCTACGCTGGTGTGGGTATAGGCGCCGGGATTGATAACAATACCGTTTGTGCCGTCACTGTATGCCGCTTGGATGCGGTCTACCAGTGCACCTTCGTGGTTGGATTGAAAAAAGGAAACGGTAATACCTTTGGATGCACAGTATGCGCTGATTTTTTCGCACAGCGCATCATATGTACCCGAACCGTACAGTGCGGGCTCACGGATGCCGAGCATGTTAAGGTTTGGACCGTTGATAACCAAAATGTTCATACAAGAAAACTCCTTTCGACCGATGCGGCAACTTCTTTTGGTGTGCCGTCGGCGGGAATTTGTACGTCGGCGGTGGAAACGTAAGTTGCATATCGTTCTTCAAAACGACGGCGAATAGCATCCACATCTGCTGACAAAGGACGGTCAGCGGTGGGGAGCAGTAATTCTACCGAACGGTTCAAGAAAAACAACCGACCGTTCATGCGCAGTGCTTGCACGTTCTGCGGTCGTAAAACAGCACCGCCGCCGGTGGCGATAACCGCACCGCTCACATGGCGCAAACCGTGTATCACTTGTGTCTCAATGTCTCGGAATGCCGACTCGCCTTTGCTCGTAATGAGCGCGGCGGGGGTTTGACCCGTTTGCTTTTCAATTTCCACGTCGGTGTCGATAAAGGGACGATTGAAAGTTTGTGCAAGTAACGTGCCGACGGTGGTTTTGCCGCTGGAGGGCATACCCGTCAACACGATGTTTTCCTTATTCGCTCTGATTTTTTCATATACCGACTGCACGGTGGAGGTCGGATAGGTGGTGTTTGTAAAGATTTCGGATGCGCGCACGGCTTGCATCACGAGCATATAAAGACCGCCTTCTGCTTTGACACCCATTTCCTTTGCTTTGAGCACAAAAGCGGTACGCAAGGGGTTGTACACAGCATCCACCACACCCGACAGTTGCGGGAACAAGGTGGGGTCGATGGGCATCCCTTCGTCACGGGAAAACATACCGCAAGGGGTAGTGTTAATTAAAATCTCCGCATCGGTGTGCGCAGTTGCCGCTTGGGCATAGGTCAGCGAGCCGTCTTTGCCGCTGCGACTGACTTTATATACACTTTTTGCTTTCAAATGTTTTGCCACGGCGAGTGCAGTGTTAGAAGTACCGCCACTGCCGAGGATAAGTACTTTTTTGCCGTCAAGGGTGATGTCGGCGTGACGAATGAGTGCTTCCAATCCCGAAAAATCGGTGTTGTATCCATATAAATCTCCGCCACGGTTGACAATCGTGTTGACTGCACCGATTTGTGCGGCGGTGGTGTCAATTTCTTTTAAAAACGGTATGACGTCTTGCTTGTAAGGAATGGTGACGTTGATACCGTCAAACGGATGCGCCTGCATAAAGGCGGGAAGCTCTCCTTGCGGAATTTCCCGCAGTTCATACGCATAATCGGCGAGTGCCGCATGGATTTCTTTGGAAAAACTGTGGGTGAGATGTTCACCGATACAACCGTATTGCACTGTTTCACTCTCCCTTAAACCAATCGGTGCCGTATCTGCCCGCCAGCATATCGCAAACCGCAATGGCGGTGACTGCATCAATGACAATGCGTGCACGGTGCACAATGGCGGGGTCGTGGCGGGCTTTGATTTCCAAAACGGTGTTTTCGCCCGCCGCAATGTCCACGGTTTGTTGCACTTTTGCGATGGAGGGGGTGGGCTTCACGGCACAACGGAAGATGACCGGCATACCGTTTGTGATACCGCCGCCAATACCACCGTTGTGATTGGTAGTGGTGACAACTTCACCGTTTTCAAAGCACAGCGAGTCGTTGGCAACACTGCCACGCATGTCAGCCAGTTTGAAACCGTCGCCGAATTCTACGCCTTTGACGGCGGGAACGGAGAAAAGAATGTGAGAAAGCATGCTTTCAAACGTGTCAAACCACGGCTCGCCCACGCCGGCGGGCAAACCAATGATAGCAGTTTCCAACACACCGCCGACACTGTCCAATTCTTGTTTCGCCTGCAAAATTGCGGCTTGCATCGTCTCGCCCGCCGTGTTGTCTAACACAGGGAACGACCTGTCTGCAAGCGTGTCAATATCGGTTGCCAAATCCGCAAACGCACGGTCAGGCACACCTGCGCAACGCGCGATATGGGTGCCGATTTTGATACCTTTTTCTTGCAAGGCGGTCATGCAAATCGCCCCTACCGCAACCAGCGGTGCAGTGATGCGGCCGGAGAAGTGTCCGCCGCCACGGGTATCCTGATAGCCGTGATATTTGCATTGCGCGGGATAATCTGCGTGTGCGGGACGCATCACCGTTTGCATCATGGCATAATCACCGCTTTTGGTGTCTTCGTTGCGAATCAGAACGGTCAGCGGCGTGCCGGTGGTGACACCGTTTAAGACACCACTGACAATTTCGAAAGCGTCTTTTTCTTGTCTTGCGGTGGAAATAGCACCGCTGGGACGGCGCAGTGCGAGCATGCGGCGGATGGCATCCTCGTTTATTTGCAGACCGGGGCACAATCCGTCGATAACAGCGCCGATAGCAACGCCGTGGCTTTCTCCAAAGAGGGTAACGGCAATATGTTGACCGAATGTATTTTTCATGGTGGTAACACCTCTCTTTTTATTGAAGGGCGGCAAAAACAGTCGCCTTAAACTCGCTAAGGGGCAGGGTATGCATTTCATAACTACCCGCCGTTTGTGCGAAAATCACCGTGATGCTGTCGCCCGACATTTTTTTGTCGTGCGAGAGTGCTTCCCACACGGTTGCGGGGTCTATCTGACAGGTGGTAGGCAATCCAATTTTTTCAAGCACCGTTTTCACACGGGGGCGTAAATCGTCACTGCACATAGGCAACATGCCCAGCGCCACACATTCACCGTGATACAGTGTTTGCAGTCCTGCGGCGGTTTCAATGCCGTGGCCGATGGTGTGTCCGAAATTGAGCACCCGCCGCAACCCACTTTCTTTTTCATCTGCCTTGACCACTGCGGCTTTGATGCGCAGCGAAGCGACGATGATATCATCGATATGTGCCAACGGGTCGGTCGTTTCAAACAGCGAGAACAACTGCTCGTCAAAATTAACCGCCATTTTCACCGCTTCCGCCAAGCCGTTGGCGATTTGACGCGGGGGCAGAGTTTGTAACACGTCAGGGTCGATGAGCACCGCTTTGGGTTGGTGGAATGCACCCACGCAGTTTTTGATACCGTCCAAATCGATTGCCACTTTGCCGCCGATGGAAGAGTCCACCTGTGATAAAACGGTGGTGGGAACATTGTAAAAATCAATACCACGCATAAACGCTGCCGCCGCGAAGCCTGCCAAGTCCCCGACAACACCGCCACCCACTGCTACGACACAGTCGGTGCGTGTGAAACCGTGTTGCAACATCACACGACACAGATTTTCAAATTCTTTGATATTCTTGCTTTCCTCGCCTTGCGGGATGGTGACGATGGTGGGTTGTGCGCAACAACTCGCAACCGTCTCAGCATATTGTGCGGGCACGCCGCTGTCGGTGACCACCAATACGCGACGGTCAAGATGCATATAGCGGTTTGCATACTGCAAGCTACCGCGCTCCACGGTCACGGTATAGCTGTTTTTACCCAATTCTACTGCGATTTCCATAGTACACACCTCACGTGAACGAGCCGACGATTTTGACTTTGTCACAGCAGACGTTCAGTTCTTCTAACATGCAGTTGCCTTCGTGGCCATGGATATTACCCTCCGCTTCGACGTAGAAGTAGTATTGCCACAGCAATTCTTTCATGGGACGGCTGCGCAGTGTGCGCATATTAAAGCCGTGTGCACCGATGATATTTAGTGCACGGGCAAGGGAACCCGCTTCGTTGCGCACGGTGAACATGAGCACAAAATGTGCGCCTGCTTCTTTGCAGATATTGCGGTTTTCCGAGCGGGATAACACCGCAAAGCGGGTGGTGTTTTCTCTTGATTGGTTGATGCCGTTTGCAAGGATTTGCAGGTCGTAACGAGCGGCGCTCTGCTTGCTGGCAATTGCGGCAACGGTGGGGTCGTTTAATTCGGCAACATATTTTGCCGCTAATGCGGTGTTTTCAAACGGTGTTTGTTCAAATCCGTGTTCTTTGATGAATGCATCACACTGGGACAGTGCTTGCGGATGACTGACCACCGTTTTGATGGTATCGAGGGAAGCGCCTTCCACTGCCAACAAGTCATGGGTGACCGACAACGCCAATGTGCCGTTGATGTATAAGGGACCGGAGAACAGAAGGTCGGTAACCTGACCCACTTCGCCGGCATAACTGTTTTCCAGCGGCAACACCACGCTGTCGCAGTCGCCGTTGACCACTGCATCGTAGGCATCTTTGAAATCGTGGAATGCGATTTTATCGGCTTGCGGGAACAAATTGTCGGCGGCGATGTGCGCAAACGCACCTTCCACACCGCTGTATGCAACGCGCATACCGTGAATGAGTTTTTGCTGATACCGGCGGGAAATCGCCATGGTATCCCGCATGAAATCCATATAGTATCCGCGCAACTCGTCATTTTCCACACGTGCGGAACCGGAGACGATGACCGCTTCTTCTCGTGCGGCATCCAAAATGGGCATGCCGTGTTCACGTTTGTAGTCGGCAACCATTTGTGCGGCTTGCATACGTTTGACAAACAAGTCGGACATCTGAGCGTCCACTTCGTTGATAATTTTTCTGGCTTCCTGTAAAGCGTCCATGGTTATTCTCCTTTGTAAAGACTCGCGAGTTTTTGAAAAGCGGGCAGTGCACGTTCAATTTGTGCGGTGGAAACGCAATAGGCGATGCGCACATACCCTGCGCATCCGAAATCGTCACCCGGCACCAATAACAGTTCAAACGCTTTTGCTTTCTCACAGAATGCATACGCATTGGCTTCGGGGGATTTAACAAACAGGTAAAATGCGCCGTCTGGATACACAACTTCAAACCCGAAATTTGTAAGAGCATCATATAACAGTTTCCGATTGCGGTCATACACCGTGATATCGGCGGTTTTGCCAAGGCACTGTTTGACCAGTTGCTGGAACAAGGAGGGTGCACATACGTATCCGAGCGCCCTGCCTGCACCGCAAACGGCAGCATATACCAGCGCGGCATCGTCGGCAGTGGGGGATACGGCGATATAGCCGATACGCTCACCCGGTAAAGACAGCGATTTGCTGAAAGAATAACATACGATGGTGTTTTGGTAGTATAGCGGGAGATACGGCACGGGTGTACCGTCGTATACCAACTCACGATATGGTTCATCTGCAATCAGATAAATGGGATGCCCGAATTGAGCGGATTTTTCTTTTAAAACAGTGGCGAGTGCTTGCACACTTTCGAGGGTCAGCACTGCGCCTGTGGGGTTGTTGGGGGAATTGACAATCACCGCTTTGGTGCGAGGAGTAATCGCCCGATCGAGCGCAGCGGCATCGATTTGAAAATCGTCTGTGCGACTCGCAACCGTCACAAATTTCGCGCCCGCCTTTTCGACAAACACACGGTATTCGGGGAAAAACGGCGCAAACGCAATCACCTCGTCTCCCGCCTCTGCCAAAGCGTGCAGAGAAATAGTCAGTGAGGCGGCAGCGCCGACGGTCATATAAATGTGATTTTCATCGGTATCAAAGTGGAAGGTGTTTTGTATGTATTTTGCCACAGCTTTACGCACACCGACGTCGCCTGCGGCGGAGGTGTAGGCGTGCAGTTGTTCTGCGGGCGTTTGTGCCAGCAAATTCTCAAGTGCTTCGGTCACAAAAGACGGAGCGGGCACACTGGGATTGCCCAGACTGAAATCAAACACGTTTTCCGCCCCGATTTGTGCGCGGCGAGCGTTGCCGTATTCGAAAATTTCACGGATAACCGAGCGATGCTGTCCGAGGTTTAGCATATCTGCGGATACCATATATACCCCTCCATCCTAAAAGATTTTATTACATTATTATATACTTTTTCATGGTGTAGTCAAGAACTTCACCGTGAAAAAGTTGCTTTTTGCGTTAAAATATTGTATACTGAATGGCAGAAAAAGAGGTGATAGCATGCACGTTCCCGCCGCGCCGTCCGCACAACTGGAAATCATGCCGTTTACGGAGGCTTTGCAAGAAGAGCAGACCGTCCTGCACCACTATGACCATGAACAGTGGCTGTATGTGCCGTGCAAGTATGCGGAATACCGTTACATTTTGGGCACGAAAGGCAAAACCCCGTTGATTTGCATCGGCGTCAACCCGTCCACCGCGCGACCGGGGGACTTGGATAATACGCTCAAAAGCGTTAGCCGCATTGCTGCACACAATGGGTTTGACTCGTTTATCATGTTCAACGTGTATGCCCAGCGTGCTACTTCGCCCGATGATATGGATGCGCAGTGCAACTTGTTTTTGCACGAACAAAATATGCGTGCATTCGAGTGGGTTTTGTCACATGCGGGGCAAACGCCTGCGGTGTGGGCGGCTTGGGGCGCAGTGATTGAGAAAAGACGGTATTTACCCACGCTTGTGCAGGATATGGTGACGCTTGGGCAACGCTATGGCGCAGTGTGGTACACCGCCGGTGCACGGTCCAAGCAAAAAGGGCACCCGCACCACCCGTTATATTTGAAAAAAGACAGCAATCTGGATGCTTTCACAGACATAGACGTCTATTTAAGCGGCCTCGTTTGAGGCTGCTTTTTGTTATGCAAAAAAGTTTTGCAAAAAGTTGCACAAAAATTGAAAAACCTCTTCCAAAACGCATAAAAATAGGCTATGATAGAGAGTGGATAAAATTGCGACTTTGAAAGGAGACGGCTATGGCAAAAAAATATTCTGTGACACTCGAACAAATCATTGCGGAGTTGTCTTTGGAAACGGTATATATGCCGCCTGTGGATAAATTGCGGTTGGTGGTGTCGGGAGACACGAACCGTCCCGGCATGGCGTTGGCGGGATTTTATGAATACTTCGATAACGAGCGCATTCAGGTGCTCGGTAAAAGCGAAATGACCTATCTGGAAGAACTCAGTGCGGATGAGCGTTTCAAACGCATCGCTGCCCTGACCGACCAACAACCGCCCGCTTTGATTGTGGCGCGGGAATTGGAAATACCCGAAGAAATGCTCCAATGCTGTCAGCGCAATGAAGTGCCGCTGTTTCGCAGTGTGGAAAGCACTTCTAATTTGATGGCGGCGTTGATTGCGTTTTTGAACGTGCAACTCGCTCCCCGCATCACCAGTCACGGTGTGTTTGTGGAGGTGTACGGCGAAGGTATTTTGCTGGTGGGTGACAGCGGCGTGGGTAAAAGTGAGACCGCCATTGAACTGGTTAAGCGTGGTCACCGCTTGATTGCGGATGATGCGGTGGAAATCAAAAAAGTTTCCGCTAAAACGTTGGTGGCTTCTGCGCCGGAAAACATTCGCCACTTTATCGAATTGCGTGGTGTCGGCATTGTCAATGCACGCCAGATTTTCGGTATGGGTGCCGTCAAAACCAGCGAAAAAATCGACATGGTCATTCGTTTGGAACCGTGGGATAACGAAAAAATCTATGACCGTATGGGTCTGGAAAATGAAAAAATGGATATTTTGGGCAACAAATTGCCCATGCTCACCATTCCGGTGAAACCCGGCAGAAACCTTGCTATCATCATCGAGGTTGCGGCGATGAACCACCGTCAAAAGAAGATGGGGTACAGCGCAGTGCATGAGTTGATGCAAAATCTCGGTATGCAAGATGACATTCCGTCGGATTATTAAATCATATTACACAAAAAATCGTATACACTTTTTAGGAGGAAATTATGTACAGAATCGGCATTGACTTGGGCGGCACAAATATTGTGGCAGGTGTTTTGGATGACAATAACAAAATCGTTGGAATTTCGAAATGCAAGACGGCTTGCCCTCGTCCTGCAGAAGAAATCGTAAAAGATATGGCGAAAGTCGCACGTGAAGCTGCACAAAACGCAGGCATCACCATGGCGGACGTCAGAGGTGTGGGTGTCGGCAGCCCCGGCACTTGTAACAGAGATACGGGCATTGTGGAATTTGCCAACAACTTAGGTTTTGTGAATTTGCCGTTGTGCGCCATGCTCGAAAAAGAGCTGGGCACCAAAGTTGCGATTGAAAATGATGCAAATGCGGCGGCGCTGGGCGAATTTTGCGCAGGTGCGGCAAAAGGAAGCAAAAGTTGTGTGTGCATCACGTTGGGCACCGGTGTCGGTGGCGGCGTGATTATAGACGGCAAGGTGCTTGCGGGTGTCAACTTTGCGGGCGCAGAACTGGGTCATACCGTCATCCAAGTGGGCGGCGAACCCTGCTCTTGCGGCAGAAAAGGTTGCTGGGAAGCATATGCATCTGCGACGGCGTTGGTGCGTCAGACCCGTGCCGCTATGGAGCAAAACAAAGACAGCAAAATGTGGGAACTCGCAGGCAGTCTTGAAAACGTCAACGGTCGTACTGCTTTTGACGGTATGCGTGCGGGCGATGCGGCGGCTACACAGGTGGTGAATACATATATCTACTACATTGCGGTCGGTCTGATTGATATGATCAATATTTTCCAACCCGACGTAGTGTGCATTGGCGGTGGTATTTGTAAAGAGGGCGACACCTTGCTCAAACCGCTGGAAAAATATATCGTGGCAGAACGGTATAGCAAGCACAGTGAAAAACAGGCTCGCTTGTGCGTGGCAGAATTGGGCAATGATGCCGGTGTTATCGGCGCAGCTTGCCTGATTGATTAACAGATACACAGACACATAGATATACAGAAAGGATGTCGGCGGTGGAACTTGACCGTGTGAGAGCACTTGCTCTGCAAAACGCATGGGATGTGCAGGAAAATGCACCCCTTTGTGCATACACCACTTTTAAGGTAGGCGGCCCCGCCGACTTGTTGATTTCTGTTCCGAACGGCGAGGCGGCGGCACAGTTGCTTGCTGTTTGCAAACAGACCGATACCCCCACCTTTTTGCTGGGTAACGGCTCCAATTTGGTTGTGGGTGATAAAGGCGTTCGCGGTGTTGTGTGGCGGTTTGACCCCACCAAAGCAACTTGCAAAATGGTGGACGACGTCACGGTGCAATGTGATGCGGGTATGCCGTTGGTGCGGTTGTGCAATTATGTGAAAGAAAAAGGGCTTTCCGGCCTTGAATTTGCGTTCGGTATCCCCGGCACGGTAGGCGGCGCGTTGTATATGAACGCAGGCGCGTATGACGGGGAGATGGCGCAGGTGGTGGTGTTAGCGCAAGTGTTGCGTGCAGACGGGACATTTGCTACCGTTTTGGCAAAGGATATGACGCTTTCTTACCGCCACAGTGCGTTTATGGAAAACGGTGACAGCATTGTGAGTATCACCTGCCGTTTGCAAAAAGGTGATTCTCAAGTAATCGGTATGCGTATGCAAGAATTGATGCAGCGCAGGAAAGAAAAACAGCCGCTTGAATATCCCAGTGCGGGCAGTTTCTTCAAACGCCCTGTCGGACATTTTGCGGGTGCATTGATTGAGCAAAGCGGCTTGAAAGGCTTTGCCGTGGGCGGCGCTGCCGTGAGTGAAAAGCACGCAGGCTTTGTCATTAACAAAGGCGGTGCTACCGCACAAGATATTTGTGCGTTGTCACAGGCGGTTATCGACAAAATTGAAGCAGAAACCATGGTCACGCTACAACCGGAAGTGCGGTTTGTGGGTGAGTTTTAAAAGTGGGTGAAATGATGGACTTCTTAATTGTTACGGGCATGTCCGGCGCGGGAAAATCCCGTGCGGTGGATGCGTTGGAGGATATTGGATATTATTGTGTGGACAATTTGCCGCCTGTTTTGCTTGCACAGTTTGCGGAACTGTTCTCGGCTTCTAATCAACAAATGCAAAAGGTCGCGCTGATTGTGGACTCCCGTGGTGCCGTGGGCATTGATGATTTCGATAAAGGGTTACAGGGGATGCGTGAACGTGAAATCCCCTACCGCATCATGTTCCTCGATTGTGAAGATAGCGTGCTGATGCGTCGGTATAAGGAAACCCGCCGCCGTCATCCGCTGACCGATATTGGTGACGCTTCGGTGGGAGACGCTATCAAGCGTGAACGTCGGTTGCTGGAACACATCAAAGTCGCCGCGGATTATTTGGTTGATACTTCACATTTCACTTCTTCGCAATTGCGTGAACAGATCGTGCAGATGTTTTTGGAAAATCCTGAAACAGCGATGACCATTCAGTGTATGTCGTTTGGATTTAAATACGGTTCACCGCGCGAAGCGGACATGGTGTTAGATGTACGTTGTTTCCCCAATCCGTTTTATGTGGATGAACTCAAAACGCACACCGGTTTGGAACAAGACGTGCAGGACTATGTACTCGCATGCGAAGAATCCGTTGAATTCGAAAAACGCATGCATGCTTTGGTGGATTATATGTTGCCGTTGTATCGCAACGAAGGAAAAACGCAGTTGGTCATCGCAATTGGTTGTACCGGTGGCAAGCATCGCTCGGTGACGTTTGCCGAACGGTTAGCGGCACATTTGGAAGAGCAGGATATTCACGCGATTATCAATCATCGTGATATTTCGAAACTGTAATTTTTGAGAATGAGAGGAGGGAGCGTATGTCCTTTTCTACCGACGTGAAAAACGAAATGGCGGCGCTCCGTCCGTCAAAAGGGTGTTGTCTGGCGGCACAGTGCTACGGCATGTTGGAGTTTGCACACGCCTATTGCGGCAACGAAGTTTCGTTGCAAACGGAAAACCTTGCGGTTTTTGAAACCTATCAGGAACTGGTGCAAACCTGTTGTCTGGTGCCAAAACCATCCTTGGAAATCCGCAAACGAAACGGAGATTTTTATATCGTGACGGTGGACGAGCAATGGGCGCGCAATCGCACGTTAGAACGGTTTGGACACGCCGCCGAGGACGGCAGTGTGCGCATGAATCGTGCCAACCTCGATTGCGATGGTTGTGCGGCGGCGTTGTTGCGGGGAGCGTTTTTGGTATGCGGTGCGGTGAGCAACCCCGAAAATGCGTATCACATGGAATTCAGTGTACCGTATTATAATTTGAGCAAGGATTTGCTTGCGTTGTTACGGGAACTGGATTTTTCCGCCAAATATGTGTGTCGTAAAGGCACCCACGTGATTTATTTAAAAGAAAGCGAGCAGATTGCGGATTGCTTGACCTTGATGGGCGCGCAAAACGCCAGTCTGGAAATTATGGGCATAAAGGTGCTCAAAAGTATTCGCAACGATGTCAATCGTGCGAACAACTGTGAAACTGCAAATATCGATAAAACGGTGAAAGCGGCGAGCGTACATATCGATGCCGTTCGTCGTTTGGAAGAGGCGGGCATGTTGGAAAAGTTGCCCGAGAGTTTGCAGCAACTGGCAAAATTGCGGGTGGATAACCCGGATATGTCGTTGCGGGAACTCGGTGAGCATTGCGATCCGCCGCTTACCCGCAGTGGCGTTAATCACCGTTTGCAACGGTTGTTGGAAGCGGCAAACAGTATGTGATAGTAATTGAGAATAAGGAGGTCAACCGTATGGCTTTTGTTCATCTGCATGTGCATAGTGAATACAGTCTGTTAGACGGCGCATGTCGTGTGCCGGAGATTGTGCATCGCGCGCGTGCACTCGGACAAAAGGCGGTGGCCATCACCGACCACGGCGTGATGTACGGCGTGGTCGATTTTTATAATGCGGCAAAAGCGGAGGGCGTGCACCCCATCATCGGTTGTGAGGTGTACGTCGCGGCACGCAGTCGCTTGGATAAGGTGCACGGCACCGACAGCGAAAGCAGTCATTTGGTGCTGCTGTGTGAAAACGAAACAGGGTATCAAAATCTATTGAAATTGGTGTCCCATGCCTTCACCGAGGGTTTTTACAGTCGTCCCCGTGTGGACCATCAACTGCTCGAACAACATCACGAAGGATTGATTGCTCTTTCGGCGTGCTTGGCGGGCGAAATTCCCCGTGCATTGACACAGGGCGATTACGAAAAAGCCAAAAGTATTGCCACTTACTATGCCGCAGTGTTCGGTAAAGATAATTTCTTTTTGGAAGTGCAAGACCACGGCATGCCCGAACAAAAGACGGTGCGTGCAGGATTGTTGCGCCTTGCAAACGAGACCGGTATTGGATTGGTCGCCACCAACGACGTGCACTATCTCGAAAAACAGGATGCGCAGATGCAACGGTTGCTCATGTGCATCCAAACAGGTACCACTATATTAGACCCCACGCCCCTTTCATTTGATACGGATGAATTTTATCTCAAGAGCGAGCAGGAAATGGCGACTTTGTTTGCGGATGTACCGCAAGCGATTGAGAACACTGCGAAAATTGCGGAGCGTTGTCGGGTGGAATTGGAATTCGGCAACCTTAAATTACCCAAATTCGACGCACCGGGCGGGGACAGTGATGCGTATCTTGCGGATTTGTGTCGCGCGGGACTGCAAAAGCGGTATGGGGATGCTCTGCCGACGGGTGCAGTCGAGCGTATGGAATATGAACTGTCGGTTATTCGTAAAATGGGATATGCCGATTATTTCTTGATTGTGGCGGACTATGTCAACTATGCCAAGACGCATGATATTCCGGTAGGCCCGGGCAGAGGGTCGGGTGCGGGCAGTTTGTGTGCGTATTGTATCGGCATCACTGCGATTGACCCGCTTAAATACAATTTGTTGTTTGAACGGTTTTTGAATCCGGAGCGGGTGAGCATGCCCGACTTTGACGTGGATTTTTGTACCGAAAAGCGCCAACAGGTGATTGATTACGTCATTCAAAAATATGGCGCTGACCGTGTGGCGCAAATTATCACGTTTGGCACGATGGCGGCGAAAGCCGCAGTGCGGGATGTTGCTCGTGCGATGGCAGTGCCGTATCACGTGGCAGACCGCATTGCAAAACTCATCCCGTTTGGTTTGAACGTCACGTTGGAAAGCGCACTGCAAACCTCTGAGAAATTCCGCAAAGCAGTGGAAGAGGATGAACAGGTAGCGCACATCATCGACATGGCACGCAAGGTAGAGGGGATGCCTCGTAATGCCTCCACGCATGCTGCGGGTGTGGTGATTGCGCCGTGTCCCGTCAGCGACTACGTGCCGTTGTGTTTAAACAAAGATGCGGTTGCCACCCAATATCCCATGCACGTTTTGGAACAACTCGGCGTACTCAAAATGGACTTTTTGGGACTGCGCAACCTGACGGTGATTGCCGCGGCAGAAAAAATGATACAAAAACAAAACCCCGCTTTCAAAGTGGATGAAATTCCGTTGGATGAAAAGCGGGTGTATGCCATGTTGTCTGCGGGCAACAGTGACGGTGTGTTCCAGATGGAATCGGGCGGTTTGAAGCGTGTGCTTATCAACTTAAAACCCACCGCCTTTGAGGATTTGATTGCGGTAATTTCGCTATATCGTCCCGGTCCGATGGATTCCATCCCGAAATATATCTATAACCGCCATCATCCGCAAGCGGTTAAATATGCGCATCCGTTATTGCGTCCGATTTTGGAAGTGACGTTTGGGTGCGTGGTGTATCAAGAACAGGTAATGGAAATTTTCCGTGCGCTTGCCGGATATTCGTTTGGCAGAGCAGACGTGGTGCGTCGTGCTATGGCAAAGAAAAAACACGATGTCATGGAAAAAGAGCGGGATATTTTTGTCAACGGCCTGACCGATGAACACGGACAGATTGTGGTGGACGGTTGCGTGCGTCGTGGTGTGCCCGCGGCTGTCGCAAACGAAATTTTCGATGAAATGTCTGCATTTGCGTCGTATGCATTCAATAAAAGTCACGCTGCCGCATATGCGTTGGTGGCGTACCAGACCGCATACTTGAAAGCACTGTACCCGCAAGCCTACATGGCGGCGTTGATGACCAGCGTGTTGGGCAGTGACAAAGAAATCAGTTACATTCGTGAAAGTGAACGGCTGGGCATTCGTGTATTACCGCCGCACGTGAATGAAAGCGTGGCGCAATTTGCACCGGCGGGTGCAGATATTCGTTTCGGATTACTTGCTATGCGCAATATCGGTCGCGGATTTGTGCAAGAGCTGGTAGAGGAACGCAAACGAAACGGCAAATTTAACAGTTTTTATGATTTTTGTGAGCGCATGGTACCGTGCAAAGAGTTTAACCGTCCCGCACTGGATAGTTTAATTCGTTGTGGTGCGCTGGACGGCTTGGGTGCAAACCGTCGCCAGATGTTGCAGGTGGCACCCGCACTGGTTGCGCAACTGGAAGACCGTGAACGGCGACAGGTTGAGGGACAGGTTGGATTTTTCGAAATGAGCGACGGAGAAGACGGTGCGATACCGTTGCCGCAATTGCCCGAACTGCCGCTTTCCGACCTGCTTGCCATGGAACGTGAAACGGCGGGATTGTATTTGTCGGGACATCCGTTGACACCGTATGCTGCGTGGTATAAAGACCGTCGCATCACCCGCACCGACCGAATTTTAGCGGCGGCAGAAGAAAACGCCGCGGCGTTGGACGGCAAAACCGTCACGGTTGCGGGTTTGGTGGGTGACCTGCGTGAACAAAACACCAAATCCGGTTCGAAAATGGTATATTGCCGTGTGGAAGATTTATACGGCAGTTTAGAAACGGTGATTTTCCCCAAACCGCTTTCGCAATTTGCCACTTTGTTACAGAGTGGACAAAAAGTGTTGCTCACCGGACGGTTGGACGTGAAAGAAGACGAAGCGCCTAAAATTTTGTGCGAGCGGGTGACCGCTTTGCAGGATACAGCGCCGCAAACAAAGCCTGCACACAGTGGACTGTGGTTGCGCGTTGACGGTAAAGATACTGAACAATTTACCCGTGTGTTGCAATTGTTAAAGCGGTTTGCAGGCGAAGATATGGTATATGTGCGCTTTGCGGACAGCGGCAAACTCGTTTGTCTGGGCGAACAATACCGCACCTGCCGTACCGCTCCGCTTTTGGAACAACTTTCTGCTCTTTTGGGACAGGATAATGTAAAATCCACGTAGAATATGTAAATAAATCCATTTTTCTCTTGCTATTTTGCGCAAAAGTGGGTATAATAATTTGGCTAATAAAGATATGTGAGGCACTCGACAAGTAGGAGGAACCTATCATGAAAAAAATTGCTGTATTGACCAGCGGCGGTGACGCCCCCGGTATGAATGCGGCGGTGCGTGCAGTAGTACGCACGGCTATATCCGAAGGTATGGAAGTATACGGCGTTGGCCGTGGCTATAATGGCTTGATGAATGGAGATTTGCAACGGATGCACCTGCGCAGTGTGTCGGGTGTGTTGCATCGTGGTGGCACGATGTTGCTTTCGGCGCGCAGTCCTGAATTTTGCACCGAAGAAGGCATGCAAAAAGCAATCGACACCTGTCACAAATATGGTATTGAGGGCGTAGTTGTATGCGGCGGTGACGGCACGTTCCGCGGCGCACAGGATTTGAGCCGTAGAGGCATTCCGTGTATTGGTATTCCCTGTACCATTGACAATGATATTGCTTGCTGTGAGCGTACCATTGGTTACGATACCGCTTTGAACACCGCTATGGAGTTGGCAGATAAATTGCGTGATACCATCCAGTCGCATGACCGTTGCTCGGTCATCGAGGTGATGGGTCGCCACGCGGGTTATATCGCTTTGAACGTGGGTATCGCGGTTGGTGCTGCCAGTATTTTGGTACCGGAAATCCCGTTTGATATGCAAAGAGATGTGCTCGACCGTATCAAAGTCAACACCGCTAACGGTAAAAAGAACTTCATCGTGGTTGTAGCGGAAGGCGTGGAAGAGAACGTAATTGACATTGCCAAAATGGTCGAAAAAGAAACCGGCATCACTTCTCGCGCAACCATTCTCGGACACGTGCAACGCGGCGGTTCTCCCAGCTTGCGTGACCGTGTGCTTGCCAGCCGTATGGGTTACCAAGCCGTTAAATTGTTGGAAGCGGGCAAGAGCAACCGCATTGTTGCACTTCAAAATGACCAATTGGTGGATTTTGATATTGAAGAAGCCTTGGCTATGAAGAAGACGCTTGATTTCGAGTTGTACGAAATGGCGCATACACTTTCCATCTAAACACAAAAAATCCCGTCCGCAAGGACGGGATTTTTTAATGGAAAAACAGTTCTGTGATAAACACCAAACAACAGCAAACAGCGGCAACCGGCAACAATCCTGCGCCCAAATAGGCGGCGACAATGCCCGCTGCCAATGCAATTACACCCGCTGCGGGTGATGCGGTTGCGTGCAGGATGGCGGGGAATGTCATCACTGCTAACGTGACATACGGTACGTAGTATAGAAAGGAACGGATAAAGCGATTTTGAATCGGTTTACGAATGAGGGTGAACGGCAGTACACGTATCACATAGACGGTGATGATCATAAGTGCCAGATACAAAAGGCGTTCAGGCATTTTGCTCACCTTCTTTCAACGGACAAATCCATGCTGCCGCGGCAGATAGAATGACGGTGAGTAAAATGGTCCGGTTGCCTTCGGATATGTCTCGCACAAACGGCAAAACAGAAGCAAGATAACTACACATAAATCCGGATGCTACCGCACATGCAACCGCAACGGATTTGCGTGCGGGCGGGATAATCACAGCCAAAAACATACCATACAGCGCTACGCTCAGCGCACTGACCACACGAAGCGGCAACAAATTGCCCATGACAATTCCCAGTGCCGTACCCGTTGCCCAAAAAGGAACGGATGTCAGCATAGCACCGTAATAGTAAAACGGTGGCAAATACCCGTCTCGTGCAATCGCAATGCCGAACAGCTCGTCGGTAACGTCCGCACCGATAAGCAAACGATGACGCATAGCAGTGTCGGGCGAGAGGCGTTGACTCAAAGCGCAACTCATCAGCAGATACCGTGCGTTGGTGATAAGTGTTATGAGTATGATTTCCAGTGCGGTCGTGCCCGCACCGATAAGGGAAAATACCGCATACTCTCCTGCTGAGGCGTTGGTGAACAGACTGGCGAAGAATCCTTCTAAAGCGGTGAGTCCCGCATTTCTCGCGGCAATCCCCAACGAGAAGGACACCGCAAAGTATCCCAGCCCGATAGGCAGTCCGTCCCGCATTCCTTGCATAAATATGGCGCGTTTAGCAATTGGCATAATATGTTCGCTTCCTTTCGGCTATGGTACGAGTATACCAAGTTTCGCATTGCTTGTAAAGTGCATATTATAAAAGAAAGCGTTGACATTGTCTTTGTGTCGGGGTATAATTATACTCGGTGTATGATGAAATAAAATGATACAAGCGAATGCTTTTTCAGGCTTTAAGGAGGCACATTTATGCAAAATCTTACTTTGGCCGCTTTGTGGGGTTTGTTTTTGTTGCGACTCAAATGGTTAATACTCGGTTTGGTATGCGGCGGCTTGCTGATGGGCGCGTATACTTTGTTTCGCGTAGAAGACCGCTATGAAGCGAGCGTTTCATTGTATGTGCAAAACGTGCAGGTGCAGTCTGGTGTCGCCAACGCTAACAACTTGGCAGCTTCTCGCATGCTCACCAACAGCTATGCGGTGATTTTGAAAAACAAGGAAACGATAAACATGGTCGCTGAGCGTATGACCATGACTGCAAGTGCGGGCACGGTTTCGGGTGCGTTATCGGTTTCCACTTCGGAGGATTCCGCGATTATCACCGTTTCCGCTAACACCACCGATGCGTTGCTTTCGCAAAATATTTGTCAAGCGGTTTGCGATGTTGCACCTGAAATATTATATGATACCATTGGTGCGGGCACCATCACGCCGTTGAGCGAAGTGCCGCCCGCCGTGAAGATAAAACCGGATTTTGCGCGCAACATTACATTGGGTGCGGTAGGCGGTTTTGTTCTGTCCGCTTTGATTGCGCTTATCTTGTATATAACCGATACGACCATTAAGAGCAAAGAGGATTTGAGCGAATTTGTCGCCGGTCCGGTGCTTGGCGAGATTCCCAGCTTGAACGACTGATACGGAGGGGATTGTAATGAGCAAAAAGAAAACGGACGCGAAACAAACTGCGGCTGCGAATGCGCAAAAACCATTTCATATCGTAGAAGCATATAAGACCTTGCGTACCAATTTGTTATTCGCACTGGCGACCAGTGAGAAGAAGACGGTATTATTTACCAGCGCAGAACCGCATGCAGGCAAATCCACCAGTGCGGGGAATCTGGCTATTGTAATGGCGCAGAGTAATTTCAAAGTGTTGTTGATCGATGCGGATATGCGTCGTCCCAGACTGGATAAAATGTTCCGTGTCAGCCGTAAAAACGGTCTTTCTAAGGTGCTCGGCGGCATGCAATCGTTGGAGGAGGCGTTGGTAGAAGATGTAGCGCCCAATCTGGACTTTTTACCTGCCGGCCCGATACCGCCCAATCCGCAAGAATTGTTGTGTTCTGCGAATATGACCACTCTGCTTGAACAAGCGAGTGAAAAATACGATTACATTTTCATTGATTCTCCGCCCGTCAATCTGTTGGCAGATGCGTTGATGCTCACCAACAACATTGCAGGCATGGTGGTCGTGGTGCGTGAAGGACAAACCACCTACGATGAACTGAAAGCGGCGCAAGAGAGCATTGTGAGCATTGGCGCTAATATTTTGGGCTACCTGCTCACCGATGTGCAACAACATCGCAAAGGGGTATACCGTACTCGCTATTACCGCTCCAACACATACAGATACGAGAGATAATCATATAAATGCGGCGCCGTTAGAAATCGTGCGTCGCATTTTGATTTTGGATATATCCAATCGCCTATGCGGATACTAAAAGTGAGGTGAGACTATGCATCAACAGGAATTGGCTGACGGTGTAGGCTTTTTGGCGTTGCAAGACCGTCGCTTTAAAACGGCACGCTTATCGGTCGGATTGTTTTTGCCCTTGCGGGAACAGACTGCCGCTGTGTATGCGATTTTACCGGAACTGTTAACCCGAGCAACTGCGTTTTCGCCGGATATGGCGGCTATGCATCGAAGACTCGGCCGATTATATGGTGCGGCGGTGAGCAGTGGGGTGCAACGTCTCGGTGACCATCAGGTGTTGACACTGGGCATCACCTATTTGCGCAACGACTTTGCGCTGAACGGCGAGGATATTGCCGCCGACAGCACGGCATTGTTACTGGAAATGCTGTTTTCACCGCATCTTTCTGCGGATGGCTTATGGGATGCCGTTGATTTGGAGCAGGAGAAACGTTGTCTGATAGAACGTATTGCCGCCACGCTCAATGACAAACGTGCGTATGCGCGTGAACAAGCAGATATGTTGTTGGCGAACGGGGAACCGTATGGTGTGCCGCTCAACGGCACCGTCGAAGCTGCGGCGGTGCTGACCCGTGAGAGCGTGACCGCCGCACTCAAAACCGTTTTGGAAACGGCGGTATTCCAGTTTGTATATGTGGGTGCAGACAACGGTGAGAAAGTCGCCGCACAAATCAAATCTGCTTTTGAAGGCAAGCTCCGTGCACCTCATGCGGGTGAAACGCAAACAGCGTTTTTGCCGCTGACCGATCCCCGCAAGGGAAGCACACACATGGCGGTCAACCAAGCCAAACTGTGCATGTGCTTCCGTTTGCAAGCGTGTGAACCCGACACGCAAGCGGTGATGACAGGCCGTCTGCTTGCGGCATTGTTCGGCGGTACGCCGTCATCCCTTTTGTTCCGCAACGTGCGGGAGAAAATGAGTCTGTGTTATTATTGTTCCGCTGCTTTCGAGCGTGTCAAAGGGGTGCTGACGGTCAACAGCGGTGTGGATGCGGCAAACGTGGAACGTGCCCACACAGAGATTTTGCGGCAACTGGATGCCATTCGTAGTGGTGCGTTCTCGGATGAGGATTTGGAGAACGCCAGACGATATTTGATTCACCAATTGCGTGACCATGAAAACGTGCAAGGCGGTATGGTGAGTTGGTATTTAGGGCAAGCCTTGTCCCATTCGCCGTTGCGGGTAGAAGAGGCAATCGCTCTTATCGAAAAAGTGGATAAAGCGCAAATCGTTGCGCTTGCTGACACCGTGAATTTGCAAAGTGTGTTTGCCGTGTTGCCGGAGGAGGAAACGGTATGAATTGGAAGAAAACAGCTGTTCCGCGCACCGATGAAACGGTGTATAGCGGGGTGCACGCAAGTGGGCTGACGCTGTATGTGTGCCCTAAAGCGGGATACAGTTCCACCTATGCGATTATCGGCACACGCTATGGCTCTGTGGATACCACATTTGAAGTGGATGGCAAAGAATTGTTTGTGCCCACGGGCATTGCGCATTATTTAGAGCATAAATTGTTTGAAAATGAGGATTGTGACGCATTTGAAAAGTATGCGCAAACCGGCGCATCCGCTAATGCGTATACGGGTTTTCAACAAACCGCATATCTGTTTTCCTGCACCGAGCAGGTGGAGAAAAACTTGCGGATATTGTTGGATTTTGTGCAAAATCCGTATTTCACCGATGAGAACGTGGAAAAAGAACGTGGTATTATCGGACAGGAAATCCGCATGTGCGAAGATGACCCCGACCGACTCGCAATGTTTAATGTGCTGGAAATGTTATATACCATGCATCCCGTGCGGGTGGATATTGCGGGCACGGTGCAATCGATTGCAAAAATCACCCCCGCACTTTTGTATGATTGTTACCGCACGTTTTACAACCTTCACAATATGGCGCTGGTGGTATCCGGCAACATTGATTGTGAAACGGTAGAGCGGGTGGCAGACGAAGTTTTGAAGACGGCACCGCCGTTTACACTCAAACGACAAGCGGTGGCGGAACCTGAAACCGTGACCGAGAAACGCAGAGAAGCGCACATGCCGGTAGCGGTACCGCTTTTTTATATCGGTATCAAAGAGCCGGTAGAAGCGGGCTATCTGCATGATGCAGAGCAATTGATGGCGGCGGAGATTTTACTTGAATTGTTGGCGGGCAGAGGTTCTGTGTTGTATGCACGCTTGATGGAAAACGGCTTGATAAATGAAACGTTTGGCAGTGGTTACTTTGAGGGTAGCGGCTATGCCGCATTTTTGTTCAGCGGCGAGTCCAAAGACCCTGATGCCGTGTTACGAGAAATCAAACTGGAAATTGAACGTATGCAACGGGACGGTGTGGATGAGCAACGGTTCTTGGAAGAGCGAAACGCACTGTATGGTCGACTGATTTCGGGTTTGAACGACGTGGAAAGTTGCGGCGACTGGTTGCTTGATGACCATTTTTACGGGAGAAAACCCTTTGCGCTCATTGACAGTGTGGCGTCTCTTGATGTAAAATCGGTATATACCGTTTTGACGGAACGTATTTCCGTTGACCGCATGGCGCTGTCGGTGGTATCGCCTGTAGCCTAAGGTTTAAGAGGGAGGCTTATAAATGGAGTATATTCAATTTCCTGCTTTGGATTGGACCATTGAAGTCAATCCGATTTTAGCGGAGTTTCAAATATTGGGCATGTCGTTTTCTATTCGCTGGTATGGTTTGATGATTGCACTCGGCTTTTTATTGGCGGTGCTGTATGCCGTGCGATATGCAAAACCTACTTTTGGCATTGAACTGGACCCGATGACCGATGCTGTGTTGGTGGCAACGGCGTTTGCTATTCTCGGCGCGCGTATTTACTATATCGCATTTTATGACGGCGTTGCGACCTTCTTTGAACAACCACTCAAAGTGTTCCGCATTTGGGACGGCGGTTTGGCGATTTACGGCGCGGTACTCGGCGCATTCATCACTGGCATCTGGATGTGCAAACTGAAAAAGCTCAACACACTTGCCATGTTCGATTTGGCATCCGTTGGCTTTTTTATCGGTCAGTGCCTCGGCCGTTGGGGCAATTTCTTCAATCAAGAAGCCTTTGGCGGTAACACCACGTTGCCGTGGGGTATGACCGGCTCCATTATTTCGTCCGGCGTGAATGGCAGTGGCTATGACCCTTCTTTGCCGGTGCATCCCACCTTCTTTTATGAGTCGATGTGGTGTTTGTTGGGCTTTGTGTTGTTACATATTTTGTCGCAAAAGGCCTATACATTCAAAGGGAAATTGTTTTGTACGTATGTGATTTGGTACGGCGCCGGTCGTTTCTTTATCGAAGGGTTGCGCGCTGACAGTTTGATGCTCGGCAGTATGCGGGTGTCGCAATTGTTGGCGGCATTGTGCGTAGCTGGCGGTATCACGTTGTATATAATTTTGAAATCTCGTTCCGGGCGGTTACCCGAAGATTTATTTGTAGAGACAGCAGTGGAGGAACAACAAGATGGCAGTGATAATTGACGGTAAAGCAATTGCCGCACAGGTGCGAGCAGAGGTTGCCAAAGAAGTGGAAGTCCTTAAAGCACAAGGCGTCACGCCCGGTTTGGCGGTGATTTTGGTGGGAGACGACCCCGCTTCCCGAATCTATGTCAACAACAAGAAAAAGGCTTGCGAGGACGTGGGATTTTATTCGGAGGAAATCACGCTTCCTGCTGATACCACCGAACAGCAGTTGCTGGACGTGGTAGCAGAACTGAACGAAAGAAAAGACATCAACGGCATTCTGTGTCAGTTGCCGTTGCCGCGTCCGTTGTCAGACAAAGCGGTGATTGAAGCGATTGCGCCCGAAAAGGACGTGGATGCGTTCCATGCGGTGAACGTGGGCCATATCATGATTGGTGACTACACATTCTTGCCTTGCACCCCTGCCGGCGTGATGGAGTTGCTTGCACGAAGCGGTGTGGAAATTGAAGGCAAACAGTGTGTAGTGGTGGGTCGCAGCAATATCGTAGGCAAACCGATGGCGATGCTGTTGTTGCAGAAAAACGGCACGGTCACCATTTGTCATTCTCGTACAAGGAACTTGAAAGACATCTGCAAACAAGCGGATATTTTGGTTGCCGCGGTTGGCGTGGCAAAATTCATCAAAGCGGATATGGTCAAACCCGGTGCCGCCGTGATTGATGTCGGTATGGACCGTGATGAAAATGGCAAACTGTGTGGCGACGTGGACTATGACAATGTAGAACCGATTGCGGGATATATCACCCCCGTCCCCGGCGGCGTTGGTCCGATGACCATAGCAATGCTGATGAAAAACACGTTATTCGCCGCAAAAATGCAAAATAATTTACAATAAAAATTGTCGGTATAGCCAAGTGTCCGTAAGGACACTTGGCTAATTTTATTCATCTTGACACTCGGTTGTGATTTTCATATAATAATTATATAAAATAGTCGTAAGGAGGGGTTTTATGTCTTTTAAGGAGTTGCAGGGGAAAGCATATGGTTTCGAATCGGCACAACGATTACAAAAAGCGACCAGAGGGTTTGCACGCTTTTTTGCTTCGCTTTTTGTACTGGTAGGCACATTGTTGGTGGCTTTTGGTGTGATTGTCACGCAGGTATATCAGCCTGAACAAGCAGCAAAGGTAGATATGTGGGTACTGTCGGATGTGTGGGAAAAGATTTTTCCGCTTTTTGAAACTTCCAATATACCCATCTGGGCGGTAGTGCTCATTATCGGGTTTGTTTCGGCTTTTGCAGCGGCACTTGTGACCCTTTTGTTTTTCTTTTGCGGGAAAGCTTTATGTGGCAAAAAGAAATTAAAAGAAACAGAAGAGACAGCCGAAAACGCCCGCGCCTTACAACAACACTTTGAAGAGATCACGAAGACCGACTATCAAACGCAGCACGAGGAGATAGGCGGAAAACTAAAAAGATGCTTTTTCTTTTTCTTTGTTTTCTTTTTAACCCTCACGTTGATGCAAGAGCCGGTGGTGGTTCCTGATAAAATTTATCCGTTGGGATTTTTATATGCGATTTTGTCTTTGATAGCTTTTTATATTTTTAGAGCCGTCTTTATTTTATCTGTGCGTGTTTGTTGGAAGAAAAACGATGGGTTGGAAAATGAAATCAAAGCAGAACTGCAAACCGCTATAAAACTTCTTGAAAGAAAAGAGAAAGAAGCAGCGGAACAACAAAAAGCAGAACAACTGGCAAAGGAAAAACAAGAAAATTTGGAACGTGCGGAGGCTATGTTCAAGGCGTTTACGGAAGAGCAGTCTAACGATATGCATCGGTTGTACCAAATTGCCAAGTTAGGTCATCACGATGCGAACGTATTGTACATTGAATGGTGCTTGCCGAAAACGGTGTCTCCTGAGTTGACGAGAGACGAACAAAAGAGATTCCTGCAGATGATGTATGACGCACTCGTTGTGGTAGGGAAATACGATAAACATAGTAGCATCACCAAATTTTTCTACTATTCTGCCATGATGGGACTTGGCAAAGTCAAAGACAAGAAGACCGCGCAAGAAGTGTTGGATGAATTGCGGTATATCAAGAACAGTGGCGATTTATCCGAAGAACATACCGAGGTTTGCACAGAATTGATTGAACAGCTGGTAAGATTCATTAACAAATTGTATTAAATAAAGCAAACGATAAAAAGAAAAGATGCACGAAGTTTCGTGCATCTTTTTTTGCTGTTTTCAATTTTTATTCGCCCATAAACCGTGCGTATGCTTCGCGCAGTTCAATGGCGGTATCTTCGGGGCAGGTGGGGTTGCAATGCGCCCAAGCACCCGTTTCACTGGATGCGTTAAATTTGATTTTATCAGCGGAACGCATCGGCGGATAGAAAGCGATGTGCCAGTGGAATATATCGCTGCAATCTTCGCCGTTGACCGGCTCGTTATACATGCACATCATGTAGGGGAACTTATACCCGAAAAGGCTATCCAGCATACCGGTGGTGCGGCGCAGGGTCTCTGCCAAAGCGTCGCGTTCCTCGTCGGTGAAAGCGGTGATATTTGCCTTGTGTTTGTTGCTCATGATGTACACACCGTAGGGATATTCCGAGAAAAACGGCAGGAAAACGGTAAAATGCTCATTTTTGAAAATGATGCGTTTTTCGAATTGTAGTTCGTGGTCGAGCATATCGCAGAACAGGCATTTGCCTTTGTTTTCGAAATGCTTTTTGGCGTTTTGCACTTCCAGCTCCAGTTTCTTGGGCATAAAGGAATAGCCGTAGATTTGACCATGCGGGTGCGGCATGGTTACGCCCACCACGTCGCCACGGTTTTCGAAGATGAACACATATTTGATGTTTTCATCGGCGGAAATTTCGGTATAGCGTTCTGCCCACAAGTCCACCAACTCACGAATGTGCGGGGCGGGCAACTCAGGCAGAGTGACGGTATGTTCGGGGGAGTAGAGGATAACCTCGCATTTGCCGTAGCAAGGAGCCGTCTCAAAGAAATCGTCGGCAACCGCATCGGGAGCCGGCGGATTTTGGGACAATGCGGGGAAATCGTTGTCGTATTTATAGACGGTGTAGTTGTCCGGTACTTTCCCTGATCCGGGGCAGAACGGACAATAGTCTTTGGGCATCTGCGGACGATTTTGCCGATGTGATGCAATCATAATCCAATCGTTTGTCAACGGATGTTTACGTAATTCAGCCATTTTTTTCCTGCTTTCTTCAAATTTTATCTACGCACACGCCGCCATAGGGACGGATGTGCAACACGTGACAACTACCTTTTCCGAACACGCTTTCAATCAACTCTATGAAAGCGGGGAGCAGAGCGGTGGGAACGAAGTTTTGGGTAGTACCGCCAAAACCGCCGCCGTGTACACGCCAAGCGCCTTTGCCATCCAACACTTGTTGTGCCAGCGCGAGCGCCAAAGACATACCCTGTTCGGACACGTTGCAAGCTGCATACACGTTTTGCAAATATTGGAACGAGGAATTGCCTGAAGCAATCACCAATTTCTTGAAGGTTTCAAAGTCGCCGTTTTTGAGTGCCGCGACTTCATCCACCACACGTTCATTTTCATACAGGAAATGCAAAGCGCGCAACACTGCACGGTCGCCGTGCGCTTTACGCAGGTCGGGGATGCGGGGCAACACGGCTTCCAAAGAGGTTTCACGCAATACCGAAACGCCCATATCTGCGGCAATTGCCTTCATTTCACCGGGCACTGCGGCATATTCGTGGGTTAAATCGGCATGGTTACCGCCCACGTCGACAATGCAAAGTGCATGGTCGGTGGTGGCAAAGTCAAAATCCACTTTTTCGATGATGGGATTGTTGGTATCTTTGAAATCGATGGTGATGATGTTACCCACAGAGGATGCCATCTGGTCCATCAAACCGCTGGGCTTGCCGAAAAAGACGTTTTCTGCATATTGGGCGATTTGCGCGATTTCCACTGCGGACACCTTGCCGTCGTTATATACGTGGTTGAGGATAACGCCGATAAGCACTTCAAATGCCGCAGAACTGGAAAGCCCCGAGCCTTTGAGCACATTAGAGGTGGTGTATGCATCGAAGCCGCCGATGGCATAGCCGAGTTGCGCGAAGCGTGCGGCGGTGCCACGAATGAGTGAAGACGAGCGGTTATATTCCTCTTCCACCACCGTCAAAGCGGACAGGTCGATGTCATCCATGTCATAGCCTTTGGATTTCACACGAATGTGCGGCGCGTTAGACACTGCAACAATGGCAATCACGTCCAGATTGACACTGCCCGCTAACACGCGGCCGTTGTTATGGTCGGTATGGTTGCCGCCGATTTCGGTACGTCCCGGAGCGGAGAACAGCATCAGATCGCTTGTCGGTTCGCCAAACGTGTCAACAAAGCCACAAACGGCGTCTATGTACCGTGCGCGCTGTGCGGCAACGTTGTCACCGTACAATTTTTCAAAACGTGCATCAAAAGCACCGCTTTCGATTTTTTGTATCAATGCAGAGGAAATTGTCATATCACATACCCCTTTCGATAGTGGTTACATTTTTATTATATCTGTATATTCCATAAAAAACAAGGGATTTTCCATTGTTTTTATATGGACAAATGTTGCAATTTGTGATATGCTCAATCATGAAGGTGATGAAATGGACAGTTTTAAACATTCATTTAAGGATACTTTAAAAGAGAATACCGGCTTGTCGGTGTATAATACCGGCTATGAAAAATGCGAAAGCAGACATCAGTGGGGACCAGGTGTGCGGGACCACTATCTGTTACATTATGTGTCTGCGGGCAGCGGAAAGTATGTGTGTAACGATCAAACGTATACGTTGCGAACAGGGGATATGTTTTTGGTGTTTCCGTCACAGTTGGTGCAATACAGTGCGGCGGTGAATGACCCGTGGGAGTATTATTGGGTGGGTTTCAACGGTGCGGATGCGCACCGCTTGGTCACGATGGCGGGTTTTGAAACCGAAAACCCGATTATGCGCGTGCAAGAGGGGAATGACACCATCAAAGAAGGGTTGTTACGTATTTACCATGCACATGGTAATACTGCAGCGGCGGATGTGGAAATGGCGGGATACTTGCAGCTGTTTTTGGCCGCACTTATTTCCCGACACAGTGACACGATGCCGCATTTGAGCGGGCGCAGCTATTTGACGCAAGCTGTGCGGTATATCCAGCACAACTATGCACGAGGAATTGGGGTTACGGATATTGCGGAGTATGTAGGCGTGAGCCGTAGCCAGTTGTATCGTGCGTTTCAAACGTCTTTTGGACAATCTCCGCAGGAATATCTGCAAAAATACCGCATCAGTGAGGCGTGTGCGCTGTTGCGAGAGGGCGCGTTGTCGGTGGCGCAGGTAGCAGGTTCGGTTGGATTTAATGACCCGCTGTATTTTTCTCGTGTGTTTCGTCAAATCAAGCAGTGCACCCCCACCGCTTACCAGCAAAAAAACATATGAGAATCTAATCAAAACCACATTGTCAAATCGTATCCTATATGGTATACTAAAATATATGTGAATGGAGGAATGAACATAATGAACATCACGGATAGCATTCGTTATATTGGTGTCAATGACCATGCCATTGACCTGTTTGAAGGACAATATGACGTGCCAAATGGCATGGCGTATAATTCCTATGTCATTTTAGACCAAAAAATTGCAGTGATGGACACGGTGGATGCCGCGTTTACTCATGAATGGTTGGATAACCTGCAAAATGCTTTGGAGGGTAGAACCCCCGATTATCTCATCGTGCAACACATGGAACCGGA
Source organism: Acutalibacteraceae bacterium (assembly GCA_045634325.1). Lineage (GTDB taxonomy): Bacteria > Bacillota > Clostridia > Oscillospirales > Acutalibacteraceae > URNF01. The sequence continues at coordinate 94,643 of JAZRAA010000024.1, read as the reverse complement.
CCACGCGGCAAATATTGTGAATTTCATAAAAGCGTATCCGCAAGCCATCGTCGTTTCTTCCGCCAAAGCGTTTGTGATGATGCAAAATTTTTACGGCACGGATTTTGCGGATAACCGTATAGTTGTGGGCGAAGGCGATACGCTGTCGCTGGGCAACCATCAACTGACCTTTGTTACCGCCCCGATGGTGCATTGGCCGGAAGTCATCGTCACGTATGACAGCACCGATAAGGTGTTGTTTTCTGCTGATGGTTTCGGCAAATTCGGTGCTCTGGACGTGGAGGAAGACTGGGCGTGTGAAGCCAGACGCTATTATTTCGGTATCGTTGGCAAATACGGTGCGCAGGTGCAAAACTTACTCAAAAAAGCCGCCGCGTTGGACATTGAGGTTATCTGTCCGTTGCACGGCCCTGTTCTGACCGAAAATTTGGGATATTATTTCGGCTTATATAATACGTGGTCTTCCTACGCTACCGAAACCGAGGGCGTGATGATTGCGTATACTTCTATTTACGGCAATACCAAAAAAGCGGTGTTGCAGTTGGAAAACGCTTTAAAAGCCAATGGTTGTCCGAAAGTTGTGGTCAACGATTTGGCGCGTTGTGATATGGCCGAGGCGGTGGAAGACGCGTTTCGTTACGACAAGATTGTGCTTGCCACTACTACGTATAATGCGGATGTGTTTCCGTTTATGCGGGAGTTTATCCACCATCTAACTGAACGCAATTTCCAAAATAAGACGGTGGCGTTCATCGAAAACGGCAGCTGGGCACCGCTGGCGGCAAAGGTGATGAAAGGGATGCTCGAACCCTGCAAAAACTTGACCTTCACCAACACCACCGTGCGCATCCTGTCTGCACTTAACGACGATAGTAAAGCACAGGTGAACGCATTGGCAGAGGAACTTTGCAAGGAGTATTTGGCACAGCAGGGTACCACTGCTGATAAAAATAATTTCAAGGCATTGTTTAACATCGGCTACGGTTTATATGTTGTTACTTCCAACGACGGCAAAAAAGATAATGGATTGATTGTCAACACCGTTTCACAGGTAACCGACAGTCCTAATCGCATTGCCGTGACCATCAATAAAGCCAATTATTCGCATCATGTTATTAAACAGACCGGTAAAATGAACATCAATTGTCTGACGGTGGATGCGCCGTTCGCGGTGTTTGAAAAATTTGGTTTCCAAAGCGGTCGAAATGTGGATAAATTCGCGGATTGCACGCCGTTTTATGCGGATAACGGATTGGTATTCTTGCCCCGTTATATCAATTCGTTTATGTCGCTGAAAGTGGAACAGTATGTCGACTTGGACACCCACGGTATGTTTATCTGTTCGGTGACCGAGGCGCGTGTGTTGTCGGATAAAGAAACTATGACCTACACCTACTATCAAAAGCACGTCAAGCCCAAGCCACAAACGGAGGGCAAGAAAGGCTTTGTATGTAAAATTTGTGGATACGTATACGAGGGCGAAACCTTGCCCGATGACTTTATCTGTCCGCTTTGTAAACACGGCGCAGCCGATTTTGAACCGATTGCGTAATATCTATAAAACGAACGCCCGCAGTACGTTGTGTACTGCGGGCGTTTTTATCATTTGGCGTTTACTATGTCCCACCAATCGGCGAGTTGGCGAAAAGCGTTTTCTCCTTGTTCGTTGAGTGCGATATAAGCGCTCAAGTTTTCGAAATCATACATAGTAGCTTGGTTGTATTCATCATAGTCTGCCGCAAAACTGTAATAACAAGAGAAGTGATAGAGAATCTCATCGTCTGCTTGCGGTATACGGTCTACGGTGTTTTGAGCAATTTCTTTGAGCAAAGCAAGGGCGGTTTCATCCGCATTGGCGGCAAGGTCTACGTATTGTGAGTCGTCGCTTCCGCTATTAGCGTGGATGGAGAATCCAAAGTCGCCTTTGCCGTCTTGTGATGCGAAAGTGTTGAAATCATTGGCAATTTTCAAAATTTTCGCACGCTCATCTGCACTGTTTTGATATTCATATTCCATATACAGCGCCATTGTTTTGGGTACAATGTCGTGTGAGAGATTCAAATAAAAATCGTATTCCACAGCCCCGATTGCCGTGGTCACTTCCATGTGTACTTGCAAGCCGGAGTTTTGCGCATAATGGTTACCGTTTAAGAATTGTATACGCTGTTCAAACGGCATAGCGGCAACCTCGTCACGCAACGTTTGGTATAACGCCTCACTTTGCTCGTCTGTCAACTCGTAAATTTTCACCGTCGTTTTGTGGTCGAGGGTGGGCAAGCGATAAATGTCTTGGTAGTCGGCAGTGTTGCTCATGGCATTCATGATGACATCCGCTTCCTGCTCGGTGAAGCGCAAAAGGCGTTGCTTTCTGCCGTTTTTCGTGTGGAACGAGACGATGTATTCTTCGGATGCCGATTCATAACTTTGACTGTAATATTCACTGCCGGCGGAAAATTCACCGCGGGGATTGTTTTCTTTTGCGGCATTTTCCAGTCGGTTTGCCACCAATTCGTTGACCGTCTTATCTTGAATTTTTACAGCGGCGGCGCGGCTTTCAAAATACGAATCGGTGTCGTAGTACCGTTCGGTAAAGGATAGCGCCTCGATTTCTTCTGCCGAGGGTCTGAACTGCAATACGGAGTAGGCCGCGAGTTGCAACCCCGCAATGAGCACCACGTCTGCCAATAAGACAATCGGAAACGTTTTTGCCACCCGCAGAAGCTCTTTGGGTTTCTTGGTGGTAATCAGCTCATACACGCAAAATGCGATAGCGGCAAGCAGATAGAAAACGAGAATTAAAAACAGTTCGGTTGCATCCGGTATGGTTTTCCCGTTGATGTAATGCATAACGGCATAAGCGGGGATAAGGGTCACCGCAAAGGTGATAATCAACCGATAGGCGTGTTGTAACAGCGGGGTGGAAGCGGGGCGCTCGGCGGCTTCGGATTTGCGGATGCGGAACAAAATTGCCGCCAACACGAACCACAAACAACCAATAGCGGCGGTGTAGCCGATACTGCTCCAGCTGTGCAACAGCGGAATAGTACCTTCGCCGAAGAGATAGGTAATGGGAACTGCCAAAGGAATATTATAGGATATATCCAGTAACGGCGATTGAATGGTTTCGGGCAGAATATGTACGGTATCGCCCAACAACATAGCGCTGTATGCGAGCAGTATACGTGGCAGGAAACACAAAATAGCGGCGACCAGCAGGTTGTTGAACAATGTACCCGTGATGCACATTGCGACTGTGACGCATCCCGCCACCATCAGCGAACCCGCTAAACAACTGCATACGAAGGGGAAAATACTGCTCAAATTCAGTTGGAAAACGGCTGGAAAACAAAGGGTGGTGGCAACTGAAACGATTGCGCTTCCCACAATGACAATACCAATCCAAGTCATGATAGCGACAAATTGGCTGACAAACAGCGCGTCGCGCTGTACGGGGATGGCGTGGTAGAAATCAGAGGAGTTGCGTTTGTTGAGATATCCGAACGTCATCAAGGGAAAAATGAGAGCAAGTGTATATATCGGTGCGAGCAGCAGTGGATGCATCTGCAACAGCGAAACCAATATAATGCGGGGGCTTTCGTTTGGCTCTAAATAGGCATACGCATCAATGGCGATGCCTACGGGCATCAGTATGGCGGCAAGGCATAAAATCACCAATGCCAAAATACCGATGGTGCGCAGTTGGCGCATAGTTTCTGCAAAGATGCGGTTGTTAAAATCCAAAAACGGAGATTTCATAGTTTTTTTCATCGTTTATCCCTCCGTCACATTTTCAAAAATATAGCCCAGCGCTTCCATTTCATAGGTAAACACCTCTTCTAACGTTAGCGGTAGCAAATCCAGTAAAATGGGCATTTTGGCTTGCAGAGCGGCAACGGTTTGCTCGCGGTCGCCGCGCACGATGAGGTTTGCAACCGAGCCGTGCTTGGAAAAGTGGACGACCTGTAAATCCTCAAACATATCTTGCTCGAGAGGACGGTCGAAAGCGATTTGCACTTTAAACAGTGAAGTTTTCAGGTTTTGTACGTCGCTTTCGAGCACCAAACCGCCCTTGTGCAGTAACGCCAGTTGGTTACAAGTATCTTCCAATTCCCGCAAGGAATGGGAGGTAATGATGGCGGTGGCGCCACGGTCCAATACGTCCTCGCAAATCAATTTCTTGACCAGTGCACGCATGACGGGGTCTAATCCGTCAAACGTTTCGTCAAAGAAAATGTATTTCGGACGTGCAGACAGTGCCAGTGCGGTATACGCTTGCCGTTTCATGCCTTTGGAAAAGGCAGAAAGCGGTTTTTTGGGGTCGAGACCAAATGTGTGGGTCAATTGTGCAAACCGGTCGAAATCGAAGTTCGGATAGGCGGCAGCATGCAATTTGGCCATGCGGTTCATATTAGCACCGGACAAGAAAAACAGTTCATCCGGCACATAGGCGATTTGACTTTTAAGCGTTTCATTTTCCCAAATCGGTTCGCCGTCGATGAGAATATCGCCCTTATCTGCACGGTATACACCCGAAATCAATCGCAAAAGGGTGGATTTTCCCGCGCCGTTCGAGCCGACCATACCGTAAATACAACCTTCTGCAATGGTGCAGGTCACGTTGTCCAGTGCGGTAAAGTCACTAAAGGTTTTGGTAACGTTTTTGACTTCAATCATGTGTTGGCACCTCCGTTATAGGTGTTTTGGATAATTGTATGTAGTTCGTCGGCGGGTATGCCTGCCAGTGCCAGTTCTTTGGCAAGTGCTTCAAAATCTGTCAACCTGCGTCTTTTATGCACGGCAAGCACCTCTACGGCGTTTTCGGCAATAAAACAACCGATGCCGGGAATGGAATAGATAATGCCGCGCGTGTCCAATTCACTGTATGCCTTTTGAATGGTGTTGGGGTTGATGGACAATTGCAACGATAAACTGCGCACCGAGGGCAATTGGTCGCCCGCATGCATGACACCCGATAATATGAACCGTTCCAGTTGCTCAATAAGCTGTTCATATACAGGGGTGCGGGATAAGGCGTCTATTTGGAACATATAGAACCTCCTTGTGTATTAGGTGTACTAGTCGCCCTAGTACACCTAAACTATACCGCAAGAAAACACGATTGTCAAGTGGAGTTCGGAAAAATTTTCAATTTTTCCGAACTCCGTCGACATTTCCCTTGCGTGCCGTTGTCGTGGCACGCATTTTGTCTACGACAAAAGCGGGAAAGTTGTGGGTGAGTACGTTGAACTTTGGGCTTTTCTAACATCGTTGAGACAGTAAACAAAAGCCACCCTTTCATTAGAAAGGGTGGCTTTGAAGTTATCTGACTTTTTCGGCGATTTCTTTTTGGATTTTTTTGATGAATGCAGCAAGTTCCATAGAACCCAAATCGCCGTCTTTGCGGGAGCGGACCGAAACTGTACCGCTTTCTGCCTCACGGTCGCCGATAATCAGCATATACGGCACTTTTTGCATCTGTGCTTCACGGATTTTATATCCAATTTTTTCATTGCGCGCATCCCATTCGGATTGGATGCCCGCTTCTTTTAGTGCCGCATTGACCTGCACAGCGTTGTCGGCGAAGCGCTCGGAAATGGGTAACACACGTACCTGTTCGGGCGACATCCAAGTGGGCAGTGCGCCTGCATATTTTTCAATCAAATATGCCAGTGTACGCTCGTAGCAACCGAGCGACGTGCGGTGGATGATATACGGCAGTGCTTTTTCGCCGTTCTCGTCGATATAATACATACCGAATTTTTCGGCGAGTAACATATCAATTTGGATGGTGACAATGGTGTCTTCCTTGCCGAACACGTTTTTATATTGGATGTCCAGTTTCGGACCGTAGAACGCCGCTTCGTCGATACCGATTTCGTATTGCACACCCAATGCATCCAAAATGTTCGCCATAACGCTTTGGGCGGTTTCCCACTGTTTAGCGGTGCCTTCGTATTTGTTGTTGGGGTTGGCGGGGTCCCACTGGGAGAAACGGAAGGTACAATCTTCCAGAATGCCAACCGTATCCAGACAGTATTTAGCGAGTTCCAAACAGCCTTTGAATTCTTCTTCCAACTGGTCGGGACGGAGAACGAGGTGGCCTTCCGAAATGGTGAACTGGCGCACACGAATCAGACCGTGCATTTCGCCCGAATCTTCGTTGCGGAACAGGGTGGAAGTTTCGCCTAAACGCATTGGGAGGTCACGGTAGGAGCGTTGACGGTTCAAATACGTTTGATACTGGAACGGACAGGTCATCGGGCGCAGAGCAAAGCACTCTTTTTCCTCATCGTCAGGGTCGCCCAAAATAAACATACCGTCGCGGTAGTGGTCCCAGTGACCCGAAATGCGATACAAGTCGCGTTTCGCCATCAAGGGTGTTTTGGTGAGCAGATAGCCACGCTTTTGTTCTTCATCTTCCACCCAACGTTGCAACGTTTGGATGACACGGGCACCTTTGGGCAACAAAATCGGCAAACCTTGTCCGATAACGTCCACAGTGGTGAAAAATTCGAGGTCGCGACCGAGTTTGTTGTGGTCACGTTTTTTCGCTTCTTCCAGTCTTTCCAGATGCTGTTCCAGTTCGCTGGCTTTGGGGAAAGCAATACCATAAATGCGTTTGAGCATCTTGCGGTTGGAGTCACCGCGCCAGTATGCACCGGTGGCAGATAACAGTTTGACTGCTTTCAGGCGACCGGTATCGGTCAGATGCGGACCTGCGCAAAGGTCGGTGAATTCCCCTTGTTTATAGAACGACAATACCGCATCTGCGGGCAAATCGTTGATAAGTTCGGTTTTATACGGCTCGTCCGCCATCATTTTCAACGCTTCGTCACGGGAAAGGGTGAATTTTTCCAGCGGCAGTGCCTCTTTGATGATTTTTTTCATTTCTGCTTCGATTTTCTCCAAAACCTCGGCGGTGAAGGTCATATCGGTATCAAAGTCATAGTAAAAACCTTCGTTGGTGGCAGGGCCGATGGCAAATTTCACGTCGGGATACAAACGCTTGACAGCTTGTGCCATGACGTGAGAAGCGGTGTGCCAATAGGCCTTTTTACCGTTCAATTGGTCAAAGGTCAAAAATTCCACTTCAGCATCGGCGGTCAGTGCTTCGCGCAAGTCTTTGACTTCACCGTTGACTTTTGCTGCACAGCAGTTGCGGTACAGTCCCATGGAAATATCACGGCACAGCGCATCCAGTGTGGTGTTTTCGGCGACCTCACGGATATCGCCGCGCAGATTGATTTTCAGCATATTTTAAAACTCCTTTCAAAAAGAAAAAGTCTCGTCCCTTCGGAAAGGGACGAGACTGTAAAAGTTCGTGGTTCCACCCTCATTCAGCGAAAAAAGTTCGCTCTTTGAGTGACCGATAACGGGGTCAGCCGTTACGCCTTGTTTCGGCGCACACTCCAAGGTGGTATCTTTTGTGGGTTCACACGTTCTCGCACCAACCGAACGCTCTCTTTGGAGAACACACGCAAAAGCGTATCCTTATCATCGCTTATGTTGTTTAGTTGTTATCGTCTGCAAGGATGTTACGGCGTTCAAACATCATGCTGATGTCGCTCAGCGGGTCGTCATCCTCTTCCAAGGGAGAGAGGGACTGCCAAGAGGGAGCGTTGTTGCCGCGGGCGGTCGGGCCGATGATACCACGGTTGGTACCTTTGTAGTCGTCGGTCAAACCGGTCGCAATCACCGTGACGCTCACGTTATCGTTGTCGTCGGGATTCAGCACGTAACCCCAGATGATAGTAGCATCGGGATGCACCACATTGCTGACGGCGGAGGTCGCTTTGTCCATTTCGTCAAAGTCGAAGTCCTCGGGAGCGCACACGTTGATGAGCACGCCGCGCGCACCGTCAATGGAGGTTTCGAGCAGCGGGCTTTCGATAGCCGCTTTGGTCGCTTGCTCGGCACGGTCAGCACCGGAAGCTTTGCCAACGCCCATATGCGCATAGCCGGCATCTTTCATAATGGTCAACACGTCGGCGAAGTCAAGGTTGATGTCGCCGGGCATTTTGATGAGGTCAGAGATGCTTTGCACGCCTTGGCGTAACACATCATCCGCCATTTCAAAGGCGTTTTTCATGGTGATTTTGGTATCGGTCACTTCGCGGATACGGTCGTTGGGGATAACCACCAAGCTGTCCACGTGTTCTTTCAAAGCGCTGATACCGTCCAAAGCCTGTTCCATACGGCGGCTGCCTTCGAAACTGAAAGGTTTGGTCACGATACCGACGGTGAGAATACCGAGGTCTCTGGCGATTTCCGCAATGACGGGAGCCGCACCCGTACCGGTGCCGCCGCCCATACCGGCGGTGATGAATACCATATCGGTGCCCTGCAAAGCAGCCGCGATTTCGTCACGGCTTTCCTCGGCGGCACGTTCACCGCGTTCGGGGTTGCCGCCCGCACCTCTGCCGCGGGTCAGTTTCTCACCGATTTGAATTTTTTGTTCGGCGAGGGACAGGTTCAAAACAGCGATATCTGTATTGATAGCGATGAAATCCACACCGTGAACCTCTGCACGAATCATGCGGTTGACAGCGTTTCCGCCGCCGCCGCCGACACCTACAACTTTGATTACGATGCCGTCAACGCACTCGTTTTCAATTTGCATCATAGCGCAACATCCTCCCATTTATATCCGTATATTTTACACATCATTTTATAGATAGTTTTATATACAATAATAGTATCATGTCGCGCGTAAAAATTCAATGTTTTTTTAAAAAAATTATTTGTTTTCCAAAACATCTTTCGGGGTATAGATGATTTTATCGTTTTTGTCGGTGTTGTCGCTGTAGGAAGAGAGGTCTAACCTGCCTGCAATTTCACCACCGTTACGCTCTAAAATCTGTGGCAGGGTTTTGGCAAACAGGTTAATTTCTGCATCCAAATTGCGTTCACTACCCAGCAGGACGGTGAGTGTATTTTTATAATTGAGAGAAATATTGGTTTTATCCCGCATATCAATGCCCAATACACCGTCCACGCCGTATTCTTTAACGGCGGTGAATATGGTGTTGACAACACGCAAACTGCGTTCATCCATCGCTTCACTGCCGATTTGTGGGTCTTCGAGCGGCGTGGCGCCTTGCAAGTAAAAATATCTGCCGGGGCGGTCGCTCTCTACGGGTAAGATTTCCAAAACTCTGCCGTTGGTGCCCACCACCAACCAGTTGCCCGCATGGTACATAGCACCCATGTTTTCCGCTTCGTTGATTTCGATGCAAAGGGTGTTATACGTGACGTTTTTCACCGATGCATCCTGCACATACGGAAAAAGTTCTTCGATTTTTTTGGCGGCGGCACCTTTATTAACCGAGAAAATGCTCTGTCCGACTTTCAAACCGCTTTCGCCGATGATGGCGGCATCGTCGTATTTGGTGTTGCCGCTTACGGTGATGGTTTGAATCGCAAAGCGACTCAAAGATTCGTTTTCAACAGGTGTGCTGTGCCGACGCAGATAGGCAATAGCACCCGCAAGTGCCAAAGAAATGGCGAGTATGAGGCAAAAAAGGACCACAACGATTTTAAATCGATTGCGTTTCTTGCGTTTTTTTGCGTTTTTCGCAGGTGCTTTCGCCATGTTTTCGCCTCCTAAATATATTGAACGTCTGCGCCGACAGCGGTAAGGGTTTCCGCCAAGTCGGCATAGCCTCTGAAAATATGTTCCAGTTGAGAAATTTCGCTTTCGCCTTGTGCTGCCAAAGCCGCGACCACCAATGCTGCCCCGCCACGCAGGTCGGTGCAGTTGACTGCTGCGCCGGATAGGGTATCAGTTCCTTCCACCACTGCGGTGCGCCCCTCAATTTTGAGATGTGCGCCGAAACGGGTCAGTTCGTCCGCATAGGCGTAGCGATTATCAAAAATGGTTTCCACAAACACGCTGGTACCTTGTGCCACGCACATGGCAGCTACCAATGGTGCGGCGGCATCGGTGGGGAATCCCGGATGCGGCGAGGTGCGTACTAGGTGTATCCGTCGCAGACGGGCGGGTGCGGCACAGCGAAGCGTGTGACGGTTGTGCTGTAATAGGCATCCCGTTTCCTCTAACATCGCCGTAAAAGGAGCGATGTGCGGTGGATAAATCCCGTTTAAAACGATTTCGCCGCCTGTTGCAGCGGCCGCCGCCATATAGGTTGCCGCTTCGATGCGGTCGGGGATAATGCTGTGGCGGGTACCGTGCAAGTGTTTTACCCCTTCGATTTCCAACACCCCCGCTGTGATGCCGGAAATTTTGGCGCCGCAAGCATTTAAGAAGGTGCAAAGGTCGTCGATTTCAGGTTCTCTGGCGGCATTACGGATGACCGTTTTGCCTCGTGCGGTAACTGCCGCCAACAAAATATTTTCGGTAGCACCGACGCTGGGGAATAACAGCGAAATATCACTGCCGTGCAGTTCGTCTTCAATGTGGCAATCGATGTGTCCGTGCTCCTCGGTGATGTGCACGCCCATCCGTCGCAAAGCCGACAGATGCAGGTCGATAGGGCGCGGGCCCAATTCGCAACCGCCGGGGTAGGACAGGTGAGCTTCGCCGTAACGTGCAATGAGCGCACCCAAGAAAATGATGGAAGACCGCATTTCCCGCATCAATGCGTCGGGGATTTCGGTGCGACAAACGCCACCCGGATGAATCGAGATAACCGGATATTCTGCGGTCACGTCACAACCTAAATGTTGCAAAATACGTACCGATGTTTCTACATCGGAAAGTTTCGGACAATTATGTATCTCGCTGACACCTTCGGTGAGCATGGTTGCCGCCAATATCGGCAACACGCTGTTTTTAGCACCGTGGATTTGCACTGTGCCGTGAAGGCTGTTGCCGCCCCTAATCAACAACTTTTGCATAGGTCATTCCTCCTGTAAAACAGTCGTACAGGATAGAGTATGCCAAAGTGTTAAAAAGCGTGATTTCAGGTGTTTTGCAAGGTTTGTTCAATCACTGCCATGATGCGTTCGTCTGCATCACGGATGGCGAGGCGGGAAGCATTGTCCGCCATTTCCTGCATCCGCACAGAGTCGTCGGTGATGGCTTTAATCGCCGCCCACAAAGTGTCGGCGGAAAGGTCTTTTTCTTCGATACACAAAGCGGCACCCGCTTTGACTAACGCCATTGCGTTGTGGTATTGATGGTTCTCTGCGACATACGGGGAGGGGATAAGAATGGCGGGTTTGCCTGCGGCGGGGATTTCGCTTAACGTCATCGCACCGCAACGGCTGATAACCACGTCGGCTGCCGCCATACAGCGCGGCATATCGTCGATATATTCCCGCACCATAATGCCGTTTGCTTGTAGGGGCACACCCTTTTTACGCAACAGCTCACGTGTGGTATCCCAACCCGCTTTACCGACACCGTGAATGTGTTGCAGGTTGCCTTGCGCACGGCTTTTCTCCAAAACGCCGACCATCGCTTCGTTGATGCGTCGTGCGCCTAAACTGCCGCCGAAGGATAAAATAAGCGGTTGGTCGGATACACCTAATTCTTTGCGTGCCGCTTTTTTGGCCTCTGTGGTGTGAATGGTGGCAAATTCCGGTCGAAGCGGGTTGCCGGTGACAATCGCTTTGCTGTGTGCGGGCAGATGTTTTCTTGCCGCTTCACTGCACAGTAAAACGGTAGCACCTTCTTTGGCGAGCGCTTTCACTGTCATACCGGGGAAAGCGTTGGATTCGTGCACCAAAACGGGAATATGCATTTTAAGTGCTTTGCGTAAAATCGGACCGCAGACGTATCCGCCCGTACCGATGGCGATATCGGGTTTAAATTCCTTTAAAATGGTTGTGGAAATACGGCTGGCGGCAAACATGTTGTTGACCGCTTTGACGTTGTGCACCATGTTTTTAACACTGATTTTGCGATAAAAACCCTGCACTTTGAGAGTTTTGATGGGATAACCCGCTTTGGGAACCAATTCGGTTTCCATTTTCCCCTCTGCGCCGACAAACAGGAATTCGGCATCGGGGTGCGCTTTGCGGATACTGTCCGCAATCGCGAGAGCGGGGTTGATATGACCGGCAGTACCGCCGCCGGTGACGAGAACGCGCATATGAACGCCTCCTATTTTGAGTGAGTAGGCTGTTTGGCGAGAGAAGATTGTCTGGATACGGCCAACACCAGACCCATTTGCGCCAATAACATAACCAGCGAAGTGCCGCCGTAACTGAAAAACGGCAAGCTGATACCGGTGTTGGGGAAACTGTTGGTGACCACCGCAATGTTGAGTAATACTTGCAACCCGATTTGCGCGGTCAAACCGGTGGCGAGCACGGCACCGAATTTATCCGATGCATGCATGGCGATGACAAAACCACGCCAAATAAGCAGTGCAAACAGCGCAATGATGAGCACAGCGCCGATAAAGCCGAGTTCTTCACAAACTACCGCAAAAATAAAATCGTTTTGCGGTTCGGGGAGGAACAGGTGTTTTTGACGGGAGTTACCGGGACCTTGCCCCAGTAATCCGCCCGAACCGATGGCGTATAGCGACTGCACCGTTTGCCATGCTTCTGAGCGGCCGTTATAATCACGGTTAAATATTTCCAAGGGGTTGAGCCACACGTTGATGCGGTCTTGCTCGTACCCGACCACAAAAACCATCACGATGATGGCGGCGGCGCCCAGTATGAGAATACCGGCGAGATAAGAAAAGCGGCATCCGCCTACAAACATCAAAACCAGTCCCAGCAGACACAGTAAAATGGTGCCGGACAGATGCGGCTCGATGATAACCAAACCGCAGGTGACACCCAGTATCAGCAACAACGGTAAAAAACCGCCTACAAAAGTTTTGATGCGTTTATAGTTGAGAGAAATGAGGTGCGCAAACAGCACGATCATGGCGAATTTTGCTACTTCGGATGGCTGGAACTGGAAACCGCCCAGACGTATCCAACGGTGGATGCCGTCACTGGCGGGCATTAGCAGTGCTACACCCAATAAAATCAGTGAAACGCCCCACATCGGCCACGCTAAAATGTGCCAGCGGTGGTAGTCGACAAAGGACAGACCGAGCATGGCGGCAACGCCGATGAGTGCGAAAATCAGTTGTTTTTTAATGAAGAAGAAGCTGTCGCCGTCGTTCCAATAAAAGGAATAGGCATAGCTTGCGGAGTACAGACATATCAAACCGGTTACCAACACCGCCAGTAAGATGATGAGAAACGGCATATCGAAGCCGGAAGCGGCATACCATAAGCTCTTTTTGCGTTTACGGATAGCTTTGGTGGGGTCTGCTGTCATTGGAATGACCGACAATGCTTTCCTCTCCTTTCAAATAATCTCATTGTTAAGTATGATGAAAAAGCGGTGATTTATACTGTGTAGAACAGTATCAGCGCCAGCACGCAACCAACCAGAGTGACGGCGGAAAATACGCACACGATAGTGTTTTCTTTCCAACCGCACATTTCAAAGTGATGGTGAAGCGGTGCCATTTTGAAAAGGCGTTTGCCTTTGGTGATTTTGAAATAGGCAACCTGCAAAATAACCGACAGATTTTCCAAAATGTAGATAATGCCGATAGGGATGAGCAGGAACGGCACACCCAACGCGAAAGCTGCACCGGTCAGCAGTGCGCCGATATACAATGAGCCCGTATCGCCCATAAACACTTTGGCGGGATGCAAATTCCACAGCAAAAAGCCTGCCAAAGCACCCGCAAAAGCGGTGATAAGGATGCTGATACCCAGTGCGTATGCAGCACTTGCCATAATCAGTAACGCCAAGGCGGCAATGAGGCTGACACTGCCGCAAAGACCGTCCACACCGTCGGTCAGGTTGGTGGCGTTGCTCATTGCGAGCACCACGAACACGCAAAACGGAATAAACCAAATGCCGAAATCCACTTTGCCGACAAAGGGGATATTTATGATTTGTGCGTCGGAGAAATATAAAAGCAACGCAAAGGCGACAGCAACCAGTAACTGTGCCGCCAATTTTTGCTTGGCGGTCAAGCCGAGGTTGCGCTTTTTAACAACTTTGATATAATCATCCGCAAAACCGATTAAGCCACAGCAAATCGGCAACAAGAATGCGCCTACCAGCATTTCGGTGGATGCTGTAAAGGAAGTCAGCGGTTTTTGGTCCAAAAACAGTTGACACACTAAAACGGTCAACACCGTTACAATCGCTGTAGAAAGGATGAAAAGGATACCGCCCATGGTTGGGGTTCCTTGTTTTTTCTTGTGCCAGTTGGGTCCTTCTTCACGGATGGTCTGCCCGAAATGCAGACGGGACAGCAACGGAATACACCATTTGCCCAGTAATGCGGACAGTATAAAGGATGTGAGTCCCGCCACGATTAAGATGATAAGCCGTGTTGTGTTCATAATCATCGTCCTTACTTTGTGTATTACAGCGTTTGTAACGCTTCGGCGACCACCTCACGTTCATCCAAATGAATGGTGCCGTCTTTGAGAATTTGATACGTTTCGTGTCCTTTGCCCGCGAGCAAAACGGTGTCGCCGGGTTTGGCGTGCTTGATTGCCCAGTGGATAGCGTCCACGCGGTTTTCAATGACTTTCACCGGCGTTTTACTGCCTTGTAGCCCTACGAGGATTTCCTCGATGATGGCGGTGGGATCTTCGGTGCGGGGGTTGTCGGATGTCACGATTACCACGTCCGAAAAACGAGCGGCAATTTCACCCATCAGCGGACGTTTGGTGCGGTCACGGTCACCGCCGCAACCGAAAATGGTGAGTAATCTGCCTGCGCAACAATCTTTCATGGTGCGGCAGATGTTTTCCAGTCCGTCAGGCGTGTGCGCATAGTCGATAACCACTGTAAAATCACGGTTGGTGGGTACGATTTCTGCGCGTCCTTTTACGCCTGCCGCATTGTATAAAGCCTCGGTGACTGTTTCAAACGGCACACCCAGTGTAATGGCGGCTGCGGCTGCGGCAAGACCGTTATAAACCGAGAATTGACCGGGGATGTGCAAGTGTACCCGCTCGATACGGTCAGAGCCAATCAGTTCAAATCGCACGCCGTCGGGTTTGTGCATGATGTTGCGTGCCACGAAATCTGCGCTGTCGTTTTTTGCGGAATAATAGGAGAGCGGGCAGGGGATGTTTTCCGCCATGCGCGCGCCCCATGGGTCGTCAAAATTGATAACGGCATGTTTTGACATGGAAAACAGCTTTCTCTTTGCAAGCATATATTCTTCCATGGTGCCGTGATAGTCGAGATGGTCTTGTGTCAAGTTGGAAAACACACCCACGTCAAACGTGCAACCGCCTACGCGTTCTTGGTGTAGGGCGTGGGAGGATACCTCCATCACGCAATAGTCGCAACCTTCCGCTACCATCAACGCAAACAAGCTTTGCAGTTCATACGTGTCGGGGGTGGTGCGTGCGGCGGGCACGGCACGATCACCAATCATATTTTGAATAGTGCCGATAAGTCCTACCTTGTGACCCGCTGCTTCCAAAATGCTTTTGAGCAAGCATACGGTGGTGGTTTTGCCGTTGGTGCCGGTGACACCCACTAAATGCAGATGACGAGCGGGATGTCCGAACCAGTTAGCAGAGAGCGTTGCCCAAGCCGCGCGGGTGGCGGGGGTGATAATTTGTTGCGGGAGTTTCAAATCGCGTTCTGCCAGTATGGCAACAGCGCCTTTTTCCAGCGCACTCGCCGCGAAATCATGTCCGTCTCCGGCGGTGCCGCAGATACACACAAACAAGGCGCCTGCTTCTACTTTGCGGGAGTCACAGGTGATAGAGGTGATTTGCGTATCATCAGAAAGGGTGTACGGTGCTACCGCAACACCTTGTAACAATTCGGACAGTTTCATAGGCTCTCCTTTCTTATGAGGCGGATTCCCTTAACCACCGTCTGCGCTGTCGTTGTATAGGAAGGAGACGGTGATACTGGTGCCGGGCGGCACAGCAGTGCCGGCGGCGATACTTTGTTTGTTAGCGGTGGTCTGTCCGGATTCCAGACCGACACCGGATAATACGAGGTTGAGTCCTGCGTTGGTAGCGGTGAGATTGGCGGCCGAAACGCTCATACCGTGGAAATTGGGTACGGTGACGGTTTTCTCCAGAGCGCTTTCGTCGGTGTATAACACCACGACACCGCCTTGCGGGATGGATTGTCCCGCTTCGGGGATTTGTTTCAAAACGGTGCTGCCGCTGCCAATGGTACGCACGGTCAGTTTTTTGTTTGTGATAGCAGCCTGTGCCACCGACAACGATTGGTTCAGTACGTTGGGGGTGGAGGTGCTGAGTTTGGAGAGTTCCGCTTCGGTGTATTTGGGTTCTACGCCGAGATACGGCAGCGTTTCGCTCAATACTTTTTGCGCTACCGGTGCAGCAATGGTGCCACCGAAACGCACGGTACATTGCGGTTGGTCCAGCAATACCAAAATAGCAACTTGCGGGTCGTCGGCAGGTGCAAAGCCTGCAAAGGAAGCGACCACTTCGTTGCCTTCCATATCTCTTTTTTCGGACGTGCCGGTTTTACCTGCGACACGGTAACCGGCAACGTAGGCACTCTTACAACCGCCGCCGTTGACGGCGGCTTCCATCATATCCGAAACCTTAGCGGCGGTTTCGGCAGAAACGACCTGTCGTTTGACGGTAGGCTCGGTGTTTTTCACCACGTTGCCGTCTCCATCGATGATTTGTTGTACCACGTACGGCGTGAGCAATTTGCCGCCGTTGGCAATGGTGGAGATGGCACTAATCATCTGGATGGGGGTGATTTTGTTAGTCTGACCGAAAGCGGCAGTTGCCAAGGAGGCTTCTGCTTGGTTCAGGGTCAGTTCTGAGTGGTATAATCCTGCGTTAGAGGTCTCACCGCTCATATCGATGTTGGTTTTTTCGGTGAAACCGAAAGCGGTGAAATATTTAAAGAAATTGGTGCCGCCTATTTTCAAGCCGAGTTGCATGAAATACGGGTTACAGGAAGCGGAGATGGCACCCGCCATATCCAGCGTGCCGTGACCGCCTGCTTGGTGGCAACGGATGGTCCAGCCGCCGACTTTGAAATAGCCGGGACAACCGTAACTGGTCTGCAGACTGCCGATGCCTTCTTCCAATGCGGCGGCAGCGGTGAACACTTTGAATACCGAGCCGGGTTCGTAGGTTTCGGACACGGCTTTATTTTTCCACTGTGCTTGCAAAGCGGTGGCGCGTGCGGCGCTTTGTTCTTCTTCGGGCAGTTCGTTGATGGCTTCTTCTATCGTTTTATCTGCGATGGTGAACGGGTCGTTGGGGTCATAGTCGCCCTTGGTCGCCATTGCAAGAATACCACCGGTTTTGACGTCTTGGATAAGGATACTACCACGATTGATGGTGCCGGTTTCGATGACCGCCTCTTCGAGATATTTTTCGGCGTACATCTGAATGGTCTGGTCTACCGTCAATACCAAGCTTTTACCGTCTTCGGCATCCACTACCTTGCTGTATTCGAGCTGTGTGGGCATTTCATCACCCCAACCGTTTTGGGAGGAGATGATGCGACCGGGGGTGCCGGAAAGCACGTCGTCGTATGCGGCTTCCAGTCCTTCCAGACCGTTATTATCTGCGCCGGTAAAGCCCAACACGTTGGCCAGCAAATTTTTCTGGGGATAATAGCGTTTGTAGTCGGGAATAATACTGAACACACCGGTCAGTTTGTTATCGGTCACCCATTTCGTGAAGGCTTCTTTTTGTTCATATTCTACCTTGGTTTTGAGCACTTCATACTGGGAATTGGTTTTTCCGGTTTGTTTTAAAACTTTTTCACGGTCGATTTCCAAAAGGGAAGACAATTGGTCGGCGATATATTCCCGCAGTTCTTCCGTCGAGTTGACACCTGCGTAATTGTCCAAGTCGGCGTTCTCGATATGTTTAGGGGACATGATCAGTCGCCACACGTCAGCGGATACGGCGAGTGGCTCCATGTTAGCGTCGTAGATGGTGCCACGCTTGGCGGGCACCACGCTGTCACTCATTTGTTGTGCGCGAGCGCGGGACAGCCAGTCGTCACCTTGTATGATTTGGATAAGTGCCATGTGCGCAATAATGGCGAGTGCGCACAACAGCATCACGATGAGCACAAAAACATTGCGTGCGTTCATGGCACGGGAGGGTTTTTTGGTTTGTGCACTTGACTGTTTTCCTTTTTTAGCCATTCTTTCGCCTCCTCCAAAATGAAGAAAAGAGAGTTAAGATATTCTCCCAACTCTCGGCAGTTTATATATACCTATTATCTAATGGGAAATCCTATGCCGATTTTACGAGAAAATATGGCAAACGGCTTTCCACAGCGACACAAACATATTCGGTGTGCCTGCGGCAACCGTGACGGCGTCTTCGCCGGAAATGGAGATATAGCATACTTGACTGTTATCTGCTACGGCCATGCCGTTCTCGATAGCAAATTCGTTGACATTAGTAATGGAGGTTTTGCCTGCCAATTCCGATTCCAAACGAATTTGTTCGCTTTGCAGTTCGGATAAACGGGTTTCGCTTTCAATGATACGGGAATTGAGCTCGGTCAGTTGCACGTTAGAGGTAATCAACAAGCCGATAATACCCAAAACTACCAACGCAATCAGAATATACGCGGATACGTTGAGTATCGATTGGAGGCGTGCGCGGCGCTTGTTGCTTTTGAGTTCTTTTTTGTTGGGTTTCAAGGCGACCAATTTTGCTTTTTTGCTTTCAAACAGCGACAAGTCATATGCAGCATATTGGTTGTTTTGCATCGCAATTCCTCCTTTTTATATTCTTTATATTGTATTAGTATCTTTCGTGCACCCGCTTGATGCAACGCAGTTTAGCGGAGCGGGAACGCGGATTTTGTTCAACTTCCCATGCGGTTGCGGTGACTGGTTTTGTCGGTATACCCGCGGGGGTTCTGCCACAGGTGCAAATGGGGAAATCTTTTGGGCAGATACAACCTTGTTTTAATTGGTTAAACCGTTGTTTAACAATGCGGTCTTCTAAAGAATGGAACGTGATAACGGCGAGAATGCCGCCATCTTTCAAACAATCAAAAGCGGTATCGAGGGCGGCGGATAAGCAATCAAGCTCGCCGTTGACCGCGATTCGTAATGCTTGGAACACTCTTCTGGCGGGGTGCCCGTCCCGCCGCGCGGCGGCGGGGACGGCACCGGCAATGATATCCGCCAGTTGCAGGGTGGAGAGGATGGGTGACAGCCTTCTGCGCTGCACCAAAGCCGCTGCAATACGACGGGAAAATTTCTCTTCGCCAAAATCAAAGAAGATTTTAGATAGTTCTTGTTCAGAAAGAGTGTTCACCAAATCGGCGGCACTCAATCCTTCCTGACTCATACGCATGTCCAGCGGCGCATCGCTGTGATACGAAAATCCGCGCTCGCCTGCGTCCAATTGGTGAGAAGAAACGCCTATATCCAACAAGATGCCGTCCACGGCCGGTATGCCGTGTTGGTGTAACACCTTGTCCATCTCGGTGAAATTCGAATGTACGACGGTGGCGGGCAATCCTTGTAATCGTGTGCCCGCTTCATTGATGGCATCGGGGTCACGGTCGAGAGAAAACAGCCTGCCGGAAGTAAGTTTGCTGGCAATGGCGAAACTGTGTCCACCGCCACCTGCGGTACCGTCGACGTAGATGCCGTTTGGCTGTATATGTAAGGCGTCAATGGTCTCTTGCAACAAGACCGGAATATGATACTGTGTGCCGCCGGTCATGTGTGTCACGCCTTTCAAAATCCTAATTTTGTGAATTCCGCTTCCAGAGTTTCGGGGGTGAGCTGTTTGGTTTGCTCGTCATACAACGTCGGGTCCCAAATCTCCGCGCGCATACCGGCACCGATGACCAATGCCGCTTTTTCCAAACCGGCATATTGCAACAAGTGCTTGGGCAGCAAGATGCGTCCTTGCGCATCCGGGGTGACATCTTCGGCGTTGGAGGTGAGTTGACGCATCAGTGCGCGTCCTTGGGTCATCGGCAGTGCGGCGATACCACCCAGCAGAGCGTCCCATTCCTCAGTGGAATATAAACAGATACAACGGTCAAGAACCGCCGCCGCGATAAAACTTTCGCCCAGCTTTTCACGCAATTTCACCGGCACGAACAAACGGCCTTTCGCATCAATGTTGTGTTGATACCGTCCGTACAGCATATATTCCACCTCCGTTTCTGTCATTTTTGCGCATTGTGGAAAACTCTGTGGAAATGTGGAAATTCACCACTTCGCTCCATTTTGATGCACTTTTAACCACGTAACAACATTATAATGCCCCTTTTACGAAATTGCAATAGGTTTTTAGAAAAAAATACGAAATCGAGAAGAAATTTTTGACAAAAAAAGCAGATTCCGCCAAACTCGGCGAAATCTGCTCTCTATAATAGGTATTTTTAATGTGTTTTAGGCCAAAATACCGGCCAAGCCGACCACCAACGGCATGGTGATGATGGTGAGTAGAGTGGACAGGGATACGATGTTGCAAGACACGGCGGGATAGCGGTCATATTTGGCGGCAAACATGGTGGTTGCCGCCGCAGTGGGAGTGGATACGGATGTGGTGAGGGATATGAGCATATTGCCACGTACACCGCACACATACAATATGAAAAGTGTTAAAAGTGGAACACCCATTGTGCGCAATAGGATGACGTAAAAACTTTTGCCGTCATGTAACAATGCTTTGAAATCCGTGCCTGCGAGATAATAGCCGATAATCAGCATGGGAATTGGCGTGTTAAGCGCAGCCAGATGGGCGATAGGGGCAGAAATGACAGCCGGCAGCGTGAAACTTTTCCACCAAAGCGGCAGTAAGAACAACACAAACCCGACCAGCACGCCCAAAACGCCGGGAGAAAGCAACGCTTTTTTAGGAGAAACGGCCTTTTTATCCCCGCTCATCAGATATAATCCGTACGTCCAAAGAACGATGTTGAACACGGCAATGTAGGCGCCGCCGAAAAAGGTGCCTTCGCTGCCGAGCAAGGCTTCCTGTAACGGCAGTCCCATATAACCCGCATTGGAGAAAATCAATGCAAACTGTAACATGCGTTGTCGGGAATTGTCTGTGTCACGGATGAGTGGCAGACTGAGTAGTATCATGCCAACGTGTATCAGCAGTGCAAGGAGAAAGACCAATAGCAGTTGTTTGAGTTTTTGCTCGCTGAACGGAATATCCGTAAAAGATTTTATCAGCACGCAAGGGGTGACAAAATATAGTACGATGTTGGTGAGGGTTTTTACCGAGCGTTCATGGATGATGTGCGTTTTGCCGCACACCATGCCTACGCCCATCAGCATAAACAATATCAGCACCTGCTGTGCAACGGTGATAAATGCCATTTCAAAAACTCCTAAAATAAAATGAGAGGGTAGTTACGTCTACCCTCTCATTATATATGGCTACCAACGGAATTGCAATATGAAATCAAGCATATTGCACGTGGCTTTGTGTGTAATTGTCGTTGGCGATGGCGGCGGTGCGCATTATCATGCGCGCACGCATGTTCGCCCGCTGACGTGCACGTGCCATACGGCGATCAGCACGCATGGCGCCTGCGCAGCATGCCAGTACCGTTATCCGTGCCGCCGCCAACAGCAACGCCAAGGCGGGCACCGACAGAAAGTCGGCACGAAGCGAACAAACATCTGCAAACAGCATACCCAGCGGCACCAAAGCGACCAAGCGGGTTGCTGTAAACTGCGCCTTATTAAACATATACAAAAATGTGCTTGCCATGATAATCACGTGCATGGTGTTGAGTAACATATTCTTGCCTCCTATAGTAAAGAACAATTGTTCCGAACATTCGTTCTGATTTTATTATAGACCCTTTTTCGAAAAAATCAAGTCTTTTTTCAAAAAAATAAAAAATAAAACACGCCCTGCACCGCAGGGCGTTTGAAAGACGTGATTCAAAATGTGGTTTCGGCTTGCGTTTCGGGCATATGGAATACAGCGGGGGAAACGATACGGCGGCGATAGACAGCGTCTGTTTTCAGAGCGTCGTATATCATCGCTTCGGCGGTGCAGTAGTAAGGGGTAACGTATAAAATCCCCACAAGACCGCCGGTGATGGCGGATAACACGTTCCACAAGAAGAAACTGCAATCGAATATAAACAGGTCCATTTTATTGCCGCGCATAATGTCTTTGCTGATTTGCAAAGCTTCTTCTGCGCGCAGGTTGGGGTTTTCATACAGAATATAGGGTACTAAACGATAGGCATAGCTTTGCACGATGCCGGGGATGACAAACAGAAGCGACCATAAAAGCACGTACAGGTCGCGCACCAGCATGGTCACCATAGTGGGTTTGTAGATGCGAAAAGCACTGAATAGCTGCCCTACAGAAGGATATTCCCCGCGGCTGTATCGCATAAACCAACCGTATTTGCCGACTTTTAATATATTGGCAAAAAAGATTTGATATGCCAATCCGCCCAAGAGGGCGAAAACGGATATGGTGGCGATAGCACCTAACAAAACGGGCGATAGGATGTCTTGGAAATGCAGATTGGTCGTAAGATTTGTGGTTTCTGCACTGCCGGAAAGGTCGCTGAAATCTCGGCTGGTGCTAAACCCTCCCAGCAGCAGAGAACAGATGAGCGACACTAAAATGGCGTTGCCCAAATAGCCACGCATACGGTTGCGTGCCTGTAATTTTAATCCGGTACGATAAAACATATAAATCCCCCTTTTCGCATACAGTGTAACATGTTGGACGGGCGTTTGTAAATATTTAAAAATAGGACAAGATTTTCTTTGAAACGACAAGAGAATGGTGATATATTGGTTTCTATGGGTGCGCGCATGGCAAAATTTGGATAATATTACCAAATTCTTTAAAGATTTTTCTACCGCTTTGCTACCATTTTTACAAAAGCATGCCTTGTTTTTTAAAAAAGAGTTTGTTATAATAAATTTAGATATAAGAAAATGAGGGGTGCTGTATACACATGCAGGATACATTTTGGAATATTGAAGACAGCTTGAAACGCTTTGTCGAAGGTACGGAAGCGCATGCGTACCGTATATTCGGCTGTCATCCTGCGGGTGACGGTGGGTATACGTTCCGTGTGTGGGCGCCGCATGCGCGTGCAGTTTCGTTGTGCGGTGATTTTAATGGTTGGAACACCGACAGCGGCGTGCCGCTTTCCTCCATCGGATATGGTGTGTGGGAATGTACCGTTGGCGGATTGCAACCGTATTCGGCGTACAAGTATTATGTTGTGGGTGAGGATGGCAACGGTGTTTTGAAGGCTGACCCCTTCGCCACTCACTGCGAAACCCGTCCCGGTACGGCATCCAAATTGTTACCGCTGAGCGGATATGGGTGGACCGACCAGGCGTGGTATGACAAAAAGAAAAAAGACGGCGTGTATAATATACCGGTCAACGTATACGAGTTCCACATGGGCTCGTGGCGGCGATATAGTGACGGCAACACGTTTTCTTACACCAAAATGGCGGACGAGTTGATTCCGTACGTGTTGGAGATGGGCTATACGCACATTGAGATGTTACCCATCACGGAATATCCGTTTGACGGCTCGTGGGGATATCAGGTGACCGGTTACTATGCCCCAACTTCTCGGTATGGCACGCCGGATGAATTGCGCGCTTTCATTGATCGTTGTCATGCGGCGGGATTGGGCGTCATTATGGACTGGGTGCCCGCGCATTTCCCCAAAGACCAGTATGGACTGTATCGCTTTGACGGCACACCTTGTTTCGAATACGCCGACCCGCGCAAGGGCGAACATAAAGAATGGGGCACTTGCGTGTTTGATTATGGCAGACCGGAGGTGCGCAGTTTCCTGATTTCCAACGCAATGTATTGGATTGAGGAATTCCATTTTGACGGTTTGCGGGTAGACGCGGTGGCGTCGATGCTATACCTCGATTATAACCGCAAGGACGGCGAATGGATGCCCAATGTTTATGGCGGGCACGAAAATCTGGAAGCCATCGATTTTTTACGGCAGTTAAATCAGACCATGTTTGCATCACACGACGACGTGATGATGATTGCGGAAGAATCTACCGCGTGGCCGATGGTTTCTCGCCCCACCTCTGACGGTGGACTTGGATTTAATTATAAATGGAATATGGGTTGGATGAACGATATGTTGCAGTATGCATCCATGGATCCGTTTTTCCGCAAAGACAATCACAATCGGTTGACCTTCTCACTTTTCTATGCCTTTTCCGAGAATTTCGTATTACCGTTGTCGCATGACGAGGTGGTACACGGGAAAGGCTCGTTGCTCAACAAAATGCCGGGTGATTACGAACAAAAATTTGCAGGGTTGCGTGTGTTCTTGGCTTACATGATGACCCACCCCGGCAAGAAATTGCTGTTTATGGGCAGTGAATTCGGACAGTTCAAAGAATGGGATTATCAAAGCGGTCTCGATTGGCTGTTGCTGGAATATGAATCCCATCGTATGATGCAACATTATGTCAAATCACTCAATCATTTCTATAAAGATAACGCACCGATGTGGGCGGATGATTTCTCGTGGAAGGGTTTCAGTTGGATTTCCAACGACGACAATGCTAACAGCGTGATCGCCTTCCGCCGTATGGACACCCAAGGTGATGAGTTGATATTTGTGTGCAACTTCACACCGGTGATGCGGGAGAATTATTCTATCGGTTTGCCTGTGGAGGGTGTGTATACGCCGGTGTTTAACAGTGACGCGGCGGAGTTTGGTGGTAGCGGCAAGCGATTGGGTGCCGTGGAGACAACCGCCCAACCGATGCACGGATATGAACAGTCCGCGGCGTTTACGTTGCCGCCGCTGTCTGCGCAGATTTATAAATGTACCGGACCGCTAAAACGTCGCAAAAAAGTTGCGGTTAAGAGAACCGGCAAAACCAACGCAAAAACTGCATTATAATTTTCAGGGGAGGATTTTTAGTATGTTTCGCAAACAAGAATGTGTGGCTATGTTGCTTGCAGGCGGACAGGGCAGCAGATTATATTCGCTGACTCGCCGCATTGCAAAACCCGCAGTGCCTTTCGGCGGGAAATATCGCATCATCGACTTTCCGCTTTCCAACTGTATCAATTCCGGCATCGAAACGGTGGGTGTACTCACCCAATATCAACCGCTGGAACTGAGTGACTATATCGGTGCGGGTGAGCCGTGGGACCTCGACCGTATGAATGCGGGCGTGCACGTTTTGCCGCCGTACCAGCGCAACAAAGGCGCCGACTGGTACAAAGGTACTGCTAACGCCATTTATCAGAACATAGATTTCATTGCACGATATGACCCTGACTATGTGTTGGTGCTGTCGGGTGACCATATTTATAAAATGGATTATGCCAAGATGATTCGTGCGCATCAAGAAAAAGGTGCCGCTTGTACGGTGGCGGTGTTAGAGGTGGAAATGTCCGAAGCCAGCCGCTTTGGCATTCTCAACACCAATCCTGACGATTCCATTTATGAATTCGAAGAGAAACCCGCTAATCCCAAGAGCAACCTCGCTTCCATGGGTATTTACGTGTTCGACTGGAAGAAACTGCGTCAGTATTTGGAGGCGGATGAGCAAGACCCAAATTCCAGCAACGATTTTGGCAAAAACGTGTTACCGGCGATGCTCGCAGGCGGCGAAAAGATGTTTGCCTATCGGTTTGAAGGGTATTGGAAAGACGTTGGCACCATTGACAGTTTGTGGGAAGCCAATATGGACTTGCTCGACCCGAAAGTGCCGCTGGATTTATCCGACCCGAAATGGCGGATTTATTCTCGTACCACCGGTTTGCCGCCGCAGTATATTGCGGCAGGCGCACAGGTGCAAAACAGCTTGATTTCCGAGGGTAGCAATATTGCCGGCAAGGTTGACTTCTCGGTGATATTCAACGGCGTGACGGTAGAGGAAGGCGCACTGGTGCGCGATTCCATTTTGATGCCGGGCACCCACGTTAAAAAAGGTGCACACGTGCAGTATGCCATTCTGGCAGAGAATACCATTGTCGAAGAAAACGCTCGTGTCGGTGAACGGCCGGAAGATTGCCGTTCCCTGGAAGATTGGGGCGTGGCAGTGGTTGCCGAAGGCATTAAGGTTGGCGAAAATGCCTTTGTGCCCGCTAAAGCAATGGTAGAGGTAGATATGGAAGGGGCTGAGCAACATGACAAATAAAAGAGCGATGGGATTGTTGTTCCCGAACAAAGGCGATGATATGATACGGGATATCACCACGATGCGTGCCATAGGCTCTGCGCCTTTCGGTGGTAGATATCGCTTAATCGATTTTACACTTTCTAACATGGTGAACGCGGGCATCTGCAAAGTCGGTGTCATCACCAAGAAAAATTATAATTCTCTGATGGACCATTTGGGTTCGGGTAAGTCTTGGGATTTATCCCGTAAAAACCAAGGTTTATATTATCTGCCGCCGCAAGGCTCGGATGAATTGTATGAAGGGCGCATTTCGCCGCTGGCAGACGTGTTGTCCTTCTTACGTGCCTCCAAAGAAGAGTTGGTGGTGTTGTCCGACTGTTATACGGTGGGTAACATCGATTTGGATGCTTTGTTGGATGCGCATGAGAACAGTGGTGCGGATATCACCATGGCGTATGTCAATGACACGCTCAAAGGCGCATTTGACCATCCGATGGTGACGGTGGACGGAAGCGGTCGCGTGACCGATATCTTGTTCAACCAAGCGACCACGGCACAAGGTAATTTCTCTATCGGCGTATATGTCATAGAAAAAACCAATCTCATCCGTTTGATTAAGGATGCTATCGGACACAACTTGTTGCACTTTGAACGTGACATTTTGCAAAAACATATCGGCGAGTTGCATGTGCAAGGCGTGGAAATCAAAGAAACTGCCATGATCATCAATTCGTTGGAACGGTATTTCTCCGCCAATCTTTCGCTGCTTGACCCGCAGGTTCGCAATGCGCTGTTCACGAGCGGACGTCCGGTGTATACCAAGGTGCGCGATTGTGCGCCTGCTAAATACGGTTTGCACAGTGCGGTTTCCAATTCCTTGGTGGGTGATGGTGCCTCTATCAACGGCACGGTAAAAGATTCGGTTATTTTCCGTGACGTAGATATTGCTCGCGGCGCAGTGGTAGAAAACTGCGTGATTATGCAAGGCGCTTCGATTGGTGATAACACCGTGTTGCGCAATGTCATTGTGGATAAGAATGTTGTCATTAAAAACGGTAGAGTATTACAAGGTTTTGTGACACATCCTATCTATATTGAAAAGAATACGATTGTGTAAGAGGTGACGATATGAAGGTTTTATATGCGGCGAGCGAAGCACTGCCGTTTGCGGCATCCGGCGGTTTGGCGGATGTAGCAGGTTCTTTGCCTGCGGCAATGCGTAAACGCTTGGTCGGTTGCAGGGTCGTGTTGCCGTTGTATGATGCGGTGCCGCAGGAGTTGCGGGATAACATGACCTTCTTGACCAGCATTTCGGTGCCGGTTTCGTGGCGTCGGCAATACTGCGGTATTTTCGAAGCACGGTTAAACGGTGTTATCTACTATTTATTGGATAACCAATATTACTTTAAACGGCAAGGTCTTTACGGACATTTTGATGATGCCGAGCGGTTTGCGTTTTTCTCTCGTGCGATACTCGAAATGTTACCCGCCATTGATTTTTGGCCGGACATTTTGCATGTTAATGATTGGCAAACTGCCTTGGTGCCGATTTATTACACCTTGTTCTACGGTAGCAGACCGGAATACTGTGATATCAAAACGGTGTTTACCATCCATAATATTCAATACCAAGGTCAATATGGCATGGATATTTTGGAGGATGTATTCGGCATTCCGCAGGACGCTGCCGGCTTGGTGGAGCAAGACGGTTGTGTGAATTTGATGAAAGGCGCGATTGAAAGCGCGCATAAAGTCACCACCGTTTCGGGCACCTATGCTCGTGAGATTTTGGACCCGTATTTTTCGCACAAATTAGATCCTGTGTTGCGTCGCAACGAGTGGAAATTGTCGGGCATTTTGAACGGTATCGACACCGATGGCTACAATCCTGAGACCGACAAAGCGATTTGGGAAAACTATACGGTTGAAACGGTCAAAGCAGGTAAAGCGGCGAATAAGTCGGCGTTGCAAGAACGGTTGAATTTACCCAAACGTGCAGACGTGCCGCTGATTGGTATGGTTACCCGCCTTGCCTCTCATAAAGGTTTGGATTTGGTTAAACATATTTTTGACCGTTTGATGCAGGAAGATGTACAGGTGGTATTGCTCGGTTCGGGTGAATGGGTGTATGAAACGTTCTTCCGTGAGAAATACGCACAGTATGCGGATAAGTTCTGCTATTGCGCAGGTTTCGTTCCGGAACTTGCCCATAAAATTTACGCGGCGGCAGATATTTTCCTGATGCCGTCTCAGAGTGAGCCTTGCGGCCTTGCACAGATGGTGGCGTGTCGCTATGGCACTGTGCCGATCGTGCGTCGCACCGGCGGCCTTGCTGACTCTATCCGTGATTGCGGTGATGACGGCGGCTTTGGTTTCATCTTTGACACCTACAACGCTGATGATATGTATGCCGCTATCGAACGTTCACTCGGCGCATATGCCAACAAAGCCGATTGGCCGATTCTGGTGGAGCGTTGTATGACCACTGACTTTAGTTGGGGTCGCTCTGCCAACGAGTATATTCGTTTGTATCGTTCGCTTGGCAAACGCTAACGAGAGTATTTTTAACCCTTCTCTGCTTACGTGGAGAAGGGTTATTTTTTATTTTTTGCGATTTTTCTGTCAAACTTTTCGGAAATGCCGTTGACAGATTGATTTTAGGGGAGTAAAATGAATACGATTATATATACGCGCAAAAATGACTATGCGTATATGAAAGGAATGGTTTTAATGGCAAGAGTATACAATTTTTCCGCAGGCCCTTCTGTGTTACCCGAAAGTGTTTTGCGCACCGCTGCAGAAGAAATGATGGATTATAAAGGTTCCGGACAGTCCGTGATGGAAATGTCCCATCGTTCCAAAACGTATGATGCAATTATCAAGGAATGTGAGGCATTGCTGCGTGAAGTGATGGAAATTCCGGATAACTATAAAGTGTTGTTCCTGCAAGGCGGTGCTTCTTCGCAGTTTGCGATGGTACCGATGAACTTGATGACCCGCTCCGGCAAAGCTGACTATGTATTGACCGGCCAGTGGGCAACCAAAGCACAAAAGGAAGCCGCTCGCTACGGTGAAGCGAACGTGGTGGCAAGTTCCAAAGATAAGACTTTCTCTTACATACCGAAACTTGACCCCGCTACCTTCACTCCCGATGCGGACTATTTCCATATCTGCATGAACAACACCATCTATGGCACGGTATATCACGAACTGCCCGATACCGGCAACGTGCCGTTGGTGGCGGACATTTCTTCCTGCATTTTGTCTCAACCGATTGATGTCAGCAAGTTTGGCATGCTGTATGCGGGCGCACAGAAGAACATGGCACCTGCCGGCTTGACGGTGGTTATCATCCGTGAAGATTTGATTGGCAATGCGATGGATATCACCCCCACCATGTTCAATTATCAGACCCATGCAGACAACGATTCTATGTTTAACACCCCACCTTGCTACACCATCTACGTAGCGAAGTTGGTGCTCGAATGGGTGAAAAATGAAATCGGTGGTCTGAAAAAGATGCAGGAAATCAACGAAAAGAAAGCTGCTTTGTTGTATGATTTCCTCGACAACTCCAAAATGTTCAAAGGCACTGTGGTGCCCGAAGATCGTTCTTTGATGAACGTGCCGTTTGTCACCGGTGACGAAGAGTTGGATGCCAAGTTTGTCAAAGAGGCTGCCGCGGCAGGCTTTGTCAACCTGAAAGGCCATCGCTCTGTGGGCGGCATGCGTGCTTCTATCTACAACGCAATGCCGATGGAAGGCGTGGAAAAATTGGTCGCCTTCATGCAAGAGTTCGAGAAAAATAACGCCTAAGGGGATATTTTAAGATGAATATTTGTACTTTAAATAAAATTGCCGCTTGCGGTACTGACCGTCTGGGTGGCAACTACACCATCACCGATACGCTGGAAAATGCCGCCGGTGTCATGGTGCGTTCTGCGGCCATGCACGACATGGAATTGCCGGAAAGCCTGTATGCGATTGCACGTGCGGGTGCCGGTGTGAATAATATTCCGATTGACGTGTGCAGCGAAAAGGGCATCGTGGTGTTCAACACCCCCGGCGCAAACGCCAATGCTGTGAAAGAATTGGTGCTTGCCGGTTTGTTCCTCGCTTCTCGTAAAGTGGTGCCCGCTATTCAGTGGGCAGCTACACTCAAAGGTGAGGGCGACGCCGTTGGCAAACTGGTGGAAAAAGGAAAATCTGCGTTTGCGGGTCCTGAAATCACCGGTAAGAAACTCGGTGTTATCGGTCTTGGTGCTATCGGCATTTTGGTCGCCAATGCTGCTAAAGCACTCGGTATGGAAGTGTATGGGTATGACCCGTATCTGTCGGTGGATGCCGCTTGGAGTTTGTCCCGTTCTATCCACCATGCAAACGATTTGGAAACCATCTATAAAGAATGCGACTACATCACCGTGCACGTGCCGCTGTTGGCGGATACCAAAGGCATGCTGAACAAACAGGCGTTTGCGTCCATGAAAGACGGCGTGCGTATTCTCAATTTCTCTCGTGCAGGTTTGGTGGACAGCGATGATATGCTCGCTGCGCTTGCCGACGGCAAAGTTGCCGCTTACGTGGTGGATTTCCCCACCGATGAAATGCTGGGCGTTGAAAACGTGGTGGCAATCCCGCATCTGGGTGCTTCCACCCCCGAAAGCGAAGACAACTGTGCAATGATGGCGGCTGACGAATTGCGTGATTACCTCGAAAATGGTAACATCATTCATTCGGTCAACTATCCTGACGTGCAAGCACCTCGTTCTACTGCGAACCGCATTTGCGTGTTGCACAAAAACATTCCCAACATGTTGGCGCAAATCAGTGCTACCGTGTCGGCAGAGGGTATCAATATTTCCACTATGATTAACAAATCCCGCAAAGACTACGCCTACACCGTTTTGGATGTAGAGAGCGCACCTTCTGCGGATGCACTGGCACATATCGTCGCTATGGACGGCGTTGTGCGCGTGCGCCATATCGGATAATAAAATAACAAAGCCCCGCCGCGTCGGCGGGGCTTTTTCTCTGAAAAGAGGGATGTGTATGAAATGGCGGTTGCTCTTGGGTATTGTATCGGCAATCGTGGCTATATGGGGCGGATTGCCGTTTGTGGTTTCGGGTGTGTATAATGCCGGCGTCGCCGCCTGCGTGTGTATCGGTTTGGCGGTGTTGGCGATTGTGTGCTGTCCCTATACGGAAACAGTGGTGGCCTCTATATTTCACAGTAAACATAGCCTGCGTGCGCTTGGCATAACGGTTATGGCGGTGGTGGCGGCACTCATATTGTTGTTTATTGCGGTTTCCGTTTTGATGATTTGCAATGCAGTGCGTACTGCGCCTGCGGATACGGCGGTGACACTGGTGATACCCGGTGCGGGTATCAAGGATGACCGCCCATCGCTGATGTTATACGGCAGATTACGAGCGGCGGCAACCTATTTGAAAGAAAATCCGCAGGTACCTTGTGTGGTGAGCGGCGGGAAGGGACGAGATGAAATCTGCAGCGAAGCAGAGGTTATGCGTGCCTGTTTGTTGGAATTAGGGGTGGAAGCCGACCGTATTTATATGGAGATGCAATCCGCTAACACCATCGAAAACATGCAGTATACTGAACAGGTTATCCGTGAAAACGGTTTGCCGACGCAAATTGTCATTGCGACGCAGGAATTTCATCAATTACGGTGTGCGGTATTTGCCAAAAAAGCAAATTTAAATCCCGTGGGAACGGCGACCTGCTCCACACCGCCGTATTTATTTTTATGTTTTTGGGTGCGAGAATTTATCGGCATCTGCAGAATGGGTGTTTTGGGTTATTGAGTTTCAAGCAACTCCGCCGTGTGTTTCTTTTCGAAGAAATGCACGGCGGTTGTTTTGCGTGCAGGGGAGATTTTCACCTAAAAAGTCGGAAAAAGCCGTGATATAGGCGCAAAATCTGAAAAAAGGTAAAAAAATATTGCCAATGCGCAAAAAAGCATTGACAAATTGGTAAATAAAGTATACAATAGTAAACTGCTTAATCATGGGTTCATGTGCCCTTTCTGACAAATAGAGTATAGCACAGGACGCTGAAAAATGCAAGAGAATACACACAAAAAATGTGTTTTCTCCGGTCGTTTATCATTGCCGTGATGAGCATAAAAAATGTATTTTCCCGCGAAACGGGACTTCGCGGATGAAACACAAAAGGAGTGGTCTAGCCTATGGTGAATATCAAACCGGTCCAGCTCGGAAACACGACCCGTATGAGTTTTGCCAAAATCAATGAGGTTCTGGATATGCCCAACCTGATTGAAGTACAGAAAAATTCGTACAAGTGGTTCTTGGAAGAGGGCCTCAAAGAGGTTTTTCAGGATATGTCTGCTATTGCGGATTATACTGATAACCTGGTGTTGGAATTCATTGACTATCGTTTAGAGGAAACCCCCAAATATACTGTGGCGGAATGTAAAGAACGTGACGTGACCTATGCGGCACCGTTGCATGTGCGCGTGCGTTTGCTCAACAAAGAAACCGGTGAAGTGAAAGAGTCGGAAGTCTTTATGGGTGATTTCCCGCTCATGACCGAAAGCGGCACTTTCGTGATTAACGGTGCGGAACGTGTTATTGTTTCGCAGTTGGTGCGTTCTCCCGGTGTATATTATGGTATGAGTTACGACAGCATCGGTAAAAAGTTGTTTACCTCCACTGTCATTCCTAACCGTGGTGCTTGGCTCGAATATGAGACCGACTCCTCCGACGTATTTTATGTACGCATCGATAAAAACCGCAAACTGCCGGTGACCTGCCTTGCTCGTGCAATGGGATTGAGCACCGATGCGCAGTTGCTCGAATTCTTTGGTGATGACGAGCGTTTGCACGCCACCATCGAAAAAGACCCCACCAAGAATGCCGAAGAAGCGTTGCTGGAAATCTACCGCAAACTGCGTCCCGGCGAGCCGCTGACCGTTGAAAACTCTCAGCAGCATTTGGAAGGTTTGTTCTTCGACCCCCGTCGTTATGATTTGTCCCGCGTGGGTCGCTATAAATATAATAAGAAATTAGGTTTGTCCAACCGTTTGTCCGGCCATACGTTGAGCCGTCCCATTGCCGACCCCGCTACCGGTGAGGTGCTGGCAGATGCCGGCGAAACCATCAGCCGTGCACGTGCGATGGAACTGGAAGATGCCGGCGTATCGCAGGCGTTTATTGCGGTGGACGAGCACGGTGAAACCGTTGAAGTGAAAATCATCACCAACGGCATGGTGGATATTGCCAAATACGTGGATTTTGACGTGACCGAATACGGCATCAAAGAGCGTGTGTGCTACACCGTGTTGCGTGAGATTTTGGATACCTGCGGCGACGATACCGAGGCGCTTAAAGAAGCCATCCGTACCCGTGCGGATGAGTTGGCACCCAATCATATCACCGTCAGTGATATTCTCGCTTCCATCAACTATGTGATGTGCCTGGGTCATGACATCGGTACCACCGACGACATCGACCACTTGGGCAACCGTCGTATCCGTTCTGTCGGCGAACTGTTGCAGAACCAGTTCCGCATCGGTTTTTCCCGTATGGAACGTGTGATTCGTGAGCGTATGACCCTGCAAGCACAGGATATGGACGTTATCACGCCCCAAGCGCTCATCAATATTCGTCCGGTGGTGGCGGCGATTAAGGAATTCTTTGGTTCCTCTCCGTTGTCTCAGTTTATGGACCAGAACAACCCGCTTGCCGAGTTGACCCACAAACGTCGTTTGTCGGCATTGGGCCCCGGCGGTCTGTCCCGTGACCGCGCAGGCTTCGAAGTGCGTGACGTACACTATAGCCACTATGGCCGTATGTGCCCGATTGAAACGCCCGAAGGTCCCAACATCGGTTTGATTTCTTACCTTGCTTCCTTTGCTCGTATCAATGAATACGGTTTCGTGGAAGCACCGTTCCGCAAAGTGAATAAAGAAACCGGCGCTGTCACCAATGAAGTGGTGTACATGTCCGCTGACATGGAAGACGATTTCATCGTTGCGCAGGCCAACGAACCGTTGGATGAAAACGGTTGCTTTGCCCGCCCGAAAGTCAATGCTCGTTTCCGTGATGAGTTCTTGGAAGTCGCACGTGAGAAGATTGACTATATGGACGTTTCTCCGAAGATGGTTGTGTCGGTCGCTACCGCGATGATTCCGTTCCTTGAGAACGACGACGCCAACCGTGCTTTGATGGGTTCTAACATGCAGCGTCAGGCTGTGCCGCTGCTCAAAACCGAAGCGCCGATTGTCGGTACCGGTATGGAATACAAAGCCGGCGTTGACTCTGGTGTTTGCGTGCTGGCAAAAGCTGCCGGTACGGTTGTTTCCGTTTCCGCTGACACGGTGGTTGTCCGCCGTGATGATAATGGCGAAAACGATACCTACAAGATGATTAAATTCGCTCGTTCCAACCAAGGCACCTGCCTCAACCAGCGTCCTGTTGTGTCGGTCGGCGACCACATCGACGAGCATGCTGTGATTGCGGATGGTCCTTCCACCGACGGCGGCGAAATCGCTTTGGGTAAGAACGCGCTCATCGGCTTTATGACCTGGGAAGGTTATAACTACGAGGACGCTGTTCTGATTAACGAGAAGATGGTGCGTGACGACGTATACACCTCCATTCATATCGAAGAATATGAGATTGAATCCCGTGACACCAAATTGGGTCCGGAGGAAATCACCCGTGACATTCCCAACGTCAGCGAAGATGCGCGCAAGGATTTGGACGAGCGCGGCATCATTCACATTGGCGCTGAGGTGCGTTCCGGTGATATTCTGGTCGGTAAGGTCACGCCCAAGGGCGAAACCGAACTGACCGCCGAAGAGCGCTTGCTGCGTGCTATCTTCGGTGAAAAAGCACGTGAAGTGCGTGACACTTCTCTGCGTGTGCCGCACGGCGAATACGGCATCATTGTGGATGTCAAAGTATTCACCCGTGAAAACTGTGATGAACTCAGCCCCGGCGTCAACATGGTTGTGCGTTGCTACATTGCGCAAAAACGCAAAATCAGCGTTGGCGATAAGATGGCAGGCCGTCACGGTAACAAGGGCGTTGTTTCCCGCATCCTGCCCAGCGAAGATATGCCGTTCTTGCCGGATGGCACCCCGCTGGACATCGTGCTCAACCCCTTGGGCGTTCCGTCTCGTATGAACATCGGTCAGGTGTTGGAAGTGCATCTTGGTTATGCCGCTTCCGCGCTTGGTTTCAAGGTGATGACCCCCGTCTTTGACGGTGCGCACGAAGCGGACATCCGCGAACTGCTCACCCAAGCGGGCAAACGCGAGGATGGTAAAACCATTCTGTATGACGGCAGAACCGGCGAACAGTTTGATAACCCGGTTACTGTTGGTTATATGTACTATTTGAAACTGCATCATCTGGTTGATGATAAGATTCACGCCCGTTCCACCGGTCCTTACAGCTTGGTCACCCAGCAACCGCTCGGCGGCAAAGCACAGTTCGGCGGCCAGCGCTTCGGTGAGATGGAAGTGTGGGCACTGGAAGCTTACGGTGCCGCTTATACCTTGCAGGAAATCCTCACCGTTAAATCTGACGACGTCGTGGGTCGTGTCAAGACTTATGAAGCCATCGTCAAGGGTGAGAACGTGCCGAAATCCGGTGTACCGGAGTCCTTTAAAGTGCTCGTGAAGGAATTGCAGTCCTTGGGTCTGGACATCAAAGTTCTCAACAAGGATAAAGAGGAAATCGACTTGAAGCAAACCTTCAACGATGACGATGATATGCCGATGATCATGTCGGATGACGAAGCATTCTACACCGTTGCCAACGAAAATGAAATGGATGGCTACGAAGTGGCGGATGCCGAAGATGTTGATGCATACGATGCTGACGACCAAGAAGTCGAAGCATTCGATGACGAAGATTAAGGGAGGAGAAGAAAGTTATGGCAGATTTTGAAGTTTTTGATTCTATTAAAATCGGTTTGGCTTCTCCCGATCAAATTCGCAGTTGGTCTTATGGTGAGGTTACCAAACCCGAAACCATCAACTACAGAACATTGAAGCCGGAACGTGAAGGTCTTTTCTGCGAAAAGATTTTTGGTCCGACCAAAGACTGGGAGTGCCATTGCGGTCGTTACAAACGTATCCGTTATAAAGGCAAGGTGTGTGAACGCTGCGGCGTGGAAGTCACCCGTGCCAAAGTGCGCCGCGAGCGTATGGGTCACATCGAACTCGCCGCACCGGTTTCTCACATTTGGTATTTCAAGGGTATTCCGTCCCGCATGGGTCTGATTTTGGATATTTCCCCGCGTCTGCTTGAGCAAGTGTTGTACTTCGCTTCGTATATCGTGGCAGACCCCGGCGACACCCCCTTGCAGAAAAAACAAATCTTGTCCGATAAAGATTATCGTGACATGCGCGAGAAATATGAAGATGATTTTGATGCCGGTATGGGTGCGGAATACATCCAGAAATTGCTCGCTGAAATTGATTTGGAAGCGTTGTCTGCTGAATTGAAAGCAGAACTTGACGATGCTACCGGTCAAAAACGTGCACGTTTATTGAAACGTTTGGAAGTGGTGGAAGCATTCCGCCTCTCCGGCAACCGTCCGGAATGGATGATTATGAACGTTGTGCCGGTTGTGCCGC
This sequence comes from Acutalibacteraceae bacterium, assembly GCA_045634325.1. GTDB lineage: Bacteria > Bacillota > Clostridia > Oscillospirales > Acutalibacteraceae > URNF01. The sequence continues at coordinate 57,931 of JAZRAA010000024.1, read as the reverse complement.
CGGATATTCGTCCGATGGTGCAGCTGGATGGCGGTCGTTTTGCGACCTCCGACCTCAACGATTTGTATCGCCGTGTGATTAACCGTAACAACCGTTTGAAGAGATTGCTCGAACTGGGTGTGCCGGATATCATCGTGCGCAACGAAAAACGTATGTTGCAAGAAGCAGTGGACGCCCTCATTGACAATGGTCGTCGCGGCAGACCGGTTACCGGTCCGAACAACCGCCCGCTCAAATCTTTGTCCGATATGCTCAAAGGTAAGCAGGGTCGTTTCCGTCAGAACTTGCTGGGTAAACGTGTGGACTATTCCGGTCGTTCGGTTATCGTTGTCGGTCCCGAACTGAAAATGTACCAGTGTGGTCTGCCCAAAGAGATGGCAGTCGAACTCTTTAAACCGTTTGTGATGAAACGTTTGGTGGAAACCGGTGCTGCCGGCAACATCAAGACCGCTCGTAAGATGGTTGAACGTTTGCGTCCGGAGGTTTGGGATGCACTGGAAATCGTGATTAAAGACCACCCCGTGATGCTCAACCGTGCACCTACCTTGCACCGTTTGGGTATTCAGGCTTTCGAGCCGGTGTTGGTGGAAGGCCGCGCGATCAAACTGCATCCGCTGGTTTGTACCGCATTTAACGCAGACTTTGACGGTGACCAGATGGCTGTGCACGTACCGCTGTCTGCCGAGGCGCAAGCGGAAGCTCGCTTCCTCATGCTCGCCGCGGGCAACCTGCTCAAACCGTCCGACGGTAAACCCGTTGCGGTGCCCACGCAGGATATGGTGCTCGGTTCTTACTACTTGACCATTGCCAAACCGGACGAACCCGGCGAAGGCAAGGTGTTCCGTGACGAGAACGAAGCGCTTATGGCATACGATGCCAAGACGGTAGGCTTGCACGCACGCATCAAAGTGCGTCGTGAAATGGAAGTGGACGGTAAGGTGGAAAGCCGTTTGGTAGAAACCACTGTCGGCCGTATCATCTTCAACGCCCCCATCCCGCAGGATTTGGGTTTTGTGGATCGCAATGATGCGGATGCGAAATTCCTGTATGAAATTGATTTCAAAGTTGGCAAAAAACAACTTTCCAAAATCATTGAAAACTGCATTAAAGTGCACGGCGCTGCCCGCACCTCCGAGGTGCTGGACGCCATCAAAGCGCAGGGTTATAAATACTCCACCCGCGGTGCGTTGACCGTCGCTGTGTGCGACGCTGCTATCCCGCCGGAGAAACCCGCTTTGATTGCGGAAGCAGAAAGTGCCGTTGACCAAATCACCGAATTGTATAACGAAGGTTTGATGAGCGACGAAGACCGTTATCGCGGCGTTATCCAGACTTGGAACGATACCACCGATAAGGTTACCAAAGCGCTGAACGCCAACATGGATGAGTTCAACCCCATCTACATGATGTCCGATTCCGGCGCTCGTGGTTCTATCAACCAGATTCGTCAGCTCGCAGGTATGCGTGGTTTGATTGCGAATACTTCCGGTCGTACCATCGAAGTTCCGATTCGTGCCAGCTATCGTGAAGGTTTGAACATTCTCGAATACTTCATCTCTTCTCGTGGTGCACGTAAAGGTTTGGCGGATACCGCTCTGCGTACCGCTGACTCGGGTTACTTGACCCGTCGTTTGGTGGATGTTTCGCAGGATGTTATCATTCGTGAACAGGATTGCGGTACCACCGACGGTATCATTGTAAAAGATATCAAAGACGGCAACGAAATGATTGAACCGTTGACCGAGCGTTTGGTAGGCCGTTTCTTAAGCGAAGACTTTGTCGATCCGAAAACCGGCGAAGTGGTTGTCAGCCGTTATAAGATGATGACCGACGCTGATGCGCAGTTGCTGACCAAGACTTACGGTGTGGAAGAAATCCGCATCCGTTCTGTGCTCACTTGCGGCGCACGCAAGGGCGTTTGTGCACATTGCTACGGTGCTAACCTTGCAACCGTTGACCCCGTTTCCGTTGGCGAAGCTGTCGGTATCATTGCCGCACAGTCCATCGGTGAACCCGGTACTCAGTTGACCATGCGTACTTTCCATACCGGTGGTATCGCATCTGCTGAGGATATTACCCAGGGTCTGCCTCGTGTCGAGGAATTGTTTGAAGGCCGCAAACCGAAACATCTCGCTATCATCAGTGAGATTGACGGTGTGGTACGCATGGGCGAAGAAAAGAAAAAACGCCTCGTGATTGTCACCAGCGAAGATACCGAGAACCCCGACGAGCGTTCGTATGTTATCACTTACGGCTCTCGTGTGCGCGTCAACGAAGGCGACCGCATCAAGAAGGGTGACCGTATCACCGAAGGTTCTGTCAACCCGCACGACATTTTGGCGGTGCAAGGCGAAGAAGCCGTGCAGAACTATTTGATTATGGAAGTGCAACGCACCTACCGTATGCAGGGCGTTGACATCAACGATAAGCACGTGGAAGTCATCGTTCGTCAGATGATGCGCAAGGTGCGCGTGGAAGATGCCGGCAGCACCGAGTTGCTTGCAGGTTCCACCATTGACCGTTCCGAATTGGCTGCTGCAAACGAAAAAGTGCGTGAGCGCATTGCTGCGGGTGAAGAAGGCTTGCAAGAAGCCACTGTCACCCCGATTCTGCTCGGTATCACCAAAGCATCTTTGGCAACCGACAGCTTCTTGTCTGCGGCTTCCTTCCAAGAAACCACCCGCGTGTTGACCGACGCCGCTATCCGCGGTAAAGTTGACCCGCTGCTCGGTTTGAAAGAAAACGTCATCATCGGTAAACTCATCCCGGCAGGTACCGGTATGCAGATGTACAACGATGTAGAGGTTGGTCATAAGGTCGACCCGAGCAATCCTTTTGCCGCCGCATTGGAACAAATGCAGGCAGAAGAAACGGAAGCGGAAACTGCCGAGATTTCTGAATAAGAGTCTTGACAAAACCGTGATTTCCGTGTTATATTTAATAACTGTGTGAGTGTAAGCTGCGATTTCCTCTTGAAAAAAGGGGAAATCGTGGCTACTTGCGCTGTTTAAAATTGGTTTAAAGGGATATAATTCCTTTAAATATATATTTTTAGAGGAGGTGTCATGATTGCCCACTTTTAACCAGTTAGTCCGTAAAGGACGCGAGGAGATGGAGAAAAAGGCAAAAGCTCCGGCTTTGTTACGCGGTTGGAACTCCAAGAAGCGTGTGCCGATTGAACAACATTCTCCGCAGAAGCGTGGCGTTTGCACCGCGGTGAAGACCTCTACCCCGAAGAAGCCGAACTCTGCTCTTCGTAAGGTCGCGCGTGTGCGTTTGTCCAACGGTGTCGAAGTTACTTCGTACATCCCCGGCGAAGGTCACAATCTGCAAGAACACAGCGTGGTATTGATTCGTGGCGGCCGTGTTAAGGACTTGCCCGGTGTGCGTTACCACATTGTGCGCGGTACTTTGGATACGCAGGGTGTTGCTAAGAGAATGCAGGCCCGTTCCAAGTATGGTGCGAAACGGCCCAAGGCCGGCAAATAATCGACATTTTCACGCGGCTACACTTGTAGCGGCAGTTTATATAGGACGGATATTCACCCGTCTTTGTGATACTGCCCCTTGGTGGCCAACGGAAGTATGTCACTTTCGAGTACCTATGATATCATCACTATGAAGGAGGGAAGTAAAGTGCCCAGAAGAGGTTCTATCGCAAAGCGCGATGTTTTGCCCGACCCGCTTTACAATTCCAAGTTGGTGACAAGACTCATCAACAACATTATGTTAGACGGTAAAAAGGGTGTTGCCCAGAAAATCGTCTATGAAGCTTTTGATATTCTGCGTGAGAAGACCGAAAAAGAGCCTTTGGAGGTTTTCGAGCAGGCTATGGAAAACATTATGCCTTTGCTGGAAGTAAAGGCCCGCCGTGTCGGCGGTGCAACCTATCAGGTGCCGATGGAAGTTCGTCCCGAACGCCGTCAAACCTTGGGTCTGCGTTGGTTGACCACCTACTCTCGCACCCGCTCGGAACGCACCATGAAGGAGCGTTTGGCTGCTGAAATTCTCGATGCCATCAACGGCAACGGCGGCGCAGCTAAGAAGCGTGAAGATACCCATAAGATGGCAGAAGCCAACAAGGCTTTCGCACATTACAGATGGTAATCGTGTAGGAGGTAAAAATAGTTATGGCGAGACAAGTTTCTCTTGAAATGACCAGAAATATCGGTATCATGGCGCACATTGATGCCGGTAAGACCACCACCAGCGAACGTATCCTCTATTACACCGGCGTTAACTACAAAATGGGTGAAACCCATGACGGTGGCGCGACGATGGACTGGATGGAGCAGGAGCAGGAGCGTGGTATTACCATCACTTCCGCCGCTACCACTTGTTTCTGGAAAGACCATCGTATCAATATCATCGACACCCCCGGTCACGTGGACTTCACCGTTGAAGTGCAGCGTTCCTTGCGCGTTCTGGATGGTTCTGTTACCGTGTTCTGCGCAAAGGGTGGCGTTGAGCCGCAGTCTGAGACTGTGTGGCGTCAGGCGGACGAATACAAAGTTCCGCGTATGGCGTACGTTAACAAGATGGACATCATGGGTGCGGACTTCTACAATGTTGTTCGCATGATGAAAGACCGTCTGAAATGTAACGCTGTGCCGATTCAGTTGCCCATCGGCTCTGAAAACCTGTTCAAAGGTATCATTGACTTGGTCGAAATGAAGGCGTATGTCTACTATGACGACCTGGGCAAAGATATCCGTGTGGAAGAAATTCCCGAAGATATGAAGGAATTGGCACAGAAATACCATGACGAACTGATTGAGCATGTTGCTGAGCAGGACGACGAATTGATGGAGAAATACTTTGACGGTCAAGAATTGACCATCGAAGAAATCCAGGCTTGCATTCGTAAGTCCACCATTGCTAACACCATGATTCCGGTTTGCTGTGGTACTTCCTATCGTAACAAAGGCGTGCAGAAATTGCTGGACGCGATTGTTGCATACATGCCTGCTCCTACTGACGTTCCCGCTATCAAAGGTATCAACCCCGATACCGAAGAAGAAGAGATTCGTCACTCTTCCGACGAAGAGCCGTTTGCGGCGCTGGCATTTAAGATTGCTACTGACCCGTTCGTAGGTAAATTGTGCTTCAGCCGTGTGTACTCCGGTACTTGCACCGCTGGTACCACCGTGTACAATGCAAGCAAAGATTCCAACGAGCGTCTCGGTCGTATTCTGCAGATGCACTCTAATAACCGTAAGGATATCGACCAGATTTATGCCGGTGATATCGTTGCTATCGTGGGCGTGAAAAACACCACTACCGGTGACACCCTGTGTGACGAGAAACATCCGATCATTCTGGAATCCATGAAATTCCCGGAGCCTGTTATCCGCGTTGCTATCGAGCCGAAGACCAAAGCCGGTCAGGAGAAGATGGGTATTGCGCTGGCCAAGCTGGCGGAAGAAGACCCGACCTTCCGTACTTACACCGACGAGGAAACCGGTCAGACCATCATCGCCGGTATGGGCGAATTGCATCTGGAAATCATTGTTGACCGTTTGTTGCGCGAATTCAAAGTGGAAGCCAACGTTGGCGCTCCGCAGGTTGCGTACAAAGAAACTGTCCGTAAATTGGCGGATGTTGACTGCAAATATGCACGTCAGTCCGGTGGTAAAGGTCAGTATGGTCACGTTAAAATCAAATTGGAGCCCAACGAACCCGGCAAAGGTTACGAGTTTGTCAATGCTATCGTCGGCGGTGCCATTCCGAAGGAATACATTCCTGCGGTTGACGCCGGTATCCAAGGCGCTATGCAGGCAGGCGTGCTCGCCGGCTACAACGTTGTGGACGTGAAAGTTACCCTGTATGATGGTTCTTACCATGAGGTCGACTCTTCCGAAATGGCATTTAAGATTGCCGGTTCTATGGCATTCAAAGATGCGATGCGTAAAGCTGACCCGGTTCTGATGGAACCCATCATGAAAGTGGTTGTCACCGCCCCCGACGAGTATATGGGCTTTGTTATCGGCGACGTCAGCTCTCGTCGTGGCCAGATGGAAGGTTCTGAGAACATCAACGGTGCCGTTCAGGTGCGTGCGTATGTTCCGCTGTCCGAAATGTTCGGTTATGCAACCGATCTGCGTTCGGGCACTCAGGGCCGTGGCCAGTACGTCATGGAACCCAGCAAATACAGCGAAGTTCCCAAGAGCGTTGCTGAAGAAATCATCGCAAAACGCGCGAAAAAGAATGATTGATTATAAAAATTGTCTTTTTTACCGTGAATTAACGCCGTTTTATGCAAATTTGCCGGAAAAATACAGGTTTTCTTTGAAAACACTTGCATTTCCCGCGTAGAATTGGTAAAATGGGCGTAGACATTTGTCAATTATGTTTTTGATAAAAGGGAGGAAAAACCAATGGCAAAAGCAAAATTTGAAAGAAGCAAACCGCACGTAAACATCGGCACCATCGGTCACGTTGACCATGGTAAGACCACCTTGACCGCTGCTATCACCAAAGTGTTGGCAATGAAAGGTGACGCAGAATTCACCGATTATGCGAACATCGATAAGGCTCCTGAAGAGCGCGCACGTGGTATCACAATCAACACTTCTCACGTTGAATATGAGACCGACAACCGTCACTATGCACACGTTGACTGCCCCGGCCACGCTGACTATGTTAAAAACATGATCACCGGCGCTGCGCAGATGGACGGTGCTATCCTCGTTTGCTCCGCTGCTGACGGCCCCATGCCGCAGACTCGTGAGCACATCCTGTTGTCCCGTCAGGTTGGCGTTCCGAACATCGTTGTGTTCATGAACAAAGTTGACCAGGTTGACGACGAAGAATTGCTCGAATTGGTCGAGATGGAAATCCGCGACCTGCTCTCCGAGTATGAATTCCCGGGCGACGATATTCCGATTGTCAAAGGTTCTGCTTTGGCTGCTTTGGAATGCGCTTCTCAGGACATCAACGACGCTGCTTATGCGCCGATCCTCGAACTCATGGATGCTGTTGATAGCTATATCCCCAGCCCCGAGCGCGACGATGCGAAACCTTTCTTGATGCCTGTTGAAGACGTGTTCACCATCACCGGCCGTGGTACTGTTGCTACCGGTCGTGTGGAACGTGGCCGTTTGAACATGTCCGAAGAAATCGAAATCGTTGGTTTGAAAGAAGAAACCACCAAGACTGTTGTTACCGGTATCGAAATGTTCCGTAAACTGCTCGACTACGCTGAGGCTGGCGATAACGTTGGCGTTCTGCTCCGCGGCGTGCAGCGTACCGACATCGAGCGTGGTCAGGTTCTCTGCAAACCCGGCTCCATCAACCCGCACACCAAATTCCATGGCCAGGTTTACATCCTGTCCAAAGACGAAGGCGGCCGTCATACTCCGTTCTTCAACAACTATCGTCCGCAGTTCTATTTCCGTACCACCGACGTGACCGGCGTTATCAACCTGCCCGCTGGTGTGGAAATGTGCATGCCTGGCGATAACGTCGAAATGGACGTTGAGCTGATCACTCCTATCGCTATCGAGGAAGGCCTCCGCTTCGCTATCCGTGAAGGCGGCCGTACCGTCGGTTCCGGTGTTGTTTCCAAAATCAACGCTTAATTGTTTGTAACGGAAACAAGCATTTCTGATTAAAAAATGTCCTGCCAAGAAATTGGCAGGACATTTTTCTTTTGTATATAGAATTACTTGACTTTTCGAGTGCAAACAGAGATAATAGTATATATCGGCAAAAGGAAGGGGGGCAAACGGCAATGACGGTTGAGGAACAGTTGTTTTTTCTGTTACGACTGGCTGTAAAGGGTGAAAAAACGGCGATAGACGAGCCGTTTGATATCCCTGCTTTGACGGTTGAGGCAGAGCGTCACGGCGTGCAAGCTATGTTATATTTTGGCTTGACGGCGGCTGGTGCTGACAAGCAAGACCCGCACATGCGCACCTTGTTTCGCTCGGTTGGGCATGATATTTTCATCACCGAAAATCAATTTGATGAGGTGAAAAAGCTCCTTGATGCTTTTGAGCGAGAAGGTATTGCCTATATGCCTTTGAAAGGCATGGTGTTGCGGGATATATATCCCAGTCCGGATATGCGGGCGATGGGAGATATGGATATTTTGGTAAAAACCGCACAATTCCCGCAGATTGATGCGATTATGCGTGCGCTAGGATTTACATTTGATAAAGAAAGCGCGCACGAATATATCTGGAAGAATAACTTTTTGACACTGGAATTGCATAAAGGCTTGTTCGCTTCATATGAAACGGATTTGTATGGTTTGTTTGGAGATGGTTGGCAACTTGCCAAACCCATTCAGGATAGCAGCCGCTATGTGTTATCTCCGGAGGATCAATTCATTTATATTTTCCTGCATTTCTTGAAACATTACCGCAATAGCGGTATTGGTTTGCGGCACTTGACCGATATCGTGGTGCTGTTACAACAAGAAAACATCACTGATTTTAGGTACATTGAACGTCAGTTTGAAAAAATGGGCGTTTTGAAATTCTATCGACATGTTTTGAATGCTATATCCGCTTGGCTGGAAGGTACGCCCGCTACACCGCAAGCGGCATCTATTTTACAAACTGTGTACTCCAACGGTAAATATGGTACAGCCCAGTCTTCCGACACTGCGACATTGGAACGCAACGCACGTTCGGTGAAATTTGCACGATTTTGGTATGTGTGGGAACTGTTATTCCCTTCCGTAGAACAAATGCAGTTGCAGTATCCGCTGTTAAAAAAGATGCCGTATTTGGTTGTTTGCATGTGGCCTGTGCGATGGGTGGATGTTTTGTTACATCGCCGACAAGCGCTCGAAACACGTGCAAAACAGCTGCAGACGGTTTCGTTGGAAGATATCGAAAACAAGCGCAACGCTTTGCGGTTTGTGGATTTAAAACCCGCTTCCCAAGTTATAAAATAAAGGTTGTGTGAACGGTCTGTTCACACAACCTTTTGTTTTTATAAGGTGATGACGCCTAAATGTTCTAATAAAATCTTGAGTCCGAGTAATATTAAAATACAACCACCTGCAAGAGAAGCACCGGTGCGCCATTTGCAGCCGAAGAGATTGCCGAGTTTCACACCTAAGCCCGAAAGAGTGAAGGTGATCACACCGATAGCGGCACAAGCGAACAACACTTGTGTGATAGACTGCAATAAAAACGCAAAGGTGATGCCCACCGCTAATGCATCAATAGAGGTGGCAATTGCGAGAGTGAACATCATGCGCGGTTGCAGTGATGCATCCGCATCTTCTTCTGCCGAAAAAGCTTCTTTTATCATGTTCGCGCCGATAAAGGCCAGTAAGATAAATGCAATCCAATGGTCAAAAGTGGTGATGTATTTTTCAAAGGTGGCACCCAGCAGGAAGCCGAGCAACGGCATCAGCGCCTGAAATCCACCGAACCATGCACCTACCGTGCAGGCACTTTTCATGCGTGCTTTCGGCATGGCGAGACCTTTGCAAACAGCCACGGCAAAAGCGTCCATGGACAATCCTACCGCCAATAATAATAATTCTAAAATAGACATACAATATAACACTCCCATCCAAGTTACTCTACCATACTCTCTCGTTGTTTGCAACAGAAATTTGTAACGAATTGGTAAAGAATAGGGTGTTCGGCTTGATTTTTCACGGGTACGTTTTATACTGAATAGAGAGGGAGGCGTAACTATGCGCGAGAAAAAACTAAAACATCGCCGCTTGGTTTGGCGGGATTTGAAATCGGAAATCAAAGAACACAAAGCCACTTTTATTGTGTATATTGTTTTACGCATACTGGTGATTGCCGCTATGGTGCTATCACTGTTTCGCAGAGATTATGAAAATTTGTTTGTATGCACGCTGTCATTGGGTTTGTTTTTGGTACCTGCTTTTTTAGAAAAAAATCTCGGCATTTCATTGCCGTCGGTGCTGGAAATTATTATTCTGTTGTTTATTTTTGCCGCTGAAATTTTAGGAGAAATGAACAGCTTTTATATTAAATATGCCTTTTGGGATACGATGTTACACACCATAAACGGTTTCTTGTTTGCGGCGGTGGGGTTTGCATTGGTGGATATTTTAAATCGCAATGAGCGGGTGAAATTCACGCTGTCCCCGTTGTTTGTTGCGATTGCGGCTTTTTGTTTTTCTATGACCATCGGTGTTTTTTGGGAATTTTTTGAATGGGGCGTGGATTTGCTTTTGCATACCGATATGCAAAAGGATACCATACTGCATTCCATCACCACCGTGATGCTGGATAACACGAAAAGCAATATTCCCATCACCGTTTCGGATATAGGAGATGTGGTTGTAAACGGACAGTCGCTGGGGCTGGGCGGGTATCTGGACGTTGGATTGCACGATACGATGAAAGATATGTTTGTCAATTTTATCGGTGCATTTGTGTTTAGTATTATTGGCTTTTTCTATATCAAAAATCGCGGCAAAGGTAAGTTTGCGGCATTGTTTATACCACGGCTCAAAAGAGAAAAACAAACGGAAAAATAAAAAAGCAGACACGGTGCTTGCCGTGTCTGCTTTTTTTGATTTTAGTCTTCGTCGCGTTCCCAGTTGTGCCACACGTTTTGTACGTCGTCGTTGTCTTCTAACATATCCAGGAGTTTTTCCATTTTGTCGCACATGGCAGGGTCGTCAATTGTGGAGAACACATCGGGCACCATTTCGACTTCTGCAGAAACGAAGGTATATCCGTGTTCTTCCAAGGCATCGCGTACAGCGGAGAAGTCCTCGGGTTCGGTTTGAATTTCAAAAATTTCACCATCGGCGTTGAAGTCGGTAGCACCTGCTTCCAACGCTTGCTCCATCAAAGTATCTTCATCTACACCGTCTGCTTCAATGGCAAGAATGCCTTTTTTGTTAAACATAAAGGATACGCAACCCGTTTGCCCAAGGTTGCCGCCGCATTTGTCGAAATAGTGGCGCATTTCGCCTGCGGTACGGTTGCGGTTATCGGTCAGGGTTTCCACAATCACGGCGATACCGCAAGGGCCGTATCCTTCGTATTGTAACGCCTCATATGAATCGGCATTGGTTTCGCCTGCCGCTTTTTTGATGATGCGGTCAATGTTATCGTTGGGCACGTTATTTGCTTTTGCTTTAGCGATAGCGTCTTTTAATCTCGAATTGTTAGCAGGGTCTGCACTGCCGCCCTCTTTAACGGCAACTGCAATTTCACGACCCATTTTAGTGAAAATTTTGGCTTTCTGGCCGTCAGTTTTTTCTTTTTTACGTTTGATATTACTCCATTTGGAATGTCCGGACATGTTGAAAACTCCTTTTATATATACTGCAAATTATTGTAGCACAGTTTATGGTGTGTTGCAAGTGTTGGTTTTGGGGCTGAAAACTTGCCAAACAATAGCGGCAACAAGGGCGAAAAAGCTCAAAAAGAACGCTGTGGCTAGCACGGCAAAAGCACTGTTTCCCATGCTGTTTACAAGTGCATACATATAGTCTTTGAGCAGTCCGTCTGCCAAACTTAGCCGTTGTGTGAACGGCGTTGCACGCAAGAATACGCCGCAGAGAAACAATGGTGATGTGGTGATAAAAGCACAGCCCGCTACTATGCGCAGCCCGTGTGATTTTTGACAACGATAGCACCAAAACAATGCCGCACCCGATAGAAGCGTGAGTATGAAAAACGGCAGTGGCAGACGGCGCATATAGGTGATATGCGTATACACGGTGTCCAGCGGTACACTATACTTGCTCGCCAGTTCTTTCAAAGTTGTATACAGGCTTTGTGGAAAAAAGGCGAGGGTGTCGGTGATAGCGGTTTGCAAATCGGCATAGGCGTCCTTGCGGTCGGCTTCTAGAGCAGCGGTATTGCCGTTGTATTGTGCCGGGGTGATGGTATCACACACCACTTGGTATAGCGCATCGGATGAAAACGAAAGTTCCACCGTATCGGTGGTGTTTTCCAGTAAATGTCGGCTGATTTCGTTGGTATACGCTTGCATCTGCGTGCTGACATCTTCTTTTGCAATCACGTCTAAAACAGCGGAAGTTTCGACGTTAACGATGCTTTGCATGTTTAAAACAGTGTTTTGGAGTTCGGACATCGCACGGTCATAAAACCCTTGACGGCGCAAGGCGCTTTGTACAGATTGTATGCGAAAACTAAAAAACACGGCAGTGCAAAGCAGTGTGGTAAGCAGGGAGAGGATAAACAGTGTAGCAAGAGACACTTTTAAAAACCGCTTCATCTGAAATCCACCCCCGATACTTTACTGCAACGCAAGCCGATGCGTTGCAGTCGATAGCCCAGTCCGCGAGGATAGCAAGTATATAGCAGCAATTGTTCTTGCTCGGTTTGCTGGGTGATAATATCTTCATCATCGGTTTCGAACAGGAAAATTTCGTCCACACGGTACACGTATTCACCGTACACCGTATGCATGCGCACGGTGTATCCCACCTGCATATCTTCCAGACAATAAAATTGTCTGTTGCAGTGTGCAGATAACACGATTTTACCGCCTTCACCGCAAAAATCAGAACCGAAATATTTACCTACGCCGCGTTTGAGGGTCGCATCATCATCGCCGACATATACCGGCGCATCATTGATGGAGGCATCCGGCAGTTCATCTACCGACATGGTTGCCCATTTATCTCCCCAACGCATAACGGGCAGGGAAGAGAGCGGGGCGGTTTCACCGGTTAAGATGGTTCCTTGCGCTTCACTTTCCGTATAGCCGGAAAATGCGGGTGCTTTGAAAAAGGCGGCTAAGAAGGAATTTTGTGCCGCTTGTCGTATGAGCGCGGTGCCGCAAAAGGCAAGACCGAGCATTGCGAAAAACACCAATAGATAAGGTAAGGCAAGCAGGAGTATCTGCTTGCCTTTGATTTTCGCATTTTCTGATAAAACAAACTTTTTCATGCGCGAGATTTACGTGTTTTAACAGTTAAGATTGCTCCGCCCGCCAACAACATGCAACTAAGAACGGTCACACATACGTATAAAACGGGGTTGGTATCGCCGGTTTTTTTGACCACGTCGCCGTCATAACTGTAAACAATCTTGTTGTTTGCATCGTACAGCGTAAACACAAAGTCCCTGGCGTGTTTTTCGTCTTTGCTGGGTATGAAGGTGTAGTGCATATTGAGAATGTCGCACGCTTCATCAATCAAACGGAGTACGGAAGCCACCTCCGCACTGTTGTAGTCGTGGCCGTGGTGGCCTTTATCGGTCAGGTTCAACTTGACCAGCTTTTCGCCGACAACATACAGTTTGCTCAGTTGTTCATCGGTGACGTCGATGGTGCGCACTAAGTTTTTAATATCACCTTTGAGATGTTTATATATACCGGTGGTGCTGACCAGTGTCACCAAATCGTCTTTGGTGTATTGTTTTGCAGAAACGGTAAATGCGCCTGCACTCATACTCATAATCAATAAAGCTGAAAGGAAAATTGTTACAAACTTTTTCATCTATATTCACCTCTCCATTATAATACATACAGTATAGCACGCACGCAAAAGAAAAGCAACACCTTTTGCACGTTGTACAAAAGGTGTTGCGCATGTTTAACGTAATACGGTTTTGCCGTTCAAATAGTTTTGACATTGTTCGATGACAAATTCTACGTCGCTGGTTTTTACTTGATATTTTTCACCGTTGCTGAGAATAACGGCACACAAATTGCCGGTATTTTCATAGAATTTGACGGTCAATGTGGGGGTATCAGCACCCGTGCGATAGTAGGACATTTCCATTTTGAGTGGTTTTCCGCTGACATCTTGTGTGAGGGAAGTGTATCGTGTGATGTCCATGAAATTGTTCATCAGATAACGGAAATCCATGGTGTCATAGGTTTTGCCGTCAGCGGTGACGGTCATATTCTTTTCGTTGTCGTCCACATCCGCATGGTGTGTGAGTTGGAACTCGGTCACTTGATCGTCTATAGTGACTTTGAATTTGCTGATATTGGTGATGTCTTCAAGGAATAACAGCGTATCTGCAAAATCATCATATTCCATATCTGCAAAACCCAGTTGTGTGGCTTCCACCAGATATATTACCGGGACAGTATCTATCATCACATAGTAACACTCATTGGGAGCTTCGCTAATACGGATGGTATGGTCAATTAAATCCGAGTGGGTAGTGTCCGAAATGGTATTACCGTTCTCATCTTGTTGTGAAATGGTGGTGCGTTTGGCCAGCGTAAAATTCAGCACTGACCACGGATCATCCAAACCATATTCCTTCAAATCGGCATCGGTGGGATACGCCTTGACAATAGAAGAAGCCTGTAACGAAGTAAATGCTTTCAAGTCAGTGTCATATGCGGAGTTAGCACCTTTGCTGTAAGGCTCGGTGATGATGTAATTGTAATACGCATACGTTTCACTGTCGTCGGAGGTTACCAGACGGAAAGCGAAATTTTTGTTTTTGCGCAATGTACCGCCAAGTGTCATTTTGCTCAACACAACATCCGATTGGTCTTGTTCATCCGACGGAATGGTCGGTTTGGAGAAAACGGTTGTGCTGACGTAGTCCAGTGCGTTTTGCGTGAGAATAGACACGTTATCAATACCTAAAATGTATAGATGCATACTACCCTTTTCACGCATATAGCAACCGCTCTGGTCGGGTGCCATATCACCGATTTCAAACACTTTTTTGGATTTGTCGTGGTAGGTGACGGTGACGGTCAATTGCGGGGTATCCAGTCCATATTCTTTCAGGTCGGACACTTCACCGATATCGTCTACCGCGACCATTTTGGTGAGCAAATCCTCCAGTGCGTTCATATTAACGGTGTTTACCGCCAATTCTTCATAGCCGCTTGCAACCAATTTATCGTCTTTGTACACAACTTCTACTTTTTGGCTTTCGGTTTCAAACACAGCAGAAGAAATGACACATGCCACCGTTTCATCGGCTTTGTCAAACAGTGTGACGCTGGTATCCGTTTCGGTCGTGGGTTGTTCTTCCTCTTTTTGCGGGAAAACGAACAACAGCAACACAATAGCGGCGGCAAGCACGGCAAAAGTTGCAATCAAAGAGATGAGGGTGATGCGTTTTTTTCTCTGTCGTTGCTCTTTTAAATCGTCCACTGTGCGAATTTCGGGATTGAGGAAGGACAAAAGAAGGTCGTTTGTCTCATCCATCACATCATTTTTTTCTTCAACGGGTATATCCTGTTCGCTGTCCAGTTCTTTTTTGAAATCGGAACTCATAAGTGCCTCCTTCTAAGGAATACCACCAATGCCGTAATCAACAGGGCGAGCGGCAACAGGATGGTAAACACGCCTAACCCTAAGAAGATTTGTGCAGTGGTAGAGAAACTGATGGTTTCGGTTGCGAGCGATTTGGAAGAAATATTAACGGTGTTAGAAACGCCGGTGATGCCGGACATGCTGTCCAGCAATAATTCTTCGTTCGCCGTTGTATTCATGTTGGTGAAAACATCGTGTGTGAGGTATACACTGCCGCAAACGCCCACTTTGGTAATGGTGGTGGTTTGCAAAGCGTTTTGGAAGCCTTCTTTGACGGCTATTGCCATACCAACCACGGTGCCGTTGTAGGTTGTGCCTTCGGGTTGTTCATAGTTGTCTTGGCTTACGGCGTTCGCATCGATGATTTGTGCTTGATCCGAGAACGTGAGCAGATTGACACTGTATTGTGTGCTTTCATCGGTTTTTGCTTCCCAATGGGGAATAATCTGGCGGGAATAGCCTACGAGGGCTTCCTGGCCGCTGCCGTTTTTGGTGTACTCAGTATTCGAAATGGTTGCAAATGCGTAGTACGGATTGTAGGCATACATTTTATTGAGGTCTTGCTCGTAAACGAGATTATCGGTGACCTCCAAACCGTATTCTACATTTAAAAACTCATACAAGTTGGGGCAATCTGCGTATGTGTCTGTATACACCATCAGGTTGCGGCCTTCTTTACCGTCGTTGAGCAACCAAGAGCGCAAGCGTTGCAGCGCTTCCGACGTGTAATCCTTGGTGGGCGCAGGAATAATCAAGCAAACCGTGTTGGCGTTGATTTCTGCCGAGCGGGTCAGGTTGACCGTTTCCACGTCATAGCCGTTGAGTTCATACAGTTTTTGCAGACTTTGTACCGCCGTTTCATCTTCGGAAAAGCCTGTTGCTAACGTGATGACTTGTGCATTCACGCTTTGCAAAGCTTTCAATTTGGTGGCAAGCGTTTGTTCCACGATAGATTCAATGTTTAAAACGCCGGTGGAATAGTACTCGTTAATATCATAGGTGAACAGACCGTCCGATACGTTGACAACCTTGCTTTGTTGTTCACTGATGAAGAGGATGTCGCCTTGTTCGATGGCTTCATCCGATTTATATTGGCTGTATTGCGAAACAGACGCAGGGTTGCGATTCATATCGATATAGGTGGTGGTCACTTTGCCGTCGGTTAAGGCTTCATACTGCTTAGTAGCATTATAAAACTCGGACAACACAGTGGATAACTGGGTCATACCGCCGGACACCTCTAACGAATCGGCAGATTGCACGTTGGCAAACGTATCCTCGGAGGCAAACACCACAATCTGTACGGGTTTGGTGAGGGATTTGGCGATTTCTTTGCTTTCATCCGATAAGGTGTATACCTTTTGTGCCGAAAGGTCGAGCGTTAAAGGGAAGCGGTCACCCAAAGCGGAAAATACCACGTTGAGCATCAAGGTCAGAATGATGACGCCCACCGTGATTAACGTGGCGGCACGCCCGTGGCGCAAGCGGCGCATCACATCTGCAGAGCGGATGGGCTTTTCGCGTTTTGTTTTTTTGCCGTCATTTACGGCTTCGACAATTTCTTGTTCGTTTTGCAAGGTATTGTTTTCGTTATTCATACGGGTGTACCTCCTTTCAGTTCCATCTTTTGCGGTCCAGCACGCGAATGGTCAGGAAAATGAACAACGCTTGCAGACTCACAAAGAAAATCAGGTCATCATAGTTAATAAGGCCGGTGGTAAAGTTATAGTAGCGGTTGTTGACCGACAGGAAGGAGACCACCGAGGTAATCCATGTCACGTTTTGGAAAATGGAGCCCACGTTGTCCATCAGAATAAGTAAAAAAGAGATGCCGAAAGTGCCCAGTGCGGCAATGAATTGGCTTTCGGTGCAGGCGGATACCAGCATACCGATGGAGATAATCATACCGCCCAGCAACAACATACCGATGTAGTTGCCGAAAATGACCATCCAGTCAGGTGTGGTTTTGAGTGCGATGATAATTGCGAATACCCAAGTAATCGCCAAACCTAATGCGAACAGCACCATTGCGGCAAAATATTTGCCCAGCACAATGCCGGTCAGCGAGGTGGGTGCGGTGAACAGTGCTTGATCGGTTTTTTGACGTTTTTCTTCACTGAACAGTCGCATGGTCAGCACCGGTAACACCAGCAACAGCACTACCGTGTAGATGTTTTGATATACATAACTTAAAGAAGGCGAACCGTAGCTCAAGTTATACATAAAAAATGAAAAACCGGCGAACAGGAACATAACAGCCAGCACCACGAAACCGATAGTGGTGGTGAAATAGGAACGGAATTCTTTTTTGAATACTGCTTGCATTAACGGACGCCTCCTTTCATATTATTGGTAAAGTTTTCACCGGTGAGAGAGGTGAAGATTTCTTCCAAAGATTTTTCCATGGAGTGAGAGGAAAGCAATGCAAAGCCGCGTGCCGAAAGATGCTCAAACAATGTATAGCGAATATCTGCGCCTTCTTCGAGTTCAATGGCAAAATCGGTCGTGCCTGTTTCACGCGAGGTGAGAGCGTTCACACGTTTGACACCCTGGATGTTGTGGATAAGTTTTTCCACTTCGAAAGTCGGGCCTGCGACACGCACCATCATACGACGGTCTTTGGAGTAACTGCGTGTGAGGTTTTCGGCGGTATCATCCGCTACGATTTTACCGTTGCTGATGATGACAATACGGTCACAAATCGCTTGCACTTCCGACAAAATGTGGGAGGACAAAATGATGGTATGGCGTTTGCCCAGCGCTTTAATCAAAGAACGGATTTCGATGATTTGATTGGGGTCAAGACCCACGGTCGGTTCATCCAGCACCAAAACGGGCGGGTTACCGATGAGGGCTTGTGCCATGCCGACACGCTGTTTGTAACCTTTGGAAAGGTTTTTGAGCAATCTGCCATATACATCTTCGATTTTCATGATTTTACAGATTTCGGCAATATGTTGTGCGCGGGGCAATTTGCATTTTTTCAAATCATACATGAAATTTAAGTATTCCCGCACGGTCATATCGAGATAAATGGGCGGCAATTCGGGCAAATAGCCGATGTTTGCTTTGGCTGCGTTTGGTTCTTCCAAAATATCATAGCCGCCGATTTTCACCGAGCCGTCGGTGGAGGAGAGATATCCTGTGAGGATATTCATTGTGGTGGACTTGCCGGCACCGTTAGGCCCCAGAAAGCCGAGGATTTCGCCTTCGTGTACTTCGAAGCTGATATGATCTACTGCGCAGTGCGCACCATAACATTTTGTCAGGTTTTTTACCTCAATCATTTGCAGTGTTTCCTCCTGTTGAAACGGATTTTACTTTATCTATAATACTACAATAAATTTATGACGATTTTGTGACATTTTAGTGTCTTTTTCTTTACAGGATTTTGTTCATGGTGAGTCCTGTGATGAGTTTCGGATAGAAATAGGTGGATTTTTGCGGCATTTTTTCGCCTGCGGCTGCCACGTCACGAATTTCTGAAACACGGGTGGGGTTGAGCAAGAAACAGCAGTTGGCATTGCCGTTGTCCACCTGCGCTACCGCTTCCTCCAGACTGCGTGTATAGGTCAGATTTTTTTGATTTGCCATATTTTCCTTATCGATACCCAAAAGACGCTCCAGCACTAACGTGTGCAGCACCGTAACATCCAGTTGTCGTGAGGCTGCTGAAACGTCGGGCAACAGTGTATCCATCACAGTGGTATCTTTTAAAGTGAGCAGAACGGTTTTTGCGCCGTCATACAGGCCAAACGCCTTTTTGCCCGCTTGATAGGCGCCATCTAAAGCCGATTGCAACTGCTCGGCGTCTATCGTTTGCGTTTCGAAATATTCTGCGCAAGCAGTGAGCAAGGAGTCGGTAGAAAAGGCGGGTAGGTCACGCACTAAGCGGTGTGTGGGGAATACCACCAAACCGGGATGGCTCATTTCTACCAGCATCATCATACAATAGTCTGCATCGGGGGTGTGATTGCCGTTAGCTTTCAGTTCATTGCGGTAGTTCAGCGCAGTTTCGTAACGGTGATGTCCGTCTGCGATATATAGTTTTTTATCCGCAAAAGCGGCGGTGACAGCCGCGGTTTTCGCGGGGTCGGTCAATGCCCATAACCGATGGACAAGACCGGCAGTATCGGTCATTTCATAAATCGGCGTTGCATCTGCAGTCAGTTGCATGACGTCGCGGATGGGGGAATTGGTATTGTCTTCACGGTATAACGAATAGATGTTACTGAAATTACAACCGGTAGCACGCATCAAATTCAAGCGGTCACCTTTGGCTTTGGACAGTGTAAATTCGTGCGGTAACACGACACCTTTTTCAAATTCTTCCAAATGCACCCTGCCGACGATGCCGGTTATGTGCTTGTTGCCGTCCGCTTCAAATGCAATATCATAGATATAAAAAGCGGGGGTGTCGTCTTGCGCCAAGATGCCGTCGTGCAACCAATTTTGCAAAATTTCGCCTGCGAGAGCATACGGTTGTTCACTGTCACGCGGTAATTCCAATCGGATGATATTGTTTGGATTTTGTTGCAAAAATGATTGTCGTTCCTGTTCGGAAATGATGTCATACGGCGGACAGGTCAGCGTTTCAATTGCACCGCCCTTTGTTGTAAAGCGCAAAGCGCGGTAGGGAAGGATTTGTGCCATAGTGGTACTCCTCTCATTGTGTTATTGTGTTATTGTGTCATCGGTGTTTTCGGTGACAGGTTCGATGTTGCTCACTCGCAAGGTGATGGTATCACCTACACCCAAAGCGGATTCGGGTGCGGGGTCGGTACCGTCTACCAATCCTTTTTCATATTCCGATACGTTGACTTGTAACACTTCCACTCTAAAACCGAGTGCTTCCAGATATTTGGTGGCATATTCTTGCGGCCAGCCCGCGACGTTGGGTACCGACAGTTCTTCGGCGCCCATACTGATAATCACTTCGATGGTTGCGCCCGCTTTTGCGCTTTCGCCTGCGGCGGGTTGTTGGGATAAAATGGTGCCTTTTTCGGTGGTGGCGTCAAACTGCATATAGGAAATTTCCAGTTTGAAATCACCGGTCATAGTAGCATTCTTTTTGGAGAAGTAGTTTTCTCCTTCCAAATTCGGAATGGAATAGATGTTTTCGGGGTCTACATACGTGGTAGTGGTTTTGGTGGGCTCGGTGGTGGTCACCGTAGGCGCTTCGGACAGGTCGCCCGGTTGGTTGTTTCCTTGCGGGAACAAAAGACAAAGCAAAATGGTTGCCAAAACTCCCAACACCACGAACACAGAAATACCGATATATAACGGATAACGGTTTTTGGTTTTACTTTCTTGGTTTTCCAACTCTTCTTCATCTTCCAACAAAGCGTTGACAGCGGGTTCTTCGGTGAGAGCTTCCCGCAAATCCTCCACCGTTTGCAGACGTTTTTCCATGTTGGGTTGCAAAGCGTTAAACAACGCAACACCCACACATTCGGGCAACCCCTCCGCCACTTCGGCGGGCAGGAACAAATCCTGTGCACCGCGTGCACGACGAGGCGCTTCGGGCGGGACGTTGCCGGTTAGAACGGTGAAAAGGGTAGCCGCCAAACCATATACATCGGTAGCGGCTCCGCATTTTGCATCGGTGACGTATTGTTCGGGCGCAGCAAAGCCTGCGAAGAAACGGGGTTTGATAGCCGTGCCGGCAGTACGTGCTTGCGAAATGGCAAAACCATTCAATCGCAATTTTCCGTCAACCCCCACCCAAACGGTTTCGGGGCTGATAGCCAGATGGTACACACCTGCGCGGTGCAGTGCGGACACGGTGGTCATCAATTGCATAAACAACGGGCGCAGTTCTGTCCACGGCATCCGTCCGCCACAAGTTTTGAGCGTGCGGGACAGCGATTGTCCCTCGCAGTAGTCATAAACGGCGTATACCGTACCGTTTTCATCGAAAATGTCGTACAACGGCATAATCGAAGGCAAATCTTTCAGCTTTGCCAGTGTGCGCACGTTGGTATAGAAACTGTTGCGATATTCGGCGAACACATCTTCCTTATCGGCTGCAGGGACGACGGTGTTATCCTGTCCGCGCACGCAAAAATCGGCGGGAAAAAATTCGCGGATATACACGGGGCTTTTCAGCATAACGTCATATCCTTTGTACACACAGGCGTCTCCGTAAGAACCCATGGCACGACCTACCAGATAATGTTCTTGCAAAATCGTTTCTGCAGGCAGATACCCTGCGGGATTTTTACTGTCAACTGTGTATTTACAATGCGGGCAGGCAGTATCGTTTTCTGCGAGCGGGCGCATGCAATTTAAGCATCGTTTCTGGTTTTCCATAGTGCAGTCTCCTTCTAACAACATATATCAGGCACGCATATCGCGGGCACGTTTTTGTTGTCGTATATCCGCTCCCACGAATAAAAGCGGTTCGTACCCGCCGGTAATGCGGGAGGTGATTTGGTCGCCATAGCGTTGTTGCAGACCTTCTTGTGTCAGATTGGTACTGATAACGGTCGGTAGACTGTCCAACATACGACTGTTGATGATGTTATACAAAGTGGCGGTGGTAAAATTGGTATCAAACTCGGTACCAAGGTCATCCAGCACCAATAAATCACAGTGCAAAGCAAGTTCCATCGTATCGCCCGACTGTTTGCCGAAATGTTCTCTTTCGAGCGTTCCCAGCAACTTGCCGGCAGGCTGGTATAACACCGAGAAGCCGTTTGCCGCCGCACCCGCCGCTATGGCGAGAGAGACGTGCGTCTTGCCGGTGCCGGTGGCACCGCGCAACAGCAGTGATGGCATTTGCAAATGAAACTCCTCTGCGTATTGTTTGCAAAAAGCAAATATGCGTTGCATACGCTCGCGCGGCGACAGGGTTTGCTCTGCGGATTTTGTGTCGTCATAGAACGTCAAATCTAAATCTTCAAATCGTGCGGGTGTGGTCATCAGTTCTTTGCACACTTGCTTGGCGGAGGCTTCCCGCAACAGTTTTTGCAGGCAAGCGCATGCTTCGCCATTCGCATATCCCGTATCTCCGCAAGCGGGGCAGGTGTATTGCGGGTCGAAGTTGCGTTTTGTCGAATGTTCTTTTTTTAGGATGTCTGCCATCTCTTGTTGCAGGCTCAAATTTTCTTCTTTGATGGCGGCAACGGCGGCTTCAACATCTCCGCCGGATAAAATCGCACGGGACAATTTTGCGCCGGTATCGGCCAATGCGTTTTCGATTTCTTGCAAGCGCGGATATTTTGCGATCATATCACGACGCAACGCGGCGGCGTCTGCCACGGCGCGGGCGCGGCGGTTTTCGATTTCTTGCATGGCAATGTTATAAACTTCACGTGTGTATCCCACGGTGGCTCACTCCTTTGTTTTCATTTTTGGCAAGCTGGGCACGTATGTTTCCAGCATTTTTTCATAGGTGGGTAAATCGAGGGAACTTTTTTCTTGTTGCCCACGTTTGCGGGAGGCAGGGGTTTGCTTTTCGAGGGTTGCGGCCGCTTGAACGGGGTCGGTGATACCTTCTTCCATCCAGTGCGTGAGAATGGCATTGGTGTAAGGGATAAGCGGTTTGGTGGTTCGCTGGGCTTCCGCCAATGCCAGCTGGATAAGTGCGTCTGAGAATTTCCACACATATATCCAAGTGTGCGCCATTCCACGTTGTCTGTAATCAAGCGCGCGTGCCTTTCCGGTCAAGTGCTGTACCCGTCTTGCCGCTTCGTCCATTTCTTCTAACAATCGCAGATGCTCTTCAGCGGCGGTAAAGGTGGTAATACCGCTGTCCTGCCAGCCCAATACGGTTTTCTCCACATAGCGCATATTGGCACTGCCACGTCCCACGGCATAACCGATAGCCATTTGAATGACCGATGCGGGCATGCCTGCGGTTTCATATAAATACAACAGCGTTTCCATATCGCCGTTGTTGATCGGTCTGCCGAACCGTGCGCACGCATCGTGCAACAACTGTGAAAATTCGGGGTCTTTTTTCTGCCGTGCAATAACGTCTTTCATTTGCGGTTTGACCGGCAAAGGTTGTATGATCGGTGTGGGGGTTTCAACTGCGGGAGCGGGTACCGTCGGCAACGGGATTTCTTCGACAACCGCATTGTCGTCTTCCAACACGCCGTTTTGTATCCAATAAAGCGTTGCTTCGTCAACGGCAGTTCTCGACTTATGTAATGCTTTTGCGCAAGCATCACGGTCACAACCGTTTGCGGCGTACCACAGCAATACCTTTAATTGCAGATGACTTGCAAATGCAAGTTGTGCGTTGATAGCCGATTTAGATAAAAAGCAAACATCTTGCGGGGCAACCGCTTTCCATTGTAATGCCATGGTAACACCTCCTCTAAAAACGTATAAATATATACTTTATCATACCACTTTTACCGTAACTTTGCAACAGTAAATATATAACTTTATACTACTTTTATGGGTCTTGTAAAAGGTGCTCAAATGTGCTATACTAAACATTCAAAAAGGGGGATGACCGTATGCATATCGGTGTATATATACATGTGCCGTTTTGTGTCCGAAAATGCCCATATTGTGATTTTTATTCGCTTGGCGGTGCCGACGAGCTGCTCAAAGATGCCTACACCGACGCATTGGTTGCCCGTATGCAGGAAAATGCTTCCTTGACGGCAGATACATTGTATTTCGGCGGTGGCACGCCATCGTTGCTTGGCGGCAAACGGTTGGCAAGGCTGATACAAACAGCACGCACGTGTTTTGCCATGCCCGCAGATGCCGAAATCACCATGGAAGCTAATCCCGCCGATGACTTGCGGGATACGTTTGCCGCTTTTGCGGCGGCGGGTGGCAACCGTTTGTCACTTGGTATGCAATCTTCCTCGCCGCTCATTTTACAACAGTTGGGCAGACGTCACACCCCGGGGGATGTGCAAAAAGCGGTGGAGGATGCGCGAGCGGTGGGTATACACAATATCTCACTCGACATGATGCTTGCCGTGCCGCATCAGACGGCGGCGCAGGTAGAGAGAGACGTTGCATTTTGTGCCGCACTTGGCGCATCACACGTGTCAGCATATCTGCTGAAAATTGAGGTGGGAACGCCGTTTGCTGCCCAAACACTCGATTTACCCGACGACGATGAGGCGGCAACGTTGTATCTTGCCGCGGCGGATGCGCTTGAAAAGGCGGGCTATCATCAATATGAAATCTCTAATTTCGCAATGCCGGACAAACACAGTCGTCACAATTTGAAATATTGGAACGGTGAGCCGTATATGGGATTCGGCCCCGCTGCCCATTCCTTTTGTGAGGGCAAACGGTATGCGTATCCGCGTGACCTACAAGGGTTTATAGACGGTTGTGCGCCGATTTTAGAAGAAGATAGCGACATACAAGCAGGCAGTGCAACGGAATACGCTATGTTGCGATTGCGATTGACCGAAGGATTGCGTGCAGATGCGTTTTTGGAACGATTTGGCAGTTCTTTGCCGCAATCGTGGATACAAGCCGCAAAACAGTTGCCGCGCACGTTGGTGCGGGCGGATGATGAGGGAATTGCACTCACCAAACAAGGCTTCTTGGTATCCAATGCGATATTAACACGCATATTGAATTTATGATTTGTTCATACACTCGTTGCGTTTTCCTTGTATACTTAAAATCGGCAAAAGGAGGATGACCGTATGACGACGTTAAAAATTATGGTCGTCGATGACGACGGCAACATTTGTGAATTGTTGCGTTTATATCTGGAAAAAGAGGGATACCAGCCGGTTATTGCCGAAAACGGTGAAAAAGCGTTGGCGTTGTTTGACAGCGAACAACCCGATTTGATTTTGCTGGACGTGATGATGCCGCGTTTGGACGGATGGCAGGTGTGCCGTGAATTGCGCAAAAAATCTCAAGTACCAATTATTATGCTCACCGCCAAAGGCGAGGTTTTTGATAAGGTTTTGGGGCTGGAACTCGGTGCAGACGATTATGTGGTAAAGCCGTTTGAAACTAAAGAAGTAATGGCACGCATCAAAGCGGTTTTGCGTCGCAGCGGTGCGGGTGAACAGAAAAGACAGCGGGAATTGCGTTTTGACAAATTGTCTATCAATATGGAAACGTTTGAGATGCGGGTGGATGGCAAAGTGGTGGATACACCGCCAAAAGAGATGGAATTGGTGTATCATCTGGCTTCCAATCCCAATCGTGTCTACACCCGTGACCAGTTATTAGATGAAGTTTGGGGATTTGAATACTACGGTGACAGCCGCACGGTAGACGTACATATTAAGCGTTTGCGTGAAAAATTGGATGGTATATCCCCGCAATGGAATTTAAAAACCGTTTGGGGCGTGGGATACAAATTCGAGGTCAACGAGGACTTTAAAGGGGAATAATGCTGTATGTTTAAAAGTATTTTCTCGAAATATTTCACTGTCATATCGGTGCTGGTGGTCAGTAGCTTTCTGGTAATGCAGGGTGCACAGTTGTTTTTGTCCTCGCGGTACTGGTTGGAAGAAAAGCACGCTTTGTTGGAAGAACACGCAGTTACCATTGCTGCATATACTGCTGAAAATGTGAGACCGACTTTCAATGGTTCGTCCTTTCGGATGGAAAAGAGTGCGCTTTCTCCGTTTATCAAGTTGCTTGCCATGACGCTGGATTGCAGTGTGGTTATTTCCAACTCTGACTCCACAGTGTTGCTGATGTGTGATGCGGGTGGAGAGGAAATTCCTGTTTCGGGCACTGTTTCGGTGGCGGGGTTGCTCCCTACCGAACGTAAAGGGTATTATGGCGTGGATACGCTCAACGGCATCTATGCTGAACGGCAATATGTGGCGGGCGTGCCCATTTTCAGAGGCGATGTGTTGCTCGGATACGTGTTCGTTTGTACCCCCGCAGGCGGTTTTTGGCAGTATTTGCGCAGTAATATTCAAATAGCGATGATTGCCACGTTGGGTGTGCTTACGTTGACCTTCATTGTGTTATATGTGATGACCGAAAGATTGGTGCGCCCACTGCGCAACATGGCAAAGGCGACCCATCGGTTTGCACAGGGAGATTTCAGTTACCGTTTGCCGATTTCGGGTAAAGATGAAACTGCAGAATTGGCGCTTGCGCTCAATTCCATGGCACTGTCACTGTCATCGGTGGAAACGATGCGACGCAGCTTTGTGGCAAATATTTCGCACGAACTGCGCACCCCTATGACCACCATTGCGGGATTTATCGACGGTATTTTGGATGGTACTATTCCCGCTGATAAACGGGAACACTATTTGCATATTGTCAGTGATGAAATCAAGCGGTTATCCCGATTGGTGAAATCCATGTTGGCACTTTCCCGTATTGACAGCGGGCAACTTTCCTTGAACAAGGTGGAGTTTGATATCACGGCGCTGGTTGGGCAGACGTTGTTGACATTTGAAAACCGTATTGAACAGAAACAGATTTCCATTAAAGGCTTAGAAGATGTGCCCGCCATACAGGTGCAGGGAGATTTTGATTTAATTGGTCAGGTGTTGTATAATTTGTTGGATAATGCGGTAAAATTCACCGAGCCGGGTGGAGAAATCCGTATCGCACTGACAAAGGAAGACACTCGGACGGCATGTTATATCCGTAACACGGGCGGGGGCATTCCTGCGGCGGAATTACCGCATATTTTCGAACGATTTTACAAGAGTGACCGTTCTCGCAGTTTGGATAAAACCGGCGTGGGATTGGGCCTTTATATCGTGCAAACGGTGATGGCGTTGCACAAAGGGGAAGTACGGGTGCGTTCCGAAGAAGGGAACTACACGGAATTTATGTTTTGGTTACCATAAAAGGCAAAGTTTCATAAAATAAGTTTTGATAAAATTCCTGAAAGGTTGTGAATATATGTCTGAATGGATGAATATGACAGACAACACCGAAGAAAACAATGTGACACCTCCCGCCGAGCAGCAGCCCGTGGTAGGTGACACCCCGCCGGTGACGGAGCCGACGATACCGACGCAGGAAACGCCGCACGAGCCGACACCTGCGCCCGAAAAACCGACCTATGAAGCGGGTTGGTATCGCAGTGCGCCGCAACAGACGGATAATACCTCAGCGCAGAATGCCGCACCGCAGCAACCGTATTATGTAGCACCGCCCGAACCGCCCGCTCCTCGCAAAAAACGGCAGGGTGCCGCGGTTATTGTGTTGGCGGTGGTCGGTGTGGTTGCGGTACTCGCTATGCTGGTGATGTTGGTGTTTGCTATTTTGGGTACCAATGATGTGATGATTTCGACTGACGACCAAGTGTTGCAAGAAGAAGGTATCAATGATAACGCGCCTACCCTTAGCATCACCGACTGGGCGGACGATGACGGCGGTCTTGCCGCTTCTCAGATTATCGAGTCGAATATGGACAGCACCGTGGTTATCAACGTGTATAGCATGCAGGTGCCAAATACATTGTATCAGTATGGCTTTGGCAGTGAAACGCTCACCAAAGCGGGCGAAGCTACCGGTATTGTGATGACCAAAGATGGCTACATTATTACCAACTGGCACGTTGTCATTGACGAGGAAACCGGCAAAGCATTTGACCGCATTGATGTTACCACCAGTGCCGAGAAAACGTATGAAGATGCGAAAGTTATTGGTGCGGATGAGTCCACTGACCTTGCGGTTATCAAGGTGGATGCCGATGATTTGTCGGCAGCCGAATTTGGTGATTCTTCCAAATTGGTGATGGGTGCGCGTGTGTTGACACTGGGTAATGCGGGCGGCTTGCAATGGTCTGCCAGCCAAGGCATCATTTCCGGCCTTGCTCGTGACGTGTACGAGGATACGGGTTATTCCATCAAATGTTTGCAAACCGATGCCGCTATCAATCCCGGCAATTCCGGTGGCCCTCTGCTCAACAACAACGGTCAGGTGGTGGGTATCAACTCCGCCAAAATAGCCGCTGAAGGATATGAGGGACTGGGTTTCTCTATCCCGATTAACGAAGCAAAAACGGTCATTGACGACTTGATTCGCTATGGATATGTACGTGGTCGTGTGGAACTGGGTATCACCGGCTATTCCATTTCCAGTAACGGTTATTATGGTTTTGTCATTCGCTCTATCGAAACCGGCTCGGTGTTATCCGACACCCGCGCACGCATCGGTGATTTGATCACCGCTGTCAACGGCGTGAAAATCAACGGATACAGTGAATTGCGTGCCGAAATGGCAAAGCACAAGGCAGGAGATACGGTCACTTTGTCATTGTTACGTTTGGACAGCAGAACGGGCGAGCAGACGAAATTTGACGTGACTTGTACTTTGAAAGAAAGCAAACCGAAAACAAGTCAACAATAAAAAAAGAAACGCGCTCCGCTCGGGGCGCGTTTCTTTTTATTTGATATCTTCGATTTTGTAGGGTGTCGTTTGATACACAAAGTAGTTGAGCCAGTTGGTGAACAACAGGTTAGCGGCGGAACGCCACGTGACCAACGGTTGTTTGGTATCATCGTTATCGGGGAAATAGTTGACAGGCATTGCAATGGGCAAGCCTGCTTCTTTGTCCCTCAAATATTCTTTTTTGAGCGTGTCAGCATCATATTCTGCGTGACCGGTGATAAAGAATTGTCGTGCATTTTTGGATGCTACCGCAAACACACCAACCTCTTGTGACGAGGCAAGGATTTTGAGTTCCTCTCTCTTTGCGATATCCTCGCGGGAAATGGTGGTATGGCGGGAATGGGGTGCCATAAACACGTCGTCAAATCCACGGAACAACATGGAGGTCTTGTGCTCCACTTGATGCGGGAACACGCCGAATGCTTTGGCGGGGAGTTGCTGTTTTCCGATACCGTAATGGTAGTAAAGTCCCGCTTGTGCGCCCCAGCAGATATGCAAGGTGCTGTGCACGTGGGTTTTACTCCATTCCATAATCTCGCACAACTCGTCCCAATAATCCACCTGTTCAAACGGCAGGTGTTCGACAGGCGCACCGGTGATAATCATGCCGTCATAATTGTTATTTTTGATTTCATCAAACGATTTATAAAATGAAATCAGGTGGTCGGCGGGTGTGTTTTTGGATTCGTGCGTTTGCGTGTGCAACAATTCCAATTCCACCTGCAACGGCGAGTTGCCGAGCAATCTTGAAAATTGCGTTTCGGTGACGATTTTAGTAGGCATCAAATTTAAAAGCAGGATTTTCAAAGGACGAATATCCTGTGTGATGGCACGTTTTTCGGTCATCGCAAAGATGTTTTCACGCAACAACGCTTCCACTGCGGGTAATGCGTCGGGGATTTTAATCGGCACGGCAGTTCGCCTCCTTTCGAGTATGTCGATAGTTGATTAGATGGTTTCCAGTGCTTGTGCCAAGTCGGCGATGATATCTTCCGCCGCTTCGATACCGCAAGAGAAACGGATAAGGTCGGGGGTAATGCCCGCCGCTTCGAGTTCCGCATCGTTCATTTGACGATGGGTGGCGTTGGCGGGATGCAGACAGCAGGTTTTGGCGTCTGCCACATGAGTAGCGATAGAAGCGAGTTTCAATTGTTTCATCATGGCTTCTGCCGCTTTTCTGCCGCCTTTCACGCCGAAGCTGACCACACCGCAGGTGCCGTTGGGCAGATATTTTTTAGCGAGTTCGTAGTTTTTGTCACCCGGCAGACCGCTGTATCGCACCCAAGCGATTTTTTCGTGTGCTTGCAGGAATTCGGCGACCGCTTGGCCGTTGTCACAGTGGCGACGCATACGCAGAGCCAGACTTTCGATGCCAAGGTTGATGAGATACGCACTTTGCGGGGATTGGGTGGTGCCCAAATCACGCATTAACTGTGCGGTAGCCTTGGTAATATACGCACCTTCCAAGCCGAAACGCTCGGTGTAGGTGATACCGTGATAACTTTCGTCGGGAGTGCAAAGGCCGGGGAATTTATCCGGATATTTGGTCCAGTCAAATTTGCCCGAATCCACGATGCAGCCGCCCACAGAAGAGCCGTGTCCGTCGAGATATTTGGTGGTGGAATGGGTGACGATGTCTGCGCCCCATTCAAAAGGACGACAGTTGATGGGGGTTGCAAAAGTATTGTCCACAATCAGCGGTACGCCGTGTGCGTGTGCCGCAGTGGCGAATTTTTCGAAATCCAATACGTCCAATGCGGGATTAGCGATGGTTTCGCCGAACACCGCTTTGGTGTTGGGACGGAAAGCAGCATTCAGTTCTTCCATGGTGCAATCCGGCGCCACAAACGTGAAATCAATGCCCATACGCTTCATCGTGACAGCAAACAGGTTGTAGGTGCCGCCGTACAGCGCGGAGGAAGATACCACGTGGTCGCCGCAACCGGCAATGTTGAAGACGGAGAAGAATGAAGCCGCCTGACCGGAGGAGGTCAGCATAGCAGCACTACCGCCTTCTAATGCGCAGATTTTTGCCGCAACATTATCGCAGGTGGGGTTTTGCAAACGGGAATAAAAATAACCGCTCGCTTCCAAATCGAACAATTTGCCCATATCTTCGCTGGTGTCATATTTAAACGTTGTGCTTTGCACAATCGGCATCTGGCGCGGTTCACCGTTCTTGGGAAAATAACCGCTGTGGATGCATGCTGTATCTTGTTTCACGAAAATCACTGCCTTTATTTAAAATATAAGATATTATACCCGTTTACACATTGCTTGTCAATGAAAAAAGAAAGCCTGCCGCAGCAGACTTTCTTTTTTCAAATGTCACAAATAATTTTGGTGTCTTTTTCGACCGACAAAAATGCGGTGTCGATTACTTGCATCACACGGCGCATTTGCGTGGGGGTGATAAGGGATGCTTCTTTGCCTGCTACGGCTTTACACACGTTGCGGTAGAAATCGTGCACGTCGGAAGCGGGTTGCGACAGTTCATAACTGTCCACTGTCACTTCGTCGCGCGGTGCCATGGTTTTGGTCAGACCCGCAGCGGTTTGCACCGGCAATACGTCGTTTTCGTGCCAATATTTACATTTGACCACTTTGCAGTTTTCACGCCAATCCGCAATATATGCAGAGCCGTTGCGACACCGCATATATAAGCGCGGCATGGACACGAAATTATAGGTGCCGACTTCCAAATAAGCGGTTTTTCCGCTTTCGAAAGTCATGGTCATTTTAAAACCGTCGTCTACTTCCTCGTTGGTGATGTGGTCAAAGGCACATTGTACACCCACAACTTTTTCGGGAATTAACAACATGGCTTGGTCAATCAGATGTACGCCCCAGTCATACAACATACCGCCGCCGTACTGTTTGATGCCACGCCAGTCGCTCGGAATACCACGCGACCCGTGGATGCGAGATTCGACGTTGATAATATCACCGATTTCACCACTGTCAACAAGCTGTTGCATGGCAAGATAATCCACGTCCCAACGGCGATTTTGATGCACGGTGAACAGGCGGTTATTTCGTTGTGCTGCTTCCAGCATCAAGTCCAATTCTGCACAGTTCATGGCAACCGGCTTTTCGCAGATAACGTGCTTTCCCGCATCCAACGCCTTGATGACCACATCTTTATGCACATCGTTGGGGATAGCGACGGTGACAAGGTCAATACGATCGTCAGCGAGCATAGCCTCTAATGTGGGATAGGCAAAAATGCCGTTTTGTTCTGCTGCTTCACGTCTTTCGGGCAGGATGTCATATACACCCAACAACTCGACCACATCGCTATTTATCGCATGACGTGTATGAAAGCCGCTGCCCATACCGCCGTAGCCGATGATGCCTACATTCAATTTTCTCATTTTTTCACCTTTTCAAACTAGACTTTTACAGTCTCGAATTTATAATATTTTGCGCTATCGAAAATCACAATTTTTTATTTTGATGTTGCAAACAGCGAAATAAATCCACTATTAAGACAGTTTCATTATAGATATAACCTAAAGCATTGTCTATCATGTTTTTGCTAAAAAATATCGTTTTTTTGTTGTGTTAAGAACCGCATGCTGCATTGGAAAAGGTGTTGTTGACCACGTTTGCAAAGGGTGCGGTTTTGGTCAGTTCGCCCGCTTCTTTCATAACTTGTTGCAAACGGTTGAATGAGGTTTCGCTCATGGCAGGGGTATCACACCACGCGTCAATGTCAATATATGATTGTGCCGAGGCGGTGAGTAGATCAAGGTCGGTGTCGGGGAAGAACGAGGCTACTGTTTTTGCAATTTCAGCTGCGGAGTGTGTGCTGACCCACTGTTGACCTTTGTATAAAGCACGGGTAAAAGCGGCGACAAGGTCGCTGTTTTTTTCGAGATAACTTTTTTTGGCAAAATAGGCGGTATAGGGAATATCCCCCGCGCCATCGCCCACGGCGGCTACAATATAGCCTTTCCCTTGTGCTTCCAACATGGAGGCGGTAGGCTCAAAACAGGTGAAATAGTCGCCCGTACCCGCGGTGAAGGCGGCGGTCATTAGTGCGTATTGTACGCTGGTATCCAAATTGACGTCGGTGGCGGGGTTTAAGCCGTTTTGACGCAATACATATTCGAGCGTCATATACGGTACGCCGCCTTTTCTGCCGGGTAATACGTGTGCACCTTTCAAATCGGTCCATTTAAAAGTGTCGGTATCTTGGCGTGCGACAAGAAAAGAGCCGTCGCGTCGGGTGACTTGTGCGAATACCTGCGGATAGTCTTCTTTGCCCTCGTTATATACGTAGATGGCGGCTTCGGGGCCGGCAAATCCAATGTCGATATTGTTAGATAACACTGCCGACATAACGGCATCTGCGCCCTGGCCGTTGGAAAGTTCGATTTCGATGCCTTCCTGCTCGAAAAAGCCCAGTGCAATGGCGGCGTATTGTGGTGCATAGAAAATCGAGTGGGTGACTTCGCACACTCTCACTTTTTGTAAGGATTGTTCTTTTGGTCCGCAGGCGACCAGTGATAACGTGAGTATCATGAGGACTGCGAACACCGAAATGAGACGCAACAGTAATTTCATAAGATGTACCTCCGATTAAGAATGTGAAATGTGATGGGATACCCATTTTTGTAACAGATGAACCGCTTCATACATCAGCGCGGCAACCGCCGACAATATGATGACACTTGCCATGACCAAATCCAGTTTAAATACTTGACCACCGTACACAATCAAGTAACCCAATCCTGCTTTTGAAACGAGAAATTCGCCGGCGATAACACCCACCAACGATAAACCGATATTGATTTTCAGTGAATCGAACAAGGTAGCAATGTTATACGGAAAGACGATTTTTATGAATATTTGCTGCCGTTTGGCACCAAAGGATTCTGCCATGCGTATAAGTTCCCCGTCGGTGCGGTGAAATCCACCCAGCATTTCAAGGACCGTGACAATCAGGGAAATGGCGAGTGCCATCACAATAATGGCTTTGGTGCCTGCACCCGCAATGATAATAATAACAGGGCCCAGCGCAATTTTCGGTAAGGAATTCAGTACCACCAAATATGGTTCACTCACCTTGGCGATAAATGGGCTCCACCATAAAATAATTGCAAGCGCTGTGCCACTGACCGCTCCCAGTAAAAATCCGGTGAGTGTTTCAAAAACGGTGACACCGATGTGGGTGAGCAATCCGTTTTGCGCCATACTCAGATAGGTTTGCAGGATGCGGGAGGGCTTACTGAATACAAAACTGTCGATAAGACCGATGGTAGCGGCAAGTTCCCACACGGCAACAAACAAAACAAGGATACCGATTTGACAAAACAGAATACGTCGCTTTCTGGTTTGCACCGTTTGCAGATATATGCGACGGGCGGAGGAAAGCGTGGCTTTGTTTTTACGCATGGTGCTCCAACTCTTTCCATATATGGTCAAAATATTTGGAAAACTGTGTGGTGTTGCGGCACGCGAGCGGGGAACGGTGCGGCAGGTCAAAACGGATGGGTAATAACTCTTTGACCGTTGCGGGACGCGGGGTAAGTATCACCACGACGTCACTCATACTGATACATTCGGGGATGTCGTGGGTGACCATCAAGGTGGTGATATTTTCTTGTTTTAGGATGCGGTAGACGTCCTCGGTCACCTCTAATCGTGTCTGGTAGTCCAGCGCAGAGAATGCCTCGTCCAATAACAGAATGTCGGGACATACTGCCAGTGTGCGGATAAGCGCAACACGCTGACGCATACCGCCCGAAATTTGTGAGGGGTACTTGTCTTTGAATTCATATAATCCATAGGTTTTGAGCAGACGATCGGCGTGTTCGATGGTTTGGGGGTTGAGTTTTTTGCGGATTTCCAGCCCGAACAGCACGTTTTTGCGGATGGTACGCCACTCTAACAGATTATCTTTTTGTAGCATATACCCGATGCGGGGAGAGATGTCGGTGACCGGTTTGCCGCCGATAAGCACACGCCCGCCGGAGGGAGTCAGCAGTCCCGCAACAATAGACAAAAGGGTGGACTTTCCACAACCGGAAGGTCCTACCAAACTGTAAAAATCGCCCTGTTGCATGGAAAAATTGATGTCTGTAAGAGCGGTAACTTCGCCGTTTTTGGCTTGGTAGGTGTGCTCAATGTTTTCGATGTGCAGTGCTTCCATAAGACCGCTCCTTTCTCTCTAAAATATGCAAGAAAGCGCGGCTTTGTCATAATAAAAAAAACCGCCCCGAAGGGCGGTTTGATTATGATTTTGTTTTCATGTGACGAATATACAGTAACACGGCACATATGGCGGCGCCGACAGCGGTGACGATGCTTACAAGCCCCCAGTTGACCGCTTGCAAGCCTGTGATAATAAATTCACCCGTATCTGCATCCTGTAAATGTGCAAATATCGTGCGTACGTCGAAAATCAGCGTGGAAACTGCAACGATACCTGCAGCAACGGCAAATCCGTTTTTCGTTTTGGGGGTGGGAGCGGTTCTGCCCACCGTTTCACCACGCAGTTGCAGCCAACCGGCTACCAGCGAAACGCCCAGTGTCAATACGATGGTTTCGGGCAACATATAGGTCGCGTTATACGCGAAAGAATAGATAAGTGCGGCAGAACTCGGAATGGAAAGTCCCGCCCAAACGGTCGCACCCGCAATCACGTGTAATACGTAGCGTATCACACAGGCGAGCAAAGTGCCGCATATCATAGCGGGGGTTTGCCGTTTGCACATATTGCGGAACAGACCCGCAAGGCCTATCGCGGTATATGCCAGTACGTAGTCCAGCAGTATGACGGCGGCAATGGATAGTGGTGTGGTGAAATACATCACGTTTTTCATACCCAACAGCATTTGCAGCAAGCCGTATACAGCGCCGGTGAACAAGCCGTGTTTGACGCCGTGTCGGTAGGCGATGACAACGAGCGGCAACATACTGCAAACGGTGACACTGCCGCCGTACGGCAGTTCTAAAATCGGCAGTATGCTCAACACGGTGGCGAGTGCCAGCATCACGGCACTCTCGGTTAGACGGACGGTTTTGTTTTTCATGGCAATTCTCCTTTTGCGCACAAAAAAACCTCCCGCCGGATGGACGAAAGGTGATAAATAGCGCAATTTGCGCTGTCAAAACTATCCCTCCGCCGGCATTATCCGGTTCAGGTTTTAGGGTTTCGGATATTTGTATCCGCTCTCAGCCGACGCATAGTCAGCTCCCCTTGTTTTTCTTATGCAATTTTTCTGTACTTAACAATATCGCATATTTTTCGATTTGTCAACACATTTTTTGTGGTGTGTATTCATACGATAGTATAAAAAGGAGAGATGTGTATGTATTGGATTATCAGACGGCGATATGTGCAAGCGACGGCATTGGGACTGGCGTTGGTGCTGCTTGCCACAGTATGTTTGTACCGTTTGCAGGTGGCGGTGAGCGTTGCCACGGTGGCGGCAAACACCAACTGGGGCTTACGGTTTGGGGATAACGGCACCACGCCGATAGGTAACGCCTCGGCAGAGTTTTTGCGGCAATATGATGCCGTGTATACAGGTGACACCACACAAAAGGTGTTATATCTCACCTTTGATGCGGGGTATGATAACGGGTATACCGCACCGATTCTCGATACCCTTAAAAAGCATGGTGTGCCCGCTGCTTTTTTCGTGGTGGGCAATTTCATGGAAACCCAACCTGAATTGGTAAAACGCATGGTGGCAGAGGGACATATCGTTGGCAACCATACATACAGTCATCCTGACATGTCCGCTGTCAGTACCGAAGACGGCTTTCGAAAAGAATTGGAAAAATTGGAGAAAACATATACGGAGATTACGGGTCAAGCCATGCAAAAATATTATCGCCCGCCGCAAGGGAAATATAGCGAGCAAAATTTGAAAATTGCAAAACAGAATGGCTATAAAACATTTTTTTGGAGTTTGGCGTATGTGGATTGGTATGTAGATGACCAACCCACTAAAGAGCAGGCGTTTGCAAAATTATTGCCACGGGTACATCCCGGTGCGATTGTGTTGTTGCATTCCACATCCCGCACTAACTGCGAAATTTTAGATGAGTTGCTGACAAAATGGAAAGAAATGGGATATACCTTCCAACCGTTATCGGCACTTTGGGATGCATAGACGGCAGTTTCTCGGACATGATAAGGGGGACAGAATTCGTATCCGATGACAGGTGCGAATCCTGTCATCGAAAGGGCAAAAACCCTTTTAGCAAGATAGCGAAACTGACCGAGGGGTCGTCGCTGTCAGGGCGTTTCGCCCGTTCTCCAAGTTCCGAGAAAGGAGGCATCTGCCATGGAATGTTCCAAGGAAAATAAGTGTATTGAATGTCACGTAACTCAGTGTGCAAATCATAGCACATGTGGTGAATACTGCGCGCTGGACCGTATTACTGTGGGTACGCATGAGGGTAATCCCACTATGAACCAATGCACCGACTGTATGTCTTTCCGCAAAAAGTAACGGAATTTGCCGTCTGTCTTGCTAATTCGGCTCACCGGAAAACCGGCAAAGTATAGTTTGGGTAAGAGCAGACGGAAAACCGTCGCAGGAGATGTTCCTGCGACGGTTTTTTATAAAATAAGAGTTGCACTTTTTTCTCTTATATGGTATATTATTTTGTAATTATGTAAAAAAGGGGAACGGTACGTGAAGGTAATGATTACCGTTGTCGGTACGCAACATGTTGACGGACAGACCGACCAAATCGAACTCACCACGGGTGCGTTGATGCGACAGGAACCGGATGGATTCACACTGTCTTATCAGGAAACCGCCGCCACCGGCATGGAGGGTACGCTGACCACTTTGCGTGTGCAGGATCACATGGTGACTTTGCAACGCCAAGGTAAGTCCGCCGGCTTGCTGGTGATGGAATATAAAAAACGCCACGTTTGCAGTTACAGCACCCCGGTAGGTAACTTGATGCTTGGTGTATTCACCGACCGATTGGAACAGAATTTGCAACCGGGCGGTGGCACACTCGATGTGTCGTATACGTTAGATGTCGGCGGCAGTATGATGTCCCGTCAGGATTTACATATTGCGGTACAGCCGTATTGCTGATTTGAGAAAGGATGTTTTGTATGTCACAGATTGTATATACAGCCGAAACTGTTTTGAGAGAGCGTATTGCCGCTGCGGTACAAGCGGCGATGAATGCGGGTGAACTGCCGCAAGGTGAATTGCCGGAATATACCGTGGAAATCCCCGGCGACCGTGCCCACGGCGATCTTGCTGTGAACGTGGCAATGGTGTCCGCACGTGCTTTCCGCTTGGCACCTCGTCGCATTGCGGAAATTTTGGTCGCATATTTAGACCTTGCTGATACATATTTTGAAAAAGTGGAAATTGCAGGACCCGGTTTTATTAACCTGTTCTTATCCGCCGCTTATTATGCGGATATTGTTGCAGACGTGTGTGATAAAAAGGCGGCATACGGCCGTTCAGATTTCGGCGCAGGCAAAAAGGTGATGGTGGAATTCGTGTCTGCCAACCCCACCGGCCCGATGCACATGGGCAACGCGCGCGGTGGTGCGCTGGGCGACTGTTTGGCGGCGGTTTTGGACGCGGCGGGATACGATGTGTGGCGTGAATTTTATATCAACGATGCGGGCAATCAAATTGAAAAATTTGCCACTTCACTGGAAGTGCGGTATTTGCAACTGTTCAAAGGCGAAGATGCCATACCGATGCCGGAAGACGCCTATCAGGGCGATGATATTAAAGTGCACGCACAGAATTTTGCCGACCAATATGGCGATGCATTTGTTGAAACCGATAGCGAAGCACGTCGCACGGCTTTGGTAGAGTTTGCTTTGCCCCGCAACATCGATAAGATGCATAAAGATATGGACACCTATCGCATTGTGTATGACGAGTGGTTCCGCGAATCTCGTCTGCATGAGAGCGGCGAGGTGCGTGAAGTGATTGATATTCTCACCAAAAACGGTCTCACCTATGAAAAAGAGGGTGCGCTGTGGTATAAAAACGCGGAAGTTTTGGGTGAGAAATTGCGTGCCGCAGGTAAAACCGAAGCAGAAATCGAGAAACTGGAACTGAAAGACGACGTGCTGATTCGTGCTAACGGCAATCCCACCTATTTCGCGGCGGATATTGCTTACCATCGCAATAAATTCTTGCGTGGTTTTGATACCTGCATCGACGTGTGGGGCGCTGACCACCACGGACACGTTGCCCGTATGAAAGGCGCGATGGATGCCATTGGTTTGGATGGCGATAAATTGAAAGTGGTGCTCATCCAGTTAGTACGCTTGATGCGTGACGGCGAAGTGGTTCGTATGTCTAAACGTACCGGCAAAGCTATTCAGTTGGTGGATTTGCTGGAAGAAATCCCTGCCGATGCGGCACGGTTCTTCTTCATTTTGCGTGAAGCGGGTACCCGTATGGACTTTGATTTGGATTTGGCTATTGAACAATCTTCCTCTAACCCTGTATACTACGTGCAGTATGCGCATGCGCGCATTTGTTCCATCTTCCGCAAAATGCAGGAGGAAGGTGTTGCGGTAGCACCCGCCAAGGCGGATTTGTGTGCGCTGAGCACCCCCGAAGAGCGAGAACTCATTCGCCATATCTCCGGTTTCAGCAAGGAAATTGTGGAAGCGGCGAAAGAGTATGACCCCGCTCGTATCACCCGTTATTGCATGGAATTGGCAACTTTGTTTCATAAGTTCTACAACGCTTGCCGTGTTATGGGTGAGGATGCGGGTTTGATGCAAGCACGTTTGATGCTGTGTGATGCTACTCGCATTACCTTGCGCAATGCGTTGACGTTGCTGAAAATTGACTCCCCGGAGGTTATGTAATGCAAACAAACGGTATGCCGCGCCCTTTTTTGCCTGCGCAAGTGCGTGAAACTTTGCATAGTGACGGCAATTTCGTGGGCGGCATTCTGATTTTGGTGTTAAGTGGTTTAACATTTTTGTTTTCTACCCTTTCCGCAGTAGCGGTGCGTAGCGGATTGCTGTCGCCTGATGCACTCAATTTTAACGATTTGGGACTCGGCAACACACGGTACTTGCTGTTGTACGGTTGTATCTATATTGCTTGCATGGGCGTTCCCGTGCTGCTGTGTTGCTTGCTGTTTGGTCGTCGTTTGCGTGGTATGTTTACCGTTCGCCCTCTTTCTACACGCACGCAGACGGCGGCTGTTTGGATAGGAATGGGCGGTTGCATCGGTGCGAACATCGTCTCTTCAATGTTTGCGTCATACTTGCAGGATAGAGGCATCTCACTGCCCGAATCCCCTTCTTTTTTAGAAGCAACTCCCACCAGTTTTGCGCTCAACATCATCGTGTTAGCATTGTTGCCTGCGGTGTTGGAAGAATTGGTGTTTCGTGTGTGCGTGCTGGGTGCGTTGCGCAAATATGGTGATTGGTTTGCCATTGCGGTGAGCGCTGTTTTGTTTGGTTTTATTCACGGGAATGCCGTGCAAAGTGTGTTTGCGTTGCTTGTGGGTTTGGTACTCGGCTATATCACTTTGGCGACCGGCAACGTGTGGCTGGCAATCGGCGTACATTTTCTAAACAACATGATGTCGGTTTCATTGGAATATATGACACTGTCGATGGATGATACGACACGTAATGTTGTGTATACGGTTGTGCTATATGGTATTGGTATCATCGGCGTAGTGGTGGCAGTAGCATGCTTGCTTCGTCGCAGTGCGGTATACCGTCGGCTTTCATGGATACGGTATCCGGCGGGTGCTTGTGTGGCCAATTTCTTAAAAACACCATTGATGATACTCGGTTTGATTTTGATAGTGTTGCGTGTAGCACTTTTTTCGAGGTGATGGCGGTGCGAGAACAGTATATGCGTCGCGCTTTGGAGTTGGCGGCTTTGGCTGCTGCGGAGCGGGAAGTGCCGGTTGGCGCTGTTATTGTTAAAGATGGTGTGATTGTCGGTGAAGGCAGAAACCGTCGTGAAAAGGATAAAAATGCGTTGGCGCATGCCGAAATTGAGGCAATTGATATGGCGTGTCGGACGTTGGGCGGTTGGCGTTTGTCGGGCTGTGCGTTATACGTCACCTTGGAACCTTGCCCAATGTGTGCGGGCGCTATTATCAATGCACGGATTGATAGCGTATATATCGGTACGGCTGATCCAAAAGCGGGTTGTTGTGGTTCGGTGGTGGATTTATTTGCACAGCCGTTTAATCATAAGCCTACTTGCGAATATGGATTATGCCAAGAGGAATGTAGTGCGCAATTGAA
Source organism: Acutalibacteraceae bacterium (assembly GCA_045634325.1). GTDB lineage: Bacteria > Bacillota > Clostridia > Oscillospirales > Acutalibacteraceae > URNF01. The sequence goes on along the minus strand of JAZRAA010000024.1, from coordinate 17,141 downwards.
AACTTTTTTTCGAGAATTGCGAAAAAAAGTGTAAAAAGTGCTTGCAATTTCAGGTTTCCTATGCTATTATATACCCGTACTATGCGAACAAACAGTATAAATGTGCAGTAAGGAGAGATGTGGTCATGAAAAAAGAATATGTTACCCCTCAAGTGACCCCTCTGAAATATGTGTTCACCGAGGAAATCGCTGATATTGGTGATATCTACTTCCCTGCCAGCGGTTTGTTCCCCACCCCTTGATGAAAATGTCAACTCCCGAAGCCATGAGGCTTCGGGAGTTTTTTTTTTGTAATATAAAAATCGGCCAGCAAAGCTGACCGATTTTTTTGTATGTTTAGAATGCGGTTTTTTCGGTGAGGTAGGCTTTGAGTTCCGAAATCGGAATACGTACCTGCTCCATCGAATCTCGTTCACGCACGGTGACACAGTTATCGGCGGGCAAACCTTTTTCGGGGTCGCCCACGGTGTCAAAGTCGACGGTGATACAGAACGGGGTGCCGATTTCGTCTTCACGGCGATAGCGTTTGGCGATAGAACCGGCATCGTCGAAGTCCACCATGAAATCTTTTGCCAGTTCGGCGTAGATTTCCTGTGCTTTGGGGGATAATTTTTTGGAAAGCGGCAACACGGCGGCTTTGAACGGTGCGAGTGCGGGATGTAAGCGCATCACAACGCGGGTGTCGTTCTTTTCGGCATCCACCACTTCTTCGTCATACGCATCGCACAGAACAGCCAACACACTGCGTTCTACACCGAGGCTGGGCTCGATGACGTACGGGATATAATGTTCGCCGGTTTCTTGGTCGAAATAGGTCAAATCTTTGCCGGAAGTGTTTTGGTGTTGGGTCAAGTCGTAATCGGTACGGTCAGCGACACCCCACAGTTCACCCCAACCAAACGGGAACAAGAATTCAAAGTCGGTGGTGGCTTTGGAATAGAAACACAATTCCTCGGGGTCGTGGTCACGCAGACGGAGATTTTCGTCTTTCAGGCCGATGGCGAGCAGCCACTGGTGGCAGAATTCACGCCAGTATCCGAACCATTCCAAATCGGTGCCGGGTTTGCAGAAAAATTCGAGTTCCATCTGTTCGAATTCGCGCACACGGAAAATGAAGTTGCCGGGGGTGATTTCATTACGGAAGGATTTGCCGATTTGTCCGATGCCGAAAGGCAGTTTTTTGCGGGTGGTACGCTGGACGTTTACAAAGTTGGTGAAGATGCCCTGTGCGGTTTCGGGACGGAGGTACACGGTGTTTTTCGCGTCCTCGGTAACACCTTGGAATGTTTTGAACATCAAATTGAATTGACGGATGTCGGTGAAGTTGTGTTTGCCGCAGGTGGGGCAGGGGATGTTGTGCTCTTCCACAAACTCTTTCATTTCCGCCTGAGAGAAAGCATCGATGGGCTTGGGCAGGGTGAAATCATTTTCAGCGCACCAATCTTCGATGAGTTTATCCGCACGGAAACGCTCGTGGCACTCGCGACAATCCATCAACGGATCGGAGAAACCTGCAAGGTGGCCGGACGCAACCCAGGTTTGCGGGTTCATGAGAATGGCGGCATCCAATCCTACGTTATAAGGATTTTCCTGCACGAATTTTTTCCACCATGCTTTTTTCACGTTATTTTTCAGCTCTACGCCGAGTGGGCCGTAGTCCCACGTGTTTGCGAGACCGCCGTAAATCTCCGAACCGGCGAAAATAAAGCCGCGGTTTTTACAAAGCGCAACAATTTTTTCCATGGTTTTTGCTGTGTTTTCCATTTTCATGTCCCCTTTTCAAAGACTTTATATAATGTTTCTTTATACTTTAATATAAAAAAGTGAGAATGTCAACTGCTGTCAGGTCGGAAATTTTGTCTTTATTTCGTCGAAAGATGCGTAAAAATGTAAAATTTTGTATATACTGACAAAAAATATACACATTATTATACATTTTGCAAACAACCGCACAATTTTATTTAAAAAACTGTTGACAAAAAAATATGGAGATGGTATATTGAACTGGAGAGTGCGAAAGTGCCCGAGGTGATGTTGTGCTAGACAAAACAGTTGAGCCTTCTGTTGACGAGCAAGATGCCGCGTTGGTTGTGAAAGCCGTTGATGGTAGTGGTGAAGCGTTTGATTTGTTGGCACAGCGTATGATGCCGATGATGAGTCGTTTTGCGGCGCGGTATCACAATTTGCCGGGCATTGATGCGGAAGATTTGTTGCAAGAGGGTCTGTTGGCGCTGGTTGCAGCAGTTCATGCGTATCAACCCACGCTTGGCGCGTTTCACGCATTTGCTGCATCCTGTATCCGAAACCGCATACTTTCTGTGGTGCGGCGGTTGCTTCCCGAGGGATGCGTTCAAGTGTCGCAGTCGGATGAGGATTTCTTATCTATCGCCGACAGCGGACAAGTTGACCCTGCCGTTTTGGTGGTGGAAAAAGAGGAAGCCGGACGGCTGTATCGCCGTTTGCGTGAGCGGTTGAGCACCTTGGAATACAAAGTGTTGACAGCGCATCTTGCCGGCAGAACATACGGCGAAATCGCCGCAATGCTTGCCATTTCTTCCAAGGCAGTAGATAATGCATTGCAACGGGTACGCAAGAAGTTATCCGAAAACGCACCATAATTTTTGGCAATGACGGCATATGGCCGATTGCGATATACATGCTCGGACATCTAATCAGAACGTTGATATGTAAATGGTCGGTTAATTGGCACTGGGCAAATATTTTTAAGCGAGGTTTTTCCAATGTACGAAGACAAGACTCTGGTCTGCAAAGAATGCGGAAACGAATTCGTGTTCACCGCCGGTGAGCAAGAGTTCTATGCTGAAAAAGGCTTCACCAATGAGCCCCAGCGCTGCAAAGCTTGCCGTGACGCACGCAAGAATGCCGGCAGACCCGCCCGCGAGATGTTCACCGCGATTTGCGCGAACTGCGGTCAGGAAGCGAAAGTTCCCTTCCAACCCCGTGAGGACCGTCCGGTGTACTGCAGCGAGTGTTTCGCTCAGATGCGCGACGAGCACTAAAACAGGCGAAAAGGTCGTTTGTCTTGGACAAACGATTTTTTTGCGCCCAAAACAAAAAAGACACACTCTGTTGAGTGTGTCTTTTTTTATACGTTATACCGAGATTAGTTGCACTCTGCAGTCAACGGACCGGCGAGTTCTTTCAAATAGAACAGTCTGCCGGGCAGAGTGGGGATGTAGGTGGAAGTGATATGGCGGTCCGGACCAAAGTGCAAGGTGGTCAGGAAGCTCATACCTTGCCAACCCATGCCACGAGACAGAGCGCCGTCGCAGCCGCCGATGGCGTAGTCAGCTTGCAAGAACAAGCCGGGGCCGATGGTGTTGGCGGTGCAGGGGATGAGGGTGGTACGGCTCTTGAAGCTGGTGATAGCATTCTGTTCGATGGTCAGCGGATGCAATTTTGCGCCGATGCGATGGGTAGCTGCCTTCCATTCTTCGTCATTAGCATAATCGTCGGCAAACTGGGGCTCCCAGAAAGCGATGAGGGACATTCTGCCGATGCCGTAAACCAGAACCAAGCGAGCGCCTTCTGCTTTCAAAGCGGCAATTTTGCCGGCATAGGTGGGCAGATTTTCTTTGGTCGCAAAGTTGCGCTGTGCCGGCGGGACGGTGTTTTCGCCCAAGCGGTCAAAGAATGCAGCTTTCATGCTGTATTCGAAAGAGGCGGGGTTGGAAGAGGGCAGGGTGTTGCCTTCGGCGTCGGCCCACTCGTCCATGTTGAAGGTGTACACGTGGTCACAGGGTACGTTCCACTCGTTGAGGAAGTATACTGCCCAGCGATACATGCCCATCGGGCCAACCGGCAAAATCATAGCCAGTTTTTCGCCTGCGTCACGAGATTTTTTGATTTGCATAGCAATTTCATGACCCATCAGGGTTTCGAAATCGCCCAAGCTGTCGCAAGAGATGGGGTTGAAGTCTTTGTTCCAGAACGCTTCACGTTCCACGCCCTTCTCACAGCAATCATCGATTTTTTGCATGTCCCAACCATTGGGATAGAAGTTCTCGAGCAGAGAACCTTTCACGGTGCTCATAAAATCCATAGTCTTTTTCCTCCTAATATGTATCGTTAACCGTATCTATTACGGCAACAGACGTTTGGTAGTACCTTTCAGGTACACGTGACATTGTCTGAAACCTTCTGCGTAGTCCGCACCGCACTGATAACCGCGATAGCGAGAGCAGGTTTTCACCATGTCAGCGAAATCAATGCCGTCGTGGTCACGCATCCAAACGAGCTGGCTTTCGTGGCATTCGAGCATGTTGATTTTCAAATCGATTTCTTCCGAAATATCGACATATTCAGTGGGGTTGAATTCCACGCCCGCTAAGGTGTCCATATAGTAAATCGGCACCAGTTTTGCGGGAGCACTATCCATAGCACTGTAACGGTGCTCATAGTCGGTATAGTTAGGTAGGGTGGCGGTAAACGCCGCATCAAACACCAAGCGAGACACAGCCGTATGGTCGGGCATATAGTCGTCGGGGTTGTGGGTGATGATGAAATCGGGTTGCGCATAGCGGATAACATCCACCAGCTTATCTCTTGCTTCTTTGCCGTTGTCGAACACCATCAGGTCGTCAAAACCGCCCGAGATAACCTCGATACCGGCGAGAGAACCTGCTTTTTTGGCTTCATTTGCACGGATGACACGCAGTTCATCCGGCGGGATGACAACATGTCCCAAATTACCGCTGGAAGCGTGGCACACGATAACTTTATCGCCACGTTTCACGCATTTTGCCAAGGTGCCGGCACACGCAATTTCAACGTCGTCCGGATGGCAACCGATTGCTAATACGTTCATAAACGCACCCTCTCTTTGTTTTAAATATATTTTTTAAGAAACGCCAAGTTTCTTTCAAAGCCTTGTTTGTTTTCGCCGTCCAGCGCGGGACACTCTAACGCCACCGTGCCGGTATATCCGATTGCACCCAATGCAGCAAAGGCGGTATCAAAGTTAATATCTCCCTTGCCGAATTCTGTTTCTAACAGGAAATTACCGCCCGCGGTGATATATTCCGCCTCTTCTTTTTCACGTTGGGGGTTTTGGGTAATGCGGTAGTCTTTGACGTGCGCGTTGACGATGCGGTCGGCAAATTTTGGAATAAAGTCTTGCACATATTCGTCCACAAACAGAATGTTTCCGAAATCTGCGACAACGCCAACGTCACGGTCAACATCCCGCAGAAAATTCTCAAACCCCTGCACACCATTGAATAGATACCCTTGGTCTTCATATATGGTGCGCACACCCAACGTTTGCGCAAAATCATAGATTTCCCGCACGGCTTTTAATCCTTGTTGATAGAACGTATCTTTGTTCTCGGCTATACGAGCGGGATTTTGGTACTCGCACGCAATGGTGTGGTGCAGGTACGGTGCTCCCAAAATCTGTGCGACTTTTGCATACTCTTTGGTGCGAGCAATCGCCCACGCAGTATCATCGCCCACCAGGTCAATACCCAGCGATACACAAGGAAAATCCACACCTTTTTCATCGGCATACGCACGCAACTTGCGTGCGAAATCCAAATTGGGTTCGCTCAATTCAAACATATGGATGGTTTCCAAATGTTTGATACCGTATGCGGCGGCAATATCCACCATTTCCATATAGGAACCAATCCCCTCAAAAGGCGGGATATATAATGCAATTCTGTCCATGGTAAAACACTCCATTATTTGTATTTTACATTGACTTATTTTACTTTTCAATAGTTTTTTAAAAAATACACGGGTATTTCGCCCAAAATATACGCTTTTCGGAATAAGACGGCTTAAATCAGCAGTTTTACTCACAAAAGGTTTTTTTGTAGTTTTCAATCGACTGGGCAATGACCCGAATAGCTTCTTCTCTGCCGCTGACCTCGTTGACAGCGGTAGTTTTATTTTCTAAATCTTTATACACCTTAAAGAAATGGCGCATTTCTTCAAAAATGTGTTTGGGCAGTTGCTCCATACTTTCGTACATATTGTAGTTGGGGTCGTTAAAAGGCACGGCAATGATTTTTTCGTCGTTTCTGCCGCTGTCCACCATAGAAATCACGCCGATGGGATATGCCCGCACAAGACACATAGGGTCGATGGACTCGGCACACAGCAGCAAAACGTCCAACGGGTCACCATCATCGGCGTAGGTGCCGGGGATGAAACCGTAGTTGGCGGGATAGTGGGTCGCGGTATGCAAAATACGGTCCAGACGGATATAGCCGGTCTCTTTGTCCAATTCGTATTTTTTACGGCTCCCTTTTGTGATTTCAATAACACACTCAAAATCGGTGGGAGTGATTCTTTCCAGCGGCACGTCATGCCAAATATTTGCCATATCCAAAACCCCTTATCACTTTTTGTTCAGTATAGCATAGAAGTGGCGGAATAGCAAGGGGATAGCCGGATAATATTTTTGATAGCAGTGTTCAAAATCTATTGCTCACCTATTGCTCACTTTGCCAAAAATCGAGTGACAGGAGTCGACGTCTGCTGCGGCTACGCCTTGCATACTGCTCGCTTCGGCGACCATTGCTTCGCAATAGTACCCGCCTCGCGCTCTTCGCTAAAAACAGTCCGCAGGACTGTTTTCTTAACGCTCAGACCTTCATAAGGTTCGACTCCTGTCTCAAAAGAAAAGTCCGTACCAACCAAATGGTTGGTACGGACTTTTGGTGCGGGTGTTCTTAACGGATTCGAGAAATCTAAACTTTAAAAACCGACGTTCACACATATATTTCTACCGTATCAAATCGGCATATTGGTGTTTTCAAAAACAATGAACTAAAATGTATATACAAGATGAGTTGTATATACAAAAAGAAGGAGAAAATACTGATGTTAAAATTTATAGAAGAGTTTTATTATGGCAATATTGATCCGCAAGCACGTAGTACGAAAGAAAATAAAGCGGTGCAGAAACAAATGGAAGTCTTAATGCTGAACGAGGATTTCTTAACCGAGAACCTTTCGGGTGAAAGTAAAAAGAGATTTCTTGAGTTTTCTAATGCTTGGAGTGTGGTTAATGGCGAATCGAATCTGGATAGTTTTATTATGGGATTCCGTCTTGGTGCTCAGTTTACATACGACACATTTGTAAACGATGAAGCTCCATTTAATGACTTGCTAAAGGAGTGCTAATATGAAGGAAAAGAAATATTACATCGCATTAGATGATTTTGAACGGCGAGTCGTTGTGAACTGTATGAATGAAATGCGAAACAAACTCATTGCTGACGGAAAGTATACCGATGCTTTAGATGAGGTTTTATTAAAGGTTATTCACTCAAAACAAAAGAAACTTAAAGTTATATATAAGGAGTCTTAATTATGGAACAGTTAGCGAAATTTGTTACCGATGAAAGAACGGGGCTCAAATATGAACTGAGCTGTGATTACTATATCATCGCCGGTGAGGACGAACCCGAACGTGAACCAATCGGCGTATGGGGACAACGACATTTAAGGTATATCCAAAAACACAGCAAAGCATTTTATAATAAAATGCTCGGCGAACACACGCTTTACGATTATCTGCTTCAAGTCAACCAAGATGCTGAGGAGATGTTCAGCCGTATGATAAAACAAATGGCAGAGTGTGAGGGCGTGACCGAACGACTAAAAGCAGATAACCAAATGCAATGGGTTGGGTTGATGAATAACATTCGTCAAAGGGCGACAGAACTTGTAAACGCAGAATTGATATATTCTTAAAAAATAAAGCTAAGCAGAAATCAAAATTCTGCTTGGCTTTTTGTCGTTTATTGAAATGTAAATACATTTGTGATATAATAAAAATATAATCATTAGAATCGAGGTTTGGTTATGGAGAAAGTTACATACTTTGATGTTGAATATGCAAATTCTAAAAACAAGTCTATTTGTCAAATAGGTATTGTTTGTGAAGATTATAAAACAGGAGAACCTTTCTATCCCGAACAAGATATTTATATTAACCCAGATGATAATTTCGACTCATTTTGTGTTGATATCCATGGTATTACAAAAGAGCAAGTTGCCAGTGAACCCACCTTCCCCGAAGTGTGGGGCAATATTGAAAAATACTTTACTAAATCCGTTATCATTGGACACAATGTTGCAAATGCGGATTTGGATGCATTGTTTAAAAATTTGAGCAGATACAATATTGATGTTCCGGAAATGTACTATATTTGCACATGGGAGTTAGCAAAACAATTTGTCCCCAGTTTTGCTGTTGAAAATTATAAAATGTCCACTTTATGTGAATATTTTGATATCGACATTGATTCCGAGCACAACGCTTTTGACGATGCGTGTGCTTGCTCCGATTTGTTTAAAGCACTCGTTGATACATATGACTTAAACCCTGATGACTATGTAAAAAAATATCTCCCCAAGAAAACATATGCATATTCAAAATATCTTACTGATCCTGAATTAAGAAGATCTATTAGTGAGTTTTACGGTGTAATTAGAGGCTTTTCAATTGATGATGTCGTTAATGAGGCAGAAATAGCTTATATTAAAAAATGGAGAGATTCCAATTTAGCATATTCTGAACACGAAGAAATAAAAAACATTATTGAATCTCTCGACGATATTCTTGAGGATGGTATAGTAACAACAAAGGAAATTATGTCTTTGCAATATGCCATCAAAAACTATCTTGATACCGTTTCTACAGCGCCATCAACATTGGCTACTCAAATTCTCGACGGTATTATGAAAGGTATTATTGAGGATGGTGAAGTAACCGAAGAAGAATGCAACAATCTTCGTCAATGGCTATATGATAATATCACCTTAGCCGGACATTTCCCGTTTAATAAAATAATCGAGATTTTGGAAGACGTGTTAGAGGATTCTATAATTACGGAAGAAGAATTAGAATGCGTATCTAATTTCATTAAAGAATTACTTGACCCGGTTGCATCTCTATCGGCACAAGTCAATTCAGTTGAAGGTAAACATGTATGCCTTAGCGGAAACTTTGCTTACGGTTCTGGTAAAGCGGCAGTTGAAAAATATATAATTGCACACGGCGGTTTTATTGATTCTTCCGTAAAAAAGACTACTGATATCCTTATGGTTGGCAAGAATGAGTGTCAAGCATATTCTAACGGAACATACGGAACAAAAGTAAAGAAAGCAATGGAATATAATGAAAAGGGATGTAAAATAGAAATTATAAAAGAATCTGATTTTCTTTTTGAATAATATCTAATAAAGTTAAATGGCGGAGGGTAATTACCTCCGCCATTTTGCTATTGTTATGAAATTGAATCAACAACCGTTATGATTTTTTTGATTTCCTTTTGTGGGTTTTTCCACCAATTTGTGCTCCAAATTCGGTGTATTCTCCAACCTCGGGATTCAAGATATTTTTGTCTATGATAATCTCTTTCTCGAGCCGATTTTGAACTATGGTACAAGCGACCATCACATTCAATACCAAGAATATACTTACCGTTCTTCTTAATAGCCAAGTCAATGTTATATCCGCCTATACCAACTTGAGTATCAACAGTATATCCGGCATCTTTTAAAGCATCATAAACTTGGTTTTCAAAATCACTATCAAAGGATACGTTTTGTCCGGGCGAATTATCATCGCCAAAAGAATGCAATATTTCTTTGGCTGAATCTTTATCTTCGGCACTAACGGCAAATGCGTATTCAAGATATTTTTTGAGAATACGCGGTCCATCGTTTTTTGTGTCTTCAACCTGTAGTTCTGCAGGATCAAAAGAAGTAACGATATGAACCTTTTTCTTGGCACGACTTATCGCAACATTCAAGCGGTTTTCTCCGCCTTTTTGATTAAGCCATCCAAAGTTGCGAATCAATCTTCCGTTTTCATTTTTAGCATAGCCAATTGAGAAAATGATAACATCTCTTTCATCGCCTTGAACACTTTCGATGTTTTTCACGAAAAGACCAATATCTTCTCCGTTTTTCTTTCGATTGAGTTCAGTGCGAATTGATGCAGCAAAATGCGGATTTATTGCACATTCCTCATCAATTAAATCATCAATCAAATCACGTTGGCTACTATTAAAGGTAATGATTCCGATTGTTTCATCTTCGGTTCTTTCGTCAAAAAACTTCTTTAGCATATTGACGATGTATTTTGCCTCTTCCATATTGGAACGGTTTGCCCAAATTGCATTATCCATCTTGTGCACCTCAATAGGTGGACGTGAAGGTGGAATGGCATTTGGAGATACATATAACCGTCCTTTATAGAAAGCGTGGTTAGAAAATGCAATTAACTCCTCATATTTTGAGCGATAGTGGAAGTTAAGCAGAACATCTCTATATTTGAAACGTGCTAAGTCAAGCAAGCTTTCTTCTTCAAGTGCGGCTGTTATTTCTGTATCTTCTGGCATTTCGTCAAGATCCATTTCAATTCTTCCAGCTCCTAAGTTGGACGGGCGTAATTGCTTATGGTCTCCAGCGATAATTACTTTCTTTGCTCTCAAAATAGAAGGAACGCCTTTTTCCACATACATTTGCGATGCTTCATCGAATACAACCAAATCGAAGATGCCAGTTTGAAGAGGGATGATTTCTGAAACGACTTCAGGAGTTAAAAGCCAAATTTTTACGCTCTTAAACAACTCAAAATCGAACTTTTTAATAAATTTATTAACGCTCCATTTGCGTTTGCTTTCCAAAGCTCTAAGAATTTCACCGTGCCGTTTGGAAACAGTAATGTTGAACATTCCTTCTGCCAACAATAATTCTAATCGCTCTCTCGATAGTTTTTGCTTTCTTCCAATCGCCTCACTTAATGCCTGTATAATGGAATCAAAATTATCAATATCTTGGAACAAGGAGCGATTTTTAGCTTCAAACTGACCAATGTGTTCAAAAAGCAGTTCGTTTAAGAGTTCATCATTCACTTTAAGTGAATCGTAGTTCGTTGCTTTCTTTATGTTAATGAGTGAATGAACGTAAAGGCGTTCGTATTCAGTAAGACGCACATATAAAGGTTTTAATTCTTGATAAGTGATGTAACTATTTATGCTTTCGATAACCTTTTCTATATCATTGAAAAGCAGGTTAATCATTTCTTTTGATGTGACAGTAAAGTAATCACTAAGAATTTCTTTGACTTCTTGAGTCACTTTACCTTTTGAGAAAAGGCGTGAGAGCACATTTTTCGCTTTCCACTCATCAATACTATCTTTTACGGCAGTCAGTTTCTCTGTAAAATTAAGTGTATCATACTCACTCAAATCGCCACGAATAGTATGCATCCAAGAAAAACTTGTGATAATATCAACATACTTCTCTAAATTTTCACAAAGAGTTTGATTGCAAAACTGCTGATGGATGTTTTCTAACTCGGCATATTTGATATCCAACAAACGTGGATTCCGTTGACGAATAATTTCGTGAACACGATTTCTGTCGCTTTCAACGGACAAATCATATCGTCTGTTTTTTATGTAGAGTTTATATGGCTCAATTCCAAAATCATCAGGTGCATATAATTCATCGGCAATTTTTTCAAGTCGCTTAACTAACTCATCAATGTTTCCAGAGATGGAAGTTAAATCAACATTGCTATCGGCAGCCTGTCCCAAATACACCATCTTCGAAAGCTGTTGATAAAAAGCTTCTTTATTACCAACGTCATCGATTAACAAAGCATATTGAGAGAGGTTACCAAGTCTTGAATAAACGACATCCAACGCAGTTTTCTTCTCAGATACCATTAACACGGTTTGTCCATTGCTCACAAATTCCGAAATTAAACTTGTGATTACTTGTGATTTCCCTGTTCCGGGAGGTCCTTGAACAACTAATTCATTGCAAGAATTTATAGCAGATAAAACCGCCTCTTGCGAACTGTTAAGATCATTGATGTAAACCAAGTTCTTTTCAGAGATGGCAAGTTGTTTATCATCATCTTTGATTTCTTTTTCGTCATAATCATCCGAATAGTAATCAATTTCATCGCTATTCAAAAGAAGGTCATTAAGCAGCGTGTTGATTTCATTGTTTTTCAGAATCTCATCAAAATCTTTTTGAATTGAGTTAGAGCATATAGGGAATTTACCGAGAATCGCACAGTTTTCCACATATAGCTCGCCGTTATTAAAATGCGGGAATTCTTCTGCTTTATATTCTTTGAATTTTAAAAGATCTGTCCTTTTATCTTTGATGTGAATTTCGTTTTCAGAATAAAAATCCAAAACTGTCGACCACAAACTGTGTTCGCTGACACTTTCAACTACGTCAGAAGGCAAAGGATTAGTAATGTTATTGAATTTAAAGTAAGCAAGAACGAGCGTATTATTAAAAATCACATCGCGGCTTTCATCCAAAGAAAGCTTTATGGTTGTGGCAGTTTTTTCTGCAGTAACAGGAAACAATGCCAACGGGGCTCTTACATCGAAATTTTCACCTGGGATGCGGCCTATGACATAAGGATAACCAATATATAAATCGTTTTGACCTTTGTCTCTTAAATCCTTATTTACCTCACGCAATAATTGAGCGATTCTTTTGAAACGCATGGTTTCCTTTTGAGAATCCCCATCCGAAAAATTACCCATATTGGCCAAAGTGATTGAGGGTTCTTTCCCGTATAATAAACCGCCGAGCTTTTGTTCACCAAGTTCATGCATATCAAACGCATATTTGTTTGATAGTTTTGGCATATATAAAAGACGATTTCGACGGTTGATACTTACAAGTTTTTTCTCTAATTCTTTAAGCGTGTCAGCCGCAGATGAACTTAGATTTATCTTCTTTTCGGTTTGAACTTCGGTATATTTTAAGATAACGACAAGGAACTCTTTGCCATAGTTATCAATAAACGCTTTGCCAATACCCGAAACACTTTCGAAGTCGCTAAGCTTTTTAGGACATAACTCTGCAATTTCATAAAGTGCATTATCTGAGCATACAGTAGGAGCCCTGCCTTGTAATTGCCTTTCTCGGTCTTTTATCCTTTGTCTAAGGCGATACAAATCATTGTATAACTGTTGATTAAAAGCCATTTTGTCCTCCTATCTGCAATATCCTATAAAGCAAACCTATTACTATACAATTCATTATACGATTTTTCCTTTATAAAATCAAGGACTTGTTGCATATATTTTGTCAATATTTTGACTTTATTTGCAAAGTTCGAGCCACAAACTCGCAAGAAGTTGCGAGTTTTATTAGAGATAACGACGAATTTTGTTGACAAACAAATAAAACAACAGTATAATGAAATATGTAAAATCAACCGGAGGTGCGTGGAATGAGGATGAAAATGAGTTATAAAAAACTTTGGCTCATGCTTGTGGAAAAAGAAATTTCTCAAGCTACGCTACGAAAGGATTTAAATATTGCTACAGGGACTATGACAAAGCTTAGAAAAAATGAAGAGGTAGCTTTATCTGTTTTGCTCCGTATATGCGAGTATCTTGATTGCAATATTGGTGATATATGCGATGCTGTTAAGGTTGATGGCGAATTATAAAAGGAGATTGCTATGAGTTGGAATGTAATACGAAATTCAGAGCCTACAACTCGTATAGATGAATTTTATGGTACTTGTCCTAAATCCAATAAGAAAGCAAAGATAACTGTTAATTGGGTCGGAATAAAACAATGTAAAACTGACTTGCAAAAAACTTATCATAAAGCAGGTTGCTCATGTAGTCTATTAATAACTGAAGGCGATTCGAGTTTTTGTATTGAAAATTGCCCTTTAATACCTGATAAGTTTTAAGAAATCGAAAAGTATATTTAACAGGAGGTTATAACAATGGCATTTTGCATGAACTGCGGTAAAGAATTACCCGATGGCGCAAAATTCTGTCTTGAATGCGGCACTAAGCTAGGTGATATGAACACGGAGCAAGCAACACAAAGAGAGACTACATTTGAAGGGAAAATATATAAGTGTCCCAATTGTGGAGATATACTTGACGCATACGAATCTGTCTGTGAATCTTGTGGCTATGAACGGCGCGGAACAAGCGCAACAAGTTCAGTAAAAGAATTATCCCAAAAGTTACAAGAAATTGAAGCTCAGCGCCCTCCAAAGAAATTTCATTCGATTTTTATGCAAGCAATGAATCAGGGGCAGTTATCAAAAACTGACGAGCAAAAAATTGATTTAATAAAGAACTTTGCGATACCCAACTCAAAAGAAGACATTATGGAGTTTGCTGTTTTAGCACTGTCTAATATAGATCCAGATGCATTTAGCACAATGAACAATCCAAATATGTATGACAGTTCAAAGAAGGCTGTTTCCAATGCTTGGATAGCAAAATTTGAGCAGGCATATCAAAAAGGCCAATTGATGTTTGGAAACACGCCGGAACTTCTCAACTTACATCAGATGTATGTTGAAAAGAAGAAGGCTATTAAACGTAAGAAAAATGGCGTTTGGAAGATCCTTGGCATTACATACGGAGGATTGTTTGCAATTGCAGGAATAATCTTGATTATCGTTTTTTCATCCATGGCCATCTCTGAAAACAAGGAAATTGCTAGATTGGAAAACCTTGTAGAGGAAGTGCAGACGGCTTTAGCAGAAAATGATTATCGATTAGCTTTGATGAATGCGGAAAGATTGGTTTTTAGCGGATCTGACAGCGAACATAAGCGTGACTGGAATGCACAACGCGAGTATTGGTATGATAAAATCATTTCCGAAGCTGCCAAAGATGGCGTTATATTGGAACGGCCTATAGATCAAAAAGAATCCGATGACAAAGAAAATGAGACTACGTTTGATTTAACAAAAGAAAATAGCATCGGTTCGACCCAATATGAATTTAAATATGATAATTTCTTAGAGGTAAAGAAAGAACTTGAAGAACGTGGATTCACCAATGTTACTACACAGGGACTTAAAGACTTAGGCGGCTTTTTTACGTCGCAAGATGGTATGGTTGAAAAAGTAACAGTTGCAGGTGAAACAGGATTCCCTGCAGATATTGCTTTCCCTCTAGATACAGAAATCATAATTTATTATCATTCACTTAAAGATTGATAGGAGGAACTCATTATGGCATTATTTGATAAAAACAATCGTAAGGGCGGACTTATGGATGAAATCCGCTGTGATGAACCTAATTACTTAATTTGGAAGTGGCATCCGTCGGGTCGTCAACTAGGCGATGATGTTCGTGAAAACTCTATTCGTTGGGGTTCTTCACTTCGTGTTAAAGATGGTGAGGTTGCAGTTTTTGTTTACAAACAAAACAATGGTGTAATGCAAGATTTTATCGTTGGACCATATGACCAAATCATTAAAACCGCTAACTTCCCGATCCTTGCTAGTATCGTTGGTTTGGCTTACGAAGGTGGCACCCCTTTCCAAGCCGAAGTTTTCTTTATTAATTTAGCTCAGGTTATACAGGTTAAGTTCGGTGTACCTTTCTTTGACGTATATGACCCGAGATTTAATGACTTCGGTGTTCCGGTAGCTGTTCGCGGTACTATCAGTTTCAAGATTAATGACTACCGTGAATTCGTTAAGTTACATAGACTTACTAATTTTGATTTAAATGATTTTCAAACACAAATTCGCGATGCAGTTACTAGATATGTTAAAGATACTGTTACAAACGCTCCCGCAACTAACAACATCCCACTTGTTCAAATCGAAAGCAAAACTGCTCAGATCAACGATATCATTGAACTTGATATAAGTGAAAGACTTAAAGATACATTTGGAGTTGTTGTATCAGGCGTAGACATCGGTGCAATTGAAATCGATAAGTCGAGCGTTGGATATCGACAGTTAATGTCTGTAACTAAAGATATTACAGAAGCTACCATACAGGCCGAGACTCAAGCAAGGCTTAAAGACATCGAACAAAAGCAACGTATTGAAATGGAAAACTATGAAGAAACCCTGCGTATTCAAAGAGAAGAAGGACAGTACGCTCAGCATATGCACACTCGCTCTGCTAATTTGGGTGCGTATCAGACTGAAAAGCAAACGGAAGTTGGTATTGCCGGTGCAGAGGCTCTTGGACAAATGGGAGCCAACGGAGCAGGTAACATTAATTTAGGTGGTGAAGGAGGAAACGGTATGGGATTTAATCCCGCTTCGTTAATGACAAATATCGCACTTGGCACTGTTGTTGGACAAAACATTGCAAATACAATGGGTACAGCGCTCAATGGCATGAATCAACCCGCGCAAAACGGCGCAGTTCCTCCTCCAATTCCGGTCTCTGCTTATTATGTGGCTGTAAATGGACAACCTACGGGTCCGTATGATATTAACACTCTTAAACAAATGGCTATCTCTGGTCAATTTGTTGGAGCAGCACTTGTATGGAAACAAGGTATGGCCGAATGGGTTAAGGCAGAAACTGTAGAAGAACTAAAACCTTTGTTGTCAAATGTTATGCCTCCTATTCCGCCGCAAGAATAATCCGATAAAATATACGTGACATTACCCGCTTGATAGAGAAATCTATTAAGCGGGTATTTTCTTATTTAAAATATTTTCAATTTTCAGGAATATTTTGTATATACTTAGCTCGTTATATAATTGAGGGGGGGTGTTTTAACAGCCCCCTCAATTATTTTCGAAAAAATAATTCAAAAAACTCTTGACAAACGAACATTTGTTCTGTTATAATGTAAAATGCTGAATTTTCGGCATTTACAACTTAATATGAAGATGTGTTAAAACATAACATTCGTGGCGTATGCCACCGCCTTCACAAATGCTACGGGACTGTTGGCAGAGAAGGCTGATCACACAGTCCTCGTCTTTGAATTTCAAAGTCGATACATAGAACATCGGATTTAAGCGAGAGCAGTGCTCCCGCTTATTCATGTTACCTATGTATCGGCTTTTTTATTTTGTCTTCAAAGAAAGTTACGCTAAAAAGCATTCTGAATTTTAAGTGATAGTACCTTGACAACTGAATGACCGTCCGAATGGGATATGATTTTGCGATGATATGAGCGAAACGACGCCGCTGAAAAAGGGGTTAGGAACGACATTTGGGGAGAAACGGCTAAATGGCTCTTGAACTGTAAAAGTGGAACCTTTTCAAATAGAAAAGGTTTTGACGATATCCGCATCGTTTGGAGTGTTTCTGTTAAAAAATCTGTATTTTCTTCGGGTCTTGAACTGAGGAAAAACGGTCAAAAACGCCCTACTT
>JAZRAA010000023.1:0-65255 GCA_045634325.1 Acutalibacteraceae bacterium | reverse complement strand
CTTACGCCACCGCCTTCACAAATGCTACGGGACTGTTGGCAAAGAAGGCTGATCATACAGTCCTCGTCTTTGGAATTCAAAGCCGATACATAGAACATCGAATTTAAGCGAGAGCATTGCTCCCGCTTGTTCGTGTTACCTATGTATCGGCTTTTTTTATTTTGTCTTCAAAGAAAGATACATATATACAACAATCTCCGTTTTAAGTAACAGCACCTTGACAACTGAATAGCCGTCCGATGAAGATACGATTTTGCGATGACCTTTGATTTAACTTAAAGCGAGCAAAACAACGTTGCGGTGAGATTCCGGGATAGGAACGACTTTCGGATAGAACGGCAAAAAAATAAATCTATCGTTTAAGGGAGGTGTTAAACAACACTTAAAAAGTAGCATGATTAAATTTTTTCAAGGCGCCTTGATGGGACGGCATCACTTCGTGATGGCATTGGTCTCGCAAGCATCGTGCTTGGATATCACAAGCACACCTTTAAGGGTTTTCAACCCCTAACACCCCGAAAGAAAGGAGGAAACAATTATGTCTCAAAAAATGCAAAGCTTTATCTTAAGGCTCGAACCCAAAGAGTCCATGTGGCTTGAAAGACAAGTTAATGAAAGCGGTCTTAACAGGCAGGATTATCTTCGTAAATTGTTCAAAGAAGCAGTTATAGTTCCTTGCCCATCTGCCGAACTTGAACAGCTTGTGGAAGGCTTGAAGCCTATTGAAGAAAACTTAAAACAAATAGAAAAGCACTTTTGCAAAACAAAATCAATCGATATGGTAAAGCTCGATGAAAATATGGTTGAGCTTAAAAAGTTGGTTGCCGAAACAATCGACTACGATTATGACAAAGAAAATTAAAAAGAAAGAAGGAATTTATTATGAATCATAAGCAAAAAGGAATTATTGTTAGGCTTTCAGATGAAGAGTTCCACGCCTTAAATGAAAAGGTTGAAATGTCAGGACTACCCCGACAAACCTATGTCAGAAAGCTTATTCATGGTGTAATACCCGACGGAAAAATATCTGAAGAATGGCACACCGTTTTTAGAACCTTAGATTTAATTAGAAACCATATTCACTTACTGATACTGTTCGGTGATGGTAAAAATTCTAACCAACTGCAAAAATTAAAGGATTATCGCAGTTGGATTACAAAGGTTCAATTTGGATTAGACAAAGGTTTTGTATGGAAATGGTATAAGGAGGATAAATATTATGGCTAAAAAGAAAAGAGACAGTATTGTTAATATTCGGGTAACGCGCTTTGAAAAACAACGCATTTTGCACCACGCTAAACAAAGCAACCTAACTATATCTGAATATTTAAGACAACTTGTTATTACAAACGAATTAAAACTTGAAAAAGAAAAGGAGAATGTGAATGAAGGATAAAATTACTGTCTTGAAAATTGAGAATTTAAAGGAATTTGAAGGTCATCCCTACAAGGTGACCGACAATGAAGAAATGGAAGCGTTGGCACTAAGCATCAAGGAAAACGGGATATTAAGTCCCGTTGTGGTACGGCCGATTGAGGACACTGGTGATTACGAAATCATCTCGGGACACAGACGAATATTTGCAGCAAAAAAGGCAGGACGGGAGTCAGTTCCTGCCTTGATTTATGCCATCAGTCACGAGAAAGCCATTATTGCTTTGGTGGATAGTAACCTGCACCGTGAGCATATTCTACCAAGTGAAAAAGCGTTTGCATACAAGATGAAAATGGATGCGCTATCCCATCAAGGAAAACGCACTGACTTAACTTCTGACCAAGTTGGTCTAAAGTTATCTGCCGAGCAAGTATCTAATGATGACAGTGCTACCCAAGTAAAAAGATTTATCCGCTTAACCAACCTCATAAAACCGCTACTGGATATGGTTGATGAAGGCAAGATAGCGTTCACACCTGCGGTGGAGCTTTCCTTCTTAAACGATACCGAACAAGCCGATTTGGTTGAGGTAATTGAGGTTTGCGAAGCTACTCCGAATTTATCTCAAGCACAGAGGTTAAAGAAGATTAGCCAAGGCGATGGTCTTATTCCTGAGGTTATAGCAGAAATATTAAATGAGCAAAAGGCAAACCAAAAAGAGCGTATCAAAATCCCCACCGAAAAACTACGAAAATATTTCCCCAAGCGCTACACGGCAGCGGATATGGAAAAAGAAATCTTTGCGATGCTTGAAAAGCGTTATAAAGAAAAACAACATGGAGCGAGGTGATGGAAATGGGATTTATTGTAGGTCTTGGAGGCGAACAGGAGTATAAAATCGGCAAGGTCAAGTATGTAGTATCTTCATCCTTTTTGCCCACAAAAGAAAAAGTCGGCATTAAAGACCGACTAGCAAGAGTTGTTACAAGCGATTTCACAGATTGGACAGATGCGCCAATAACAGATAATATTGATACGGAATATATGTGCTCGACTGTCGGAAAGGAGGATTAATGCAGTCGAAAGAAAATTTAGGGATTACAGCTCTTTACTGTCGTGTATCTCGTGACGATGGTACTGAAAAAGAAAGTAATTCCATCACCAATCAAAAACGTATGCTTACTAAATACGCAAAAACTAACGGCTTTAAAAACATCAAGGTTTATGAGGATGACGGATTCACCGGCACAAACTTCAACCGACCGGATATGCAACGACTCTTAGATGACGTTGAAATGGGATATATTTCAACCATTATCGTAAAGGATATGTCTCGTTTTGGTCGTGAGTATCTGCAAGTTGGTTACTACACCGAGCATTACTTTCCCGAAAAGGAAGTGCGATTTATTGCAGTCAACGATGGTGTAGATAGCGCTAACGAAGAGGATAACGATTTTACGCCTTTAAGAAACTTTATGAATGAGCTTTATGCCAAGGATATTAGCCGTAAAGTGAAATCGGCTCATCGTGTTAAAGGAATGGCAGGCGAACCGTTAGCTCAACCGCCCTACGGGTATATGAAGGATCCAGAAAACAAAAAGAAATGGATCATTGACCCCGAAGCTGCAAGCGTTGTAAAGGATGTTTTCAAGATGTGTTTAGAGGGCAAAGGCAACGAAACTATTGCAAGAATCTTACAAGAAGGGCAGGTGTTAATTCCAATGGCCTATTGGCAATCCAAAGGGCTTCCGAGAGGTGGTAAAATAAAGCAACCCAATCCTTACAAATGGTGCAAAACCTCTATCGCAAAAATTTTATCCCAACAAGAATACTGCGGTGACGTTATTAACTTTAAAAGCTATTCTATCTCCTTTAAGAAAAAGAAACGCATACCAAAGCCAAAAGAGGATTGGATGGTTTTCAAAGATGTTCACGAACCAATTATTGATCGAGAAACCTTTGAACAAGTGCAGAAACTCACAACCACAACCAAACGCAGAGCGCCCAAGTCAAAAGAAATCCCTAAAAATATGTTTGCGGATTTACTCTATTGTGCCGACTGTAAAAGTAAACTTTGGTTTCACATCAATACCAAGAATAAAGACATTCACTATTTCAGTTGCTCAAACTACGTTAAGGATTACAGAGGTAATTGCAAAACAAGACATTATGTGAGGGCGGATGCAATCCAAGAGGTAGTAACTTATGAACTACAAAGACTTGCGGATTTCCTGAGATATGACCAAGACGGCTTCGCTCAGTTGCTTGCTGACAAAACCAACAAGGATATGTTGACCGAGCAAAAACACACCAAGTCCACCATTGAACAAAGCCAAGCGAGAATCAAGAAAATTGATGAACTTTACGAAAGGCTTTATGAGGACAATGTGTCGGGCAAAGTTACAGATTCATTCTTTATGGAACTGTCCCACAAATACGAAAATGAGAAAGCTGAACTCAAAAAGAAGATTATAAATCTCAAAATGCAACTCGATGAGTTGGACAAGAAGGTTTTCCATAAAGAAATGTTTTTAGGGGCAATTCGTAAGTTTATGGAGATGAAAACCATAACTGCGCCGCTGATTCGCGAGCTTATTGACCATATTGAAGTACACGAAACCGAAGGTGAAGGAAAGTACAAAACCCAACGAATTGTGATATTCTACCGATTTGTGGGTTATATAGAAATCCCCGAAAGCGCCTTCTCAAGACCTTTAACAAAAGATACAAGACAAGGTGTAGCGGTTTCGTATATACCAAAAGCTTTACCGGCATAACAAAAAAGAGCAGGTTTAACCTGCTCTAAACACTAATGTGCATAAAAAAGAATGTTCATAACGGTCAAGTCCGTTATGAACATTCAACATGGTCCGAGTGACAGGAGTCGAACCTGCGGCCTCTTGAACCCCATTCAAGCGCGCTACCAATCTGCGCTACACCCGGATATTTCGTATACGGTTTTCGTACTCGAATGAGTATAGCATATTGTTTTTCTAAAATCAAGTAAATTTTTCGGCTTTTTCAAAATTCTTTTATAAAACTGGAATTTTTTGCTTGACATTCTCTGAAACTGCGTGTATGATGTGAAGTGGTTAGCAACTGCTAACCGATTATATACCTGTATAATAAAATCGGGAGATTTGTCATGACTTTATGGGAAGCGCAAGAGGGAATTGAATACAGTATTCGCTCGATTGAAACGGACGATGAAGAATTGGACGCTTTTTTGTTTTCTCTGGGTTGTTACAGCGGCGAACCCATCACGGTGGTTTCACGACTCAAAAGTAGTTGCATAGTATCCATTAAAGACAGCCGTTACAGCATTGACAGGCAGTTGGCACAAGCGATTTTGATTTAAAAAGCGGAAACCGCTTTTATTTTTGATAAATGGTTAGCAAACGCTAACCATTTGCTCTTTCACACACTATACGGTGTATATGGTTGCATATTTTGGGAGGAAAAAGATGAGAATTGCATTGACGGGCAATCCTAACAGTGGTAAAACCACCATGTATAATGCGCTCACCGGCAGCAATGAGAAGGTCGGCAACTGGGCGGGCGTTACGGTGGAAAAGAAAGAACGCGCGGTGAAGAAGGTATATTGCGGCGGCGTGCGTGACGTGGTGGCGGTAGATTTGCCGGGTGCATATTCCATGTCACCGTTTACTGCGGAGGAGGGTATTACCTCTACATATGTCAAAAATGAAAACCCCGACGTGATTATCAATATTGTGGACGCGAGTAATTTGAGCCGTAGTCTGTTTTTTACTACACAACTTTTGGAACTGGGTATTCCAATGGTGGTAGCGCTTAACAAGGCGGATGTCAACAAGAAAAAAGGTACCACTATTGATATTGAGAAATTATC
Organism: Acutalibacteraceae bacterium; assembly: GCA_045634325.1. Classification (GTDB taxonomy): domain Bacteria; phylum Bacillota; class Clostridia; order Oscillospirales; family Acutalibacteraceae; genus URNF01. The sequence continues at coordinate 60,012 of JAZRAA010000023.1, read as the reverse complement.
ACAAGCTTTGGGTTGCCCCGTGTTACCCACCGTTTCTACCTCTGCAAAAGGGTTGGCGGAGACGGTCAGCACGGCTATAGCACAAGTTGGTAAAACGCAAACAGCGCCGCACGTGCAGGCGGCTATTGACCTGACCGATAAAGCGGCGGTGCAGGAGGCAGACAGACAGCGATTTGCATTCGTCAACGGTATCGTGGAATTGGTAGAGATACGTAAAGTGCTCACCAAAGAGAAGAACGTTCAAGACAAAATTGATGCTGTGCTTACAAATAAATGGGCGGGTATTCCGATTTTTGCCTTGGTGATGTTTTTGGTGTTCCAAATTTCACAGGCGTGGGTCGGTCCCTTTTTGGCAGATACGCTGGCGGCTTGGTTGGAACGTTTTCAAGGTTGGATCGGCAGTTTTTTCACAAACGCCAATCCGTTGCTGTATGCGCTGCTGATTGACGGTGTCATTGGTGGAGCGATTGCCGTTATCGGTTTTTTGCCGCTGGTTATGGTGATGTATTTCCTCATGGCATTGTTAGAGGATTGCGGCTATATGGCGCGCGTGTCGGTGGTGCTGGACCCCATTTTTAAAAAAGTGGGTTTATCGGGTAAATCGGTTATTGCCTTTGTAATCGGTACGGGTTGCGCCATACCCGGTGTGATGGCGTGCCGCACCATTCGCAATGAGCGGGAGCGCAGAGCGACTGCAATGCTCGCTCCTTTTATGCCTTGCGGTGCAAAATTGCCGGTTATCGCATTGTTTGCGGGTGTATTTTTCAGTAAGGCATCGTGGGTGGGTACGCTCATGTATTTTGCGGGTATTCTGCTCATTTTCTTCGGTGCGTTGTTGGTTAATCAAATCACCGGCAACAAAGCGAAAAAATCTTTCTTTATTATGGAATTGCCGGAATATAAAACACCTTCCTTGTGGCGTGCTTTCATTTCAATGTGCGGACGCGGCTGGGCGTTTATCGTCAAAGCGGCGACCATTATCTTGCTGTGTAACACGGTGATACAAGTGATGCAATCGTTCACTTGGAAATTACAGGTGATAGAAGAAGGTATGGAAAACACCTCCATTCTCGCTTCCATTGCAGGCCCGCTTGCTTACATATTGGTACCGGTGGTGGGCGTGCTTTCGTGGCAGTTGGCAGCGGCGGCTGTCACGGGTTTCATCGCCAAAGAGAATGTGGTCGGTACGCTGGCTGTTTGCTTTGGTATATCCAATCTTTTTAACTTGGACGAACTCGCAATGGCACAAGGTGCCGGCGCACAGATTGCGGCGGCTATGGGCATCACCAAAGCGGCGGCGCTCGCATATTTGATGTTCAATCTGTTCACTCCGCCTTGTTTTGCTGCCATCGGTGCGATGAACGCTGAAATGAAAAGCGCGAAATGGTTGTGGGGTGGTATTGCTTTGCAACTGGGTATTGGGTTTACGGTCGGTTTTGTTGTGTACCAAGTCGGTACGCTGATTACCACCGGGAAAGTGGGCGCAGGATTCTTGCCCGGACTGCTTGCGGTGGCGGCAATGGTTGCGGTTGTGGCTTGGTTGTGTGTGCGTGGTAACCGTATGGTTAAAACGGCTGTGCCCGCCCGTGAAAAAACCACTGTGTAAGTGAGAGGTATATATGGCAGATTATATTATCCTTGCGGTAGTTATATTGATTATCGCTGTGGCAGTTTTGTATATTTACAAAAGCAAAAAGAACGGTAAAAAGTGTATTGGTTGTCCGTATAGCGGTTGCGGCTGTGAAAATTGTCGGACGTGCAAGGATAACGGTGACACAAGCGTGTGAAATTTATTTGACTTATAAAAATGCTTGTGTTATAATGAACGAAAGATATGATTTTCGGAGGATTACTGATATGAAACACATCAAAACTTTGAACACCAAAAACCTTTGCGACAGCGCGAAAAACGGTGGTTGCGGCGAATGCCAAACTTCTTGCCAGTCCGCTTGCAAGACCAGCTGTGGTATTGCTAACCAGCAGTGCGAGTCCAAAAAGGCCGACAAATAAGTTTGTCTGTATCAAAATGCCGCCTTTGGGCGGCATTTTTTTCGATATTGTGAATTGGTAGGGGATACATATGATACATTGTTATAAATTGGGCGGACTGAATATCGTGTTGGACATTTGCTCGGGCGGTGTGCACGTGGTAGATGAGGTCGCCTATGACATGATTGAACGGTTTGAACAGACCGAGCGGGATGCGTTGGTTGCGTGCATACTGGATAAATACGCCGACCGTGCGGATGTCACCCGTGAGGAAGTAGAGGATTGCTATGCACAGATTGAAGCGTTAAGAGACAGTGGTGCATTGTTTTCTCCCGATACATTTGCGCCGATGGCGGATACACTCAAGCGTAAAACTGCAGGCGTGGTCAAAGCTTTGTGCTTGCACATTGCGCACACCTGTAATCTCAATTGTTCTTACTGCTTTGCGAGCCAAGGGAAATACCGTGGTGACCGTGCATTGATGAGCTTTGAGGTGGGCAAGCAAGCGCTGGATTTCCTCATTGCCAATTCCGGCACCCGCACCAATTTAGAGGTGGACTTTTTCGGCGGCGAGCCGCTCATGAACTTTGACGTGGTCAAACAGTTGGTGGCGTATGCTCGTGAACGGGAAAGGGAAACCGGCAAGAATTTTCGGTTTACCCTCACTACCAATGGTGTTTTAATCGACGATGACGTCATTGATTTTGCCAATCGTGAAATGAGCAACGTGGTGCTCAGTTTGGACGGCAGAAAAGAAGTCCACGACCGTTTTCGTGTGGATTATGCGGGCAACGGCAGTTATGATAAAATTGTGCCGAAATTTCAGAAATTGGTAGAAGCACGCGGTCACAAAAACTACTATATGCGCGGTACGTTCACCCATGCAAACCCCGATTTCTTAAAAGATATCGAGCAGATGCTCTCTCTCGGTTTCACCGAACTCAGTATGGAGCCGGTGGTGTGTGCGGAGGATGACCCGTCTGCATTAACGGCAGAGGATTTGCCGATTGTGTTGGAACAGTATGAAAAATTGGCGGAACTGATGCTGAAACGTCATCGTGACGGTAAACCGTTCACGTTCTATCATTATATGATTGACTTGAAAGGCGGCCCGTGTATTTACAAACGTGTGTCGGGTTGCGGTTCCGGTACGGAATATATGGCGGTCACGCCGTGGGGCGATTTGTATCCCTGCCACCAATTTGTCGGCGACGAGAAATTTAAACTCGGCGACGTGTTTAACGGTGTGCATAACACCGCCATTCAAGAGGAATTTTTGGCGTGTAACGTATACGCTCGTGCAGAATGTCAGGATTGTTGGGCAAAACTGTATTGCTCGGGTGGTTGTGCCGCTAATGCGTATCATGCGACCGGTGCGGTGACCGGTGTTTATAAATATGGCTGCGAGTTGTTCCGTAAACGTATGGAATGTGCCATTATGTTAGAAGCGGCAAAGACCTTGGAGGAAGAGGCATGAACACCCCGATTTGCGATTTCGTGAATGCGTATATCGAGAGGGACGTCACCCGCTTGCACATGCCGGGACACAAAGGATGCGGCGATGCGGTTTGTGCTGCGGATATTACCGAAATAGCGGGCGCGGATGTGTTATATAACGCGAGTGGCATCATTGCCCAAAGCGAACAAAATGCGGCGCAGTTGTTTGGCGCGGACAAAACCGTGTATTCTGCCGAGGGTTCGTCGCTGTGTATTCGTGCAATGTTATATTTGACAGCACTGTATGCGCACGCTAACGGTTGCCGTCCGGTGATTGCGGCTGCACGCAATGTGCATACGGTGTTTGTCACTGCGGCGGCATTGTTGGACATAGAGGTGGATTGGTTGTACGGTGAGGGGGACAGCATGCTGTCTTGCACCATCACACCCGCGGCACTGGAAACGTATTTACAGCAACACCGTCCCACTGCTTTATATATCACGTCCCCTGATTATTTGGGTAACATGGCGGATGTCGGAGCGCTGGCAGAGGTGTGCCATCGCTACGGCGTAATGTTGTTGGTGGATAATGCGCACGGCGCATATTTAAAGTTCTTAAAAACAGATAAGCACCCGCTTGCGTTGGGCGCGGATATGTGTTGTGATTCGGCGCATAAAACGTTGCCGGTGCTGACGGGTGGTGCGTACCTGCACATTGCAAAAAAAGCACCGTCGTTGTTTGTGACACATGCACGAACAGCAATGTCGTTGTTTGCATCTACCAGCCCGTCTTATCTCGTGTTGCAGTCGTTGGATGCGGCCAATGCACAACTTGCCAATGGATATGCGGATGCTTTGGCGACATTTGCAACACTGTGCGAAACGTATAAGCAAAGGCTCAAAAACACAGGATATGATATCGTGGGGGATGAACCGCTCAAATGGACAATTGCCCCGAAATCTTACGGCTATACAGGCGATCAATTAGCAGACCGTTTGGCCGAAAATGGTATCGTTTGCGAGTTTTCCGATCCTGATCACACCGTGATGATGTTCACCCCGCAAAACCGTGAGCAAGCCTTGTGTGCAGTGTGTGCGGTGTTGGGTGATTTGCCAAGGCTTCAACCAATTGCGACAACACCACCCGTTGTCTCTCGTTCGCAGATGGGTATGTCCGCTCGTGCGGCATTGTTTTCTATGCGTGAAACGGTGGCGGCAGAGCAGTGTGTGGGCAGAATACTGGCTAGCCCCACGCTTTCTTGCCCGCCCGCAGTGCCGATTGGGGTATGTGGCGAATTGGTAGATGAAAAGATGGTGCGCACAGCACAGTATTACGGTATAGATTCACTGCAAGTAGTGATAGAAAACAAAAAAACGCTTGGCTGATGCCAAGCGTTTTTATCATTCATTTTCATTGTTGAGGTATTCTTTTTCAATAAACAAGGGACGATGTTTGCTTTCAATATAGACTTTGGAGAGATATTGTCCGATAATACCCAGCACCACCAACTGAATACCGCCGATCAGCAGTATCATCACCAGCAAGGTCGCATAACCGGGGACATCAATGCCGAAAAACAGTTTTTGAATGATGACCACCAGCATATACAGCAAGGAAAAGGTCGAGCATATCCCGCCGATATAGGCGGAAATTTTGAGTGGAACGGTGGAAAAGGCGGTGATGCCTTCAATGGCGTATTTGAGCAATTTTTTGAACGACCAACTGGTTTTACCCGCATGGCGTTTTTGGGCAGTGTATGGCATATAGTGGGTTTCAAAACCAATCCAGGAGAAAATGCCCTTGGAAAAGCGGAAATATTCTTTCATTTCGAGAACCGACAAAGCAACTGTGCGGCGGAAGGTGCGAAAATCGCTGGCATCTTGACGGAAATCGATGTCGCACAAGGCGTTAATAATGCGGTAGAAACATGTTTTAAAGAAGGATAACACATGTCCTTCGTTACGGTTTTGTTGGAACATGGCTACACTGTCAAATTGGTCGTTTTCTTCCAGAAACTGCACCATTTCCGGTACCAATGCCGGTGGTTGTTGCAGGTCGGCATCAATTAGTGTTACATATTCACCGCTCGCCTTTTGCAAACCGGCGTACATGGCAGCTTCTTTGCCGAAATTGCGGGAGAAATTGAGCAGTTTTATGTGCTTGTCCACAGCGTATAGTTGTTTTAAAGCTTTCCAGGTGGCGTCTTTACTGCCGTCGTTAATAAAAATAATTTCGTAGGTGTCGATTTGGCCGTCAAAAGCCGCTGTGACCGCTTGGTGAAACGCTGCCACGTTTTTTTCTTCGTTATAACAGGGAACCACCAGAGAAACTTTTACAGCTGACATATTTCTTACCCCACAGTAGTAAAATATAGGTACATTTTATAGTATGAGGGCACTGTTTGTCAAGCATACAGCATTTTAATTAGATTTAACAAAAATAAACCTATGGACTTTACAAATACGTTGTATAGTAAAAGCAATTTCGTGAAAGGAAGGGGAAATATGGATATTTTCGATATATTAACACTGCTGGGCGGTTTGTGTCTGTTTTTGTTTGGTATGAACTTGATGGGCGATGCACTGGAAAGACGTGCGGGTGGCAAATTGCAAGCTTTACTTGGGCGGTTGACCACCAACAAATTGGCAGGCTTGCTGACCGGTCTGGGTGTGACCGGCATTATTCAAAGCTCATCTGCAACTACCGTTATGGTGGTTGGTTTTGTAAACTCGGGTTTGATGACTTTAAAACAGGCAATTAACGTTATTATGGGTGCTAATATCGGTACTACCGTTACTGCTTGGATTTTGAGTTTGGCAGGCATTGACAGTGACGTGTTTTGGCTACAGTTATTGAAACCCACCTCATTCACCCCCGTTTTGGCGGTTATCGGTATCGTGCTGTATATGTTTACAAAAAGCGGAAAGAAAAAAGATACCGGTGTGATTCTATTGGGGTTTGCGGTTCTGATGTTCGGCATGGATACCATGACGGGTGCGGTATCGGGTTTGTCCGAAGTCCCCGCGTTTAGAAATCTGTTTGTACTGTTTTCCAACCCTATACTCGGTGTGCTGGCAGGCATGGTACTTACCGCCATTATTCAATCCAGTTCGGCTTCGGTGGGTATTTTACAGGCGCTTGCACAAACGGGTCAGGTCACCTATGGTGCGGCTATCCCGATTATCATGGGTCAAAATATCGGTACTTGTGTCACCGCTTTGTTATCCTCTTTCGGTACCAACCGTAATGCAAAACGCGCGGCGATGGTACATTTAAGTTTCAATGTGGTGGGCACGGTTATTTGTTTGACGATTTTCTCGATTGTAAAATATACGCTCGCTCCTGCTTTGTTTAATGAAGCGGCAAGTCTCGCAGGTATTGCGACTGCTCACTCGCTGTTTAATGTGATGTGCACGGCGATTTTGTTGCCTGCATCGTCTTTGCTGGAAAAATTGGCGTATAAATTGGTGCCGGATGTGGAAAAATCCACCACGGTGGAATTGTTGGATGAACGTTTGTTAATGACCCCTGCTATTGCCATTGAACGCACGCATGCGCTCACCGCCGAAATGGCGGCGGCAGCGGTAGCGTCTTTGAAGAAGGGGATGCAGACACTGCAAAGCTATACGCCCGCTTTGGCAACGGAAATCAGAGAGTGTGAGGATACAACCGACCGTTATGAAGAAATGCTCGGTGCGTATTTGGTGAAACTGGGTGCCCAACAGTTGGCGGGCGCGGATAGCCGCGATGTCGCAAGACAGCTGAAGGTTATTGGTGACTTTGAACGGGTTGCTGACCATGGGGTAAACCTGTTGGAATCGGGTGTGGAAATTTCCGCGAAATCCTTACAGTTTACTAATGAAGCACTCGTAGAATTACAAGAATTGACAGACACGGTGTGTGCTGTGCTGGACAACACGGAAATCGCCTATGTCCGTCACGACAAGCAGGCGGCACAAACGGTATTGTCGCTGGAACAAAAGGTGGACGATATGAAACGTCGTTTTCGTAACAACCATACAAAACGTTTGCAAAATGGGGAATGCGGTATTGAAGTGGGGTTTGTTTGGTCGGATATATTAACAGACTTGGAACGTGCTGCCGACCATTGTACCAATATCGCGGAAAGTGTTTTAGAAACTGTTTGATAATGCAAAAAAGGGCGACTCCGGCCGGAGCCACCCTTTTTCATTTTAAGCCGTATGTGCCTGTCAGCGGGTCCCTAAACAGCGGAATATGCGGCGGGATAAAGGTGAACGCGATAAACAGTATACCGATAATACAGATGCTTGTAAAGGCAAGCTTAGGGTGACGGCAACGCGTGCGTTTGTTTTGTAAAGCACGCATTTCTACGAAAAATGTCACCGCCGCCGCAATAAAAAATATGGCGATGTTGAACCAATCGGGTGATTTGCCAAGTGCGCCGTTATAGGTGTAAAACAGTGTGGGAATGAGCAGTAACCCTACTAAAATTCCTTTGAGTTTAGCACACCAAAAATTATTGTATTCTTTGAAAAATCGACTTTGCACCAACGCGAAAATAAACCATGGGAAAAACAGCAGTTTCATATGTTCCCACGTGGATTCATTCACCCCTGAAAAAGGAGCGGCAAAGATGCTTTGGTTTGTCCAATCATATACAAAATGCAATAGTGTTCCGCCCAGTGTTGATAAGACAAATCCCGCAAACTGCCATAGTGGTATATCTCGTTTCATAATGGTATCACCCGGTTTAGTGTATGTGCGGCATGGCGAAGTTATGCAAACACGGTGAGCGTGTGTGCATCATCGCAAACACAAAGAAAAATCTCTTTCGCATCATGATAGCCCTGACGCTGCAATTCCTTTTGCAACCAACGGCTATCCAGCGCCATGCGTTTGAGATTATCGTTTAAAATTCTGCCGTCCATAATCACTTCCGTTTGCATGCTTTCCGGTGCGGGAACGAGGTTTAAGTCGGTAGGGTTAGCGGGGCGCTTGGTGGCTTTGGGTAAAACGGTCAGCTTGCCGTTATATTCAAACACGGCGGTTTGTATATCGTTAAGATTGAAATATCCTTCTTGGCGACACATCACCATAAATTCACTTAAATCCATTTTAGCTTTTTTCATGTTTTTGCGATAGATTTTACCGCCGTTCATCAAGATGGTAGGGGTGCCGTTGATAAATTTTCTTGTTTTTGGCAGTTTGCTTGTGAGTAGCGTGAGCAACACAGTGATGGCACCATATACCAGCATGGCAACCAGCGGTTTCCATGGTTTTTCCAGTTCGGTAGCCAGTTCTGCGGCAATGGAGCCGATGGTAATACCGGTGATATAATCAAAAAAATCCAGCTGGGACATTTGTTTGTGCCCCATGATTTTGGCAATCACAAACAGAGACACAGCGGACAGAATGGATGTTAAACCGACTTTTACAATTTCCATAGAATACCTCCGTTTTAGGATAGTATTCCACCAAGGGTATTATTTCATGCAAAGGGCTTTGCGTGCCGCGATGGTGACAAGTGTGTCACCCAGTTGCACCAATACGGAAGCGAGCAGTGCCAATTGCTCATCGCTCAAATTGCAAGCGAGTGAGTTGGCAAGAGCTGTCACTGCCGCGGTGAGTTCGCAAGCGTTCATTTTATATCACCTCTTTATTAAAATACGGAAAACCTTGTGAGGTGTGCATCGTGTTGAATTTTGTAAGCACATGCTTGCAAATATGGGCGTTTCATGGTAAAATAATGCGTATATATGTATTTTAATAAAAAGGAAGCGTTTTTCAGCATGGCAAAGAGAGAAAATTTACGCAATGTAGCGATTATTGCACACGTTGACCACGGCAAAACCACTTTGGTGGACCAGATGTTGCATCAAAGTGGTATTTTCCGCGCCAACGAACAGGTAGCAGAGCGTGTGATGGATTCCGGTGACCTTGAAAAAGAGCGTGGTATCACCATTTTATCGAAAAACACCGCCGTGATGTATGGCGATACCAAAATCAATATTTTGGATACCCCCGGCCACGCCGATTTCGGCGGTGAGGTGGAACGCATTTTGCAGATGGTGGATGGTGTTCTGCTGTTGGTGGATGCGTTTGAGGGTTGCATGCCGCAGACGCGCTTTGTGCTGAAAAAAGCGTTGGGATTGGGCAAATCGCCGGTGGTGGTTATCAATAAAATTGACCGTGACGGCGCACGTCCCGCTGAAGTTATTGACGAATTGCTGGATTTGTTTATTGAACTGGGCGCAGATGATGACCAGATTGATTTTCCGGTGGTGTATGCTTCCGGCAGAGACGGCTATGCTTCTCTTGACCCGCAGGCAAGAAGCGGCGATATGAAACCGTTGTTTGAAGCAATTATGCAGCACGTACCCGCACCGGAGGGTGACCCCGATGCACCGTTGCAGATTTTGTTTTCCAATATCGACCACGATGAATATGTTGGCAGAATCGGCATCGGCCGTGTGGAACGCGGTAGCGTGAAAACCGGACAAGCTGTGACGGTTTGCCGTGCCGATGGTACCACCGTGCGAGCTAAAATCGGCAAATTGTTCCAATTTGAAGGTTTGCGCCGTGTTGAGCATGAGACGGCAACGTTTGGTGACTTGATTGCGGTGACAGGTATTGCGGATATCAACATTGGTGAGACGGCTTGCCATCCCGATTGCGTGGAGCCGTTGCCGTTTATCAATATCGATGAACCTACCATTTCCATGATTTTCATGGTAAACAACAGTCCGTTTGCCGGCAAAGAGGGCAAATTTGTCACCAGTCGTAATTTGCGTGACCGCCTGTTCAAAGAAGTGGAAACCAACGTCAGCATGCGGGTGAAAGAAACCGATTCTACCGATGCTTTCGAGGTGTCGGGCCGTGGTGAATTACATTTGTCTATTCTCATTGAAACCATGCGTCGTCAAGGTTTTGAATTCGCCGTGAGTCGTCCGCAGGTAATTTACAAAGAGGATGCAAACGGCAACGTGCTGGAACCGATGGAATTGCTCATGATTGAGGTGCCTGAGCAGTACGTTGGTGCGGTGATGGAAAAACTCGGTCCGCGCAAAGCGGAAATTCGCAACATGGGCACCCGTGATACCGGCGTGAGCCACTTGGAATTCCGCATTCCGTCCAGAGGTTTGATGGGCTATCGCCAACAATTTTTGACCGATACCAATGGTAATGGTATTATGAATAGCGTGTTTGACGGGTATGAGCCGTTTGCGGGCGAAATTCCGCAGCGTGTGCAAGGTTCACTGGTGGTGTTTGAAACGGGTGATACCAGCACCTACGGCTTGTATAACGCACAAGAGCGCGGCACGTTGTTTGTGGGTGCGGGCGTGCCTGTATATGAGGGTATGATCGTCGGTCAGTCTCCCAAGGACGAGGATATTGCGGTGAACGTGTGTAAGAAAAAGCACGTCACCAATATGCGTGCTTCCGGTTCGGATGAGGCATTGCGCTTGACAACGCCGACCACGCTTTCTTTGGAACAATCGTTGGAATTCATCAATGACGACGAATTGGTAGAGGTAACGCCGTTGTCCATTCGCCTTCGCAAGAAGATTTTGTCGCAGGAACAGCGCTTGAAACAAGCTTCTAAAAAGAAAAACGGATAATGGAATTTGGCAGATTAAAAAGGCCGCTGTACGTATTTGCACTCCTATTGTTTGCAACGGTAGCACTATTGACGGCAACCGATGTGGGTTATGCGTGGTGCACTGCGTTACTCGGCGGGATGGCGCTGGTGTTTGTACTGTGCGTGCGCGCGTTGCGGCGGTTGACCGTGTTGACGGTAACGGCCTTTGCCGTGCTGTGCGGTTCTGTATTACTGTATACCTACCAACGCATAGCGGTATCTCCGGTAGAGAATTTTGCCAATACCGAACATGAGGCGGTATTGCGCATCACACAACTGCCATCTGACGACGGGAAATTGTATACGGCTTCGGTTATGAGCAGTGATACATTACCTGCGGGTACCCGCCTTTGCGTATCGTTTGCGCAAACCGATGGTGTGATACAGCAGTATGACGAGGTGGCAGGTACCTTTTCACTGTATCTGCCGTCAAATGCCGGCAGATATCTCTATGGTGACGGTATTTATATACTGGCACATGGCGAGACTTTGCCCAAAGTGACGGCAGGAAGCGGCGTTTGGTATGAACGCTTGGGCGACGGCTTGCGTGAAAAACTGCTTGGCGCCATACATACGGTGTTACCGGGCAAAGAGGGCGACTTTTTGGCGGCTGTGTGTCTGGGACAAGACGAGGATTTGTCAGATGCAATCACGGAGGATTTCCGCAAAAGCGGATTGTCACATTTGTTGGTGGTCTCCGGTTTGCATATGACGGTGTTGGCGGGTGCGGTGCATCAGTTGACCCAATTGTTGAGAATCAAACGTCGTTTTGGTTTGGTTATTACGCTTGGCTGCGTTTGGTTGTTTATGCTCATGGTCGGGTTCACCTATTCGGTTGTCCGTGCGGCTGTGATGTTGCACATTGTACTGATTGGGCAGACGTTGCGTGTGCGTGCGGATGCGCGCACTTCGCTGGCAACAGCGCTCTTGTTGATTATATTACAAAATCCGTACGCCGTAAGAGACGTTGGGTTTTTACTGAGTTTCGCTGCAACACTCGGCTTGATTGTGTTTAGTCCTTTGGCGGTGCGGTTGTGTGATAGATTTGCAGTGATAAGAACGCATCGGTGGTTGCGCAGGCTGGCTTTGGCGTTTTGCACGCCACTCGCGGCGTTGACGTTTACACTGCCGATTATTGCATACGTGTTCGGCAGTCTTTCCGTATTATCCCCGCTTGCCAATGTGCTGGCGGTCTATCCCACCACCATTGCGCTTTGCTGTGGTTTGTTGGGCGGACTGTTTTGTCTATTTCCCTTTGGCACACTGTTGGCAAAAGGTGTATTCTTGGTCGCGGGACTGGCATCTAAATGGGTGCTTGCGGTCGTGCACGGCGTTGCCGCCATTTCATCGGCGCAGTTACAACTGCGGTATGCGGTTATTCCCGTTTTGTGCGCGGTTATCCCTCTTGCCGTCTACTATGCGTATTTATTGTATGGGCGTGTGGGATTACGGCGGACGGCTATGTCGAGTGTGGCATTGCTTATATTTTGTATGTTCAGTTTGACACTGTTTACTCGCCGCACCGTCACCGTGCGGGTGGCGGATGCTGAAAACGATTTGGTTGCGGTGATTGAGACTGCCGATTGTGACATGGCAATTGTATCGGGCGGTTCGCATGATGCGATTATGGCCGCTAAACAATATATTCACACCTGTGGATTGGATGCATTGGATGTGCTGGTGGTTACCGCGGGAGATATGAGTGTGACGGCGTCTCTTGCCGATTTTTTGGAAACTATCCCCGTTGATGTGTTGGTGTATGCCACGGACGGCGAGGATTACACGGCAGGTATTGCCGATATAAGGAGATATACCGTTACCGATACGGCTGCGTTCACATTTGGTGAAAATCGATTGTTGGAAACGGCAAACGGTTGGTGGCGGTTGCGATTGGGCGAAACATATATCGTGTTGGCGTCGAATGATGCCAATGTGGCACAGTTGCCGCAAGCGTGGCGGCAGGCGCATCTGGCTGTGCTGTATGGAGATGTCCCCAAGGGAATTTCACTATTGGAAACGAGGCGTGTTGTGTTTACCTGTTCGCCTTACACGGTGCGGTATCACACCACACAACTGCCGTGGGGACGGTATCCCATTCATTTAACGGCAACCGACGGAGACATGGTGCTGTGCACTACCGAACGGGGCGATTTTGCGGATGCGGGACGATTGTATTTGTAAAGGAGTGGTAAGATGGCAATTTCCGAGAAAGATTTACGGCAGGATATCAAGGGCGAATTGCGTCCCGTGTATTTGCTGTACGGTGAAGAAGCGTATCTGACCGCTTACTATGCCGATGCGATTGCCAAAGCTGCCGTATCGGAGGATATGGGCGGGTTTAACATGGTCAAATTTGACGGAGACACCGCTACGCTTGACCAAATCGAAGAGGCAATTGACGCTTTACCGCTGATGGCGGAACGCAAATGCGTAGTGATACGGGATTTGGATTTTGCGACGGGGGATACTGCCGAGCGGTTGATGCCGCTCCTCGAAAATCCGCCCGAAACTACTGTGACGGTGCTGATGTATATGCAGTTGCAACCGCAGACCACCAAAAGCGCTAAATGGAAAGCGTTGTTTGAAGCGGTTAACAAAAACGGTGCCGTGGTGCAATTTAAAAAGAAAACCACTACCGAACTGGCGGCGGCGCTGTGCGCACGTGCAGCACGGGGAAACTGTGTGTTGTCTTCCGGAAATGCCGCTTTGCTGGTGGAGCAGGTAGGGGACAACATGTTGCAACTGGGCAACGAGCTGGATAAACTGATTGCGCTTGCAGATGGCGGGGAAATCACCGCCGCGCTCATTTACAAAGCCGCCACCAAGAACTTGGAAGCCAAGGTGTTTGACCTATCTAAAGCGATTTTGCGACATAAAAACGACGAGGCATACGGTATATTGCACACGCTGTTGCAACAACGGGAAGACCCGATTGCCATTTTGGCGGTGTTGAGCAATACGTATGTGGATATGTATCGTGCAAAGGTGGCAAGCACGGCGGGTGTTCGCACCGATGAGGTGGCGCAGGTGTTTGCGGCATCGTATGCCCGCAAAGAATTCCGCTTGCGGTATGCGGCGCAGGATGCGGCTCGCATTTCGGTGGAACAGTTACGGGCTAAACTGGAAATCCTCGCAAATGCGGACACGTTGCTCAAATCGTCCCGTGCAGTACCGCGGTTTGTGTTGGAAGAAACCATCGCAAAATTGCTGTGAGGTGCGTGATGAAACGAATTCGTGAAGTGATTGTGGTGGAAGGTAAATATGATGCCATTCGCTTGCATTCCGCAGTAGATGCCACTATTTTGCAAACGGATGGTTTCCAAATTTTTAAAGACGAGGAGCAACTGGAACTGTTACGCCGCATGGCACGTGAGCGGGGGCTAATCGTGTTCACCGACAGTGACGGCGCAGGGTTTGTCATTCGCTCCTATTTGAGCGGTGCGGTGGAAAAACAATATATTAAGCACGCCTATATCCCCGAAATCGTCGGTAAGGAACGCCGCAAATCTGCACCTTCGAAAGAAGGACTGTTGGGTGTTGAGGGCGTGGACAACACAGTGATTTTGGAAGCGTTGCGGCGTGCGGGTGCGACATTTGAGGATGAACAGATGTCCGTCACACATGGTTGCGCACTCACCAAAGCGGATTTGTTCGAAATGGGATTGGTGGGTGGCACGGATAGTGCCGTAAAGCGTGAGCAATTGCAACACGCGCTGCGGTTACCTGCTAAACTGTCGGCAAATCGATTGCTCCAAGTGCTAAACACGGCGGTCAGTAAGGAAGAATTTGAAAACGCCATAAAAATGATAGAAAAAGACAGCGAGGTTTGAACATCGCTGTCTTTTTTTGTTGTTCTACTGTCGGTAGAGCGAAAAGATAGCTGCTCTACGACGGCAAAAAATACCGTATAGTGCATTTTCGAGGTGTGGATTGCTTTTGTGGGTTGGTTGGGCATATACTGTCAATACTGACAAAGGGAGGATGAAATATGACACGCACAAAATTAAAAGACAGACGATTGCCTGATTATACACGGGGCGAGGAAATTTTTAATATGGTAACACATATTGTCGGCGGTGGATTCGGCGTGGTGGCGCTTATCAGCTGTGTGTTGGTGGCTGCTTTTAAACACAACGTATGGGGTGTGGTGAGCAGTGCAATTTACGGCGCTTCCCTCATTGCACTGTATACCATGTCCAGTGTGTACCACGGTTTGCACGCCAACCTCGGCAAAAAGGTGATGCAGGTGCTGGACCACTGTACCATCTATTTTTTGATTGCCGGTACGTATACGCCGATTTTGCTTTGTTCCATTCGCGAGACTTCTCCCGTGCTCGCGTGGGTGGTGTTCGGCATAGAATGGGGATGTGCTGTATTGGGTATTGTGCTCAACGCGATTGATTTGAAGAAATACGCAGTATTTTCCATGCTGTGCTATCTCGCTATGGGTTGGTGCATCATTTTTGCCGCCAAAACCGTGCGGGAAATATTGTCCGCAGACGGTTTTATGTGGATATTGGCAGGCGGTATCGCTTACACTATCGGCGCCGTTTTATACGGTTTAGGCGTGAAAATTCGTTATATGCACGCCGTATTTCACATTTTTGTGGTGATGGGCAGTGTGTTGCAGTATGTGAGTATTTTGTTTTATGTATTATAAAGACGTGAAATTGAATCGATAAGAAAAGCCTCCGTGTTTCACACGGAGGCTTATTTCATTCTACTGTGGTTGAGGTATTGGCCCTGCGGCTTTTTATCAGATGGACGATTCCTTTCATGGCTAGATTGGTGATGAGAATCATCAAGGAAACCACCGCTGCACACTCCAGTTGCATCTGGCTTTCAAATTGATTTATCATCAAAGAGACTGGTTTGTTTGCGGTGTTGGCCAAGAAAGATACCGCGGAAATGGTCATCATACAGTTCACAAAGAAGTAGGAGAACATTTCCAAGATGGTATATTTACATTGAGGAATCAAAACGTCTCGCATCAAAAGAGCACGGTGGATGCCCAGTGTATGCGCCACATCTTCCAAGTTCTCATTGATTTTGCATAGCGAATTGTAAATCATGAGATAGGGGGATGCGATAAAGTGGATGACGTTGACCAAGACCAATACGATGATGGTACCATAGATGGGGGTTTTGTTGAACGCCAACACGTAAGAAAGGCCCAAAACCATTCCGGGTATCGCCGCCGAGGTCATGGAAGACAGATGTAAAAACCGCGACATTTTCGATTTCATTCTGGACGAGAGATAGGCGGTCATAAAGGCGATGATAACACCTAATATGGCAGCCAGTGTCGCGATGATAAGGGAATTCACAAAATACGTTCCTGCCTTCAAATTAAAGGTTTGGATAATATTATCCAAAGTGAAGGTAAGGTCGTTGGGATAATCTTTTGCAAAAGCAAGGACGACAAACGCAAGCAAAGGAATGATGACCGCCAGCGAAGTGGCGATGCAATACACATAAGCGCCTGCCATGGTGATTTTATTTTCGGATTTTGCACAAGGTTTGGTAACATATCCCGAATTGGCACGGTCCTTATTAAAAATATCGATGAGGAATGCAATAATTGCGGGAACCAATAAGATGCAACCGTATACCGCACCTTTGCTGAAATCCAATTGTCCGATTACTTCCTGGTACATAACACTGGCAATGGTGGTATATTTTCCGCCCACCATAAGCGGTACGCCGTAGTCGGTAATAATCAGTGTAAAAATAGAGAAGATGACCGAAATCAAGGGCTTGCGCAGGAAAGGTAACAAGATGGCGGTGAGTTGGCGGAATTTCGGGATGCCCAGCACCCGTGCCGCTTCATATGCAGAGCCATCTTCATAATGCAAGACGTCACTGAGCATCAAAAATGCCACGGGGAATGCATATAATACAGAACCCATTACGATGCCGCCCAAGCCATAGATGTTTCCTTGGATATGGAGAAGGCGGGTCAGAATGCCGTTGTTGCCAAAAAGTATTACCAAACCCATACCGTGAGAAATGGAGGGGAGTAACATAGGCAACACGAAGATGATGCTGAACAATCCTTTGAAACGGATTTTTGTTCTCTTAATACAAAGTGCCAAGAGAAGCGCCAATACAACGGTGATTAAAGTGCCGATGACAGCAGAAACCAGCGAGTGCCATACCGCTTCACCAAAAAGAGGCGAAGAGACAACACGGCTGATGCTTTGTTTGTCCATATAACTGAACATACGGAAAAGCGGGATAAATACCATACCGATGAATATGAAGGAAAACAGTATTTTGGTATATTCCGCAGTGCCGAAGGTCAGCCTTTTTTTCTTAACTGCTTCACTCATTTTTTAAGTCCTCACGCATTTCATCAAAGAATCAATCTTAATTTGAAGATTTCTGATTACGAAATTTTCGACATAATCGTCTGCCGGATGGTCGATAATCTCATCGGGAGTAGCCAGCTGAACAATATTTGCTTCTTTCATAATCATAATTCTATCCGACATGGCAAAGGCTTCTTCTTGGTCGTGGGTGATATATACCATGGTAGTGCCGTATTCTTTCTGAATTCTTTTCAGTTCTGCTCGAAGAGAAAGACGGGTTTCCACGTCCAAAGCAGACATCGGTTCGTCAAACAAAATAATGTCGGGATTAAGCACCATGGTTCTTGCAATGGCAACCCTTTGTTGCTGACCGCCGGAGAGCATGGTGGGAAGCTTGTTGATATGCTCACTGAGCCCCATTTGTTCAATGGTGGAAAGGGCAAGCTCTCTGATTCTCTTTCTTGCGGCGGCGTTGCGGTTTTCTTTGCGGATTTTCAGCGCATATTCTACGTTCTGTAACACGGTCATATTCTCAAAAAGTGCATAGTTTTGGAACACGATTCCCATGCCGCGATTGGAAGCGGAGAGATCCGTAATGTCTTCCCCGTCTTTCCAAACGGTTCCGCCGGTCGGCTCGAGGAGACCCACCAAAATTCTCAGAATGGTGGTTTTTCCGCAGCCGGAAGGGCCGAGAATGGAGAGAAATTCACCGGTTCTAATGTCAAAACTGACCTTATTCAAGGTGCGCTTTCCGTCGAAAACCATTTCTAAATCTTTTGCGACTATTTTCAGGTTGCTCATTTTTCTTACCTCAAAATTTCTTAATATTTCCAGAGATTCAAAAGTCTTTCTTTCTCCTCGATAGTGTTGTTACGCATATCGCTGTATACGATGTTCTCCGGATAGTTTTCAACTGCGAAAGTTTTATCTTTGAACATTTTTTCGGGGAAGAACTTCTCGTTCAGTTCATAGCTGTAGGTGTTCACCAAGAAATCAAACACTTTTTTAACACTCTCACGTGTTTCTTTGCCTGCAATGATGGACTGACCATACATGGTGAAAGGCGAACCTTCCTCGAAGAAGAGCACTTTCAAAGGTGCGCCCTGATTGATTTGCGTAACAGCGTGGGATGTCATACCAAAGCCGATGGCAACCTCTTTTTGAATCAGCGCATTCACAGGACCGGAACCGGAAGAGGTATATTGCAATACGTTTTTAGTGAGTTCATCAAAATATGCAAGCGCTCTTTCTTCGCCCCAAGCGTTCACCAGGGATTTATAGAACATATAACCGGTGCCGGAAGATTTGGGGTTGGCCATGGAAATGAGGTCTTTGTATTTGGGGTCGAGAAGGTCTTGATAGCTTGTCGGTTCGGGCAATCCTTTTTCTTCGAGCACTTGGGTGTTCAAAATGACTGCACCACCTACACGGCATTGCACCAAATAATTATCGCCGGCAATGGTATCCTCGGTATAGATGCTTTTGTCATAGGTGGAAAGGTCGGCTAACACGCCGGCTCTTGCAAGCTGTTCCATATAGGCGTATTCCAGGTCATAGGAAATATCACATTCCGAATTCTTGCCCTCGGTGAGAAGTTTTGCGGCGTGATTGCCGGTGGAAACGTATTCTACCGTGATGTTATAATCGGGGAATGCTTCGCCCAATCTTTGATTCATATCTGCAATGACATAATCTTCCACACTGGTGTAGATTAAGATTTTTTCTTTGGATGAGCCGCAACCGCTCAAAACGACGGTCAGCATCATGCACGCAACGAGCATCAAGCTAATGATTTTTTTCGATATACCTTTTTTCATTTTCAATTTACCTCCAAAAACGTAATTGATAGTATCAGCAATAAGACGGGTCGGCTTTTCTCAGGTCTGACAGACTGTCGATTTCATAAATGTCATTGAAAGAACATTCTCTGACACAAACACGATAGTCCCCTTGGCAAAATTCCAAAGGTACCTGATCCCAAAGCCGCTCTTTGCCACCGGGCATTTCATAATATTTTTTGATATCTTCAGACAGTTTAGCGCCGTCTTCTCCATCCCAATATGAGATGCCGAAAACGTGGTGGCAATTGGTGCCTCCTAATTTCAATGCCGTAATAATATTGTTCTTAGTCTCAAAGCACCAATCATTGGTAGTATCGGTAGGTACGGCGAGAAAATTAGAAGAATATTGATATTTTTGAATGAGATTTTGATTGTAAAGAATCAAGTCTGCTTCCAAAACGTAGGCGTTTTGCAGAAGATGGCGGGCGTACATGGCAGAAGAAATATTTCCCGATTCATTATAAATTGGATTTTCTATGAATTTGATGTTGGGATACTTGGATAGCAGTTGGTCAAATTGCTCTCCTAAATAGCCGCGCACAATATAAATTTCCTCTATCCCTGCTCTTTGCACCGCATCCAACAAAGAATCAATGATGCGGGCACCTTTCACGCGAATCAAAGGCTTGGGGGTGTTTAAAGTGATGGGCACCAATCGTGCGCCGAATCCGGCTGCGAGGAAAATCGCTCTGCGCACCCGATAAGGTTCCAGTGCGGCATATCCCTCCGGTGTGAGACCTTTATCGTTGATTAATCCTCTCTCCAATAAACTGTTGACAATGCGATTAACAGACCCTAAGGACATCTTGGTGTATTCAGCCAACTCTCTTTGGGTAGGACGTTTCTTTTGCCGTTCTAGACAGGTCAACACTTCAAAATCTTTTTTGGATAATCCTTGTCTTTGCAGATCTCTCACCTCCATTTTGCATAGTGCAAGTTCATTTTCTAGATGTTATCATATTTTTTTGAACAAGTCAATAGATTTCGAAAGATTAAATTACTTATATTATATAGGGAAACTTTAACCATTTAAAGCAAAAGAGAATATTGTTTTGGAAATTTCTTGTTCCAAAACGGATGTTTTTATCACAAAAATGAATGTTCCCCTCTTGGCGAGCCAAGAGGGGAACAGTTTATTTTTCTGCATATTTACAATAGCTGGAATCTATCTCACAAAGTTCGTCGAAATGGTCAATTTCCTGAATATCCGATTCTGCACATTCCCGTACATGAACGTCATATTGGTCACGGTATTTCACCATGGGGACATAGCACCAATCTTCGTCTTTGTGCAAGGGGAAGGCTTCTTCCAAATGGGCGGGGAGGCGAGTGCCGTCTTCTTTGCTCCAATAGGAAATGCCCAACATACGATAGCAGTTTTCACTGCCGATTCCCAATTCGTAGATAATGCCGTTTTCATTGGTTTTGAAATACCAATCGTCGGTTTCATTGGTGGGAATTCCCAAATAAACCGAATGATAAAGATATTTATCGAAAATGGCTTTGTTGTGAACCAATAAATCTGCCTCTAACACATACGCATTTTGCAGATGGGCGCGTGTCAGGTATACGGACGAAATGTTGTTGGCTTCGGTATACATCTCATTTTTCACCAAGTTGATATGGGGATATTTTTCTTTTAATTGCGCAAACTGCTCGCCCAGATAGCCGCAAACGACATAGATTTCTTCTACCCCTGCCGCCATCACGCCATCGATGAGAGTGTCGATGATCCGCACGCCGTTTACCTTTACCAAAGGTTTGGGCGTTTCCAAGGTGACCGGACGCAAGCGAGAGCCAAAACCGGCGGCGATAAAGATCGCACGCTTTGTCTTATAGGGCTCCAACGCATCAAGTCCCGCTTTGGTGATGCCATTTTCATTGATAAAGCCTTTTTGTTTCAGTTCTTCGACGGTGGAAGACACCGTTTCGGGCGAAAGGTTAGTGGCTTTTACCAACGTTTCAAGTTCTATCTCCTTGCGGCTTTTTTCCAACGCCACAAGTACGTCAAATTGCTCTTTTTTTAACATAAATCCTCCGTTATGAAAGGTGCGACTCATTGATTTTTATATTGGTTTTTGTAAATTAACGGCTCACACACCGGTTCTTTGCTGTTTCTTTCATCCTCACACGGCAGGCCGGTTGAATAGTTAAACTCACCAAAGGTGAGTACGCCGCATGCTTTTGATGCAAAAATGATGTCATATCCTTTTGCAATCATCCGTAACGCTTCCGCCGTTGCTTGTTCGAATAACTCCAAAAAGGAGTCGGTGTAGGCGGTGTTGGGGTTAAAAGGATGATGCCAAAGGAGATGCTTTTCGTTTAGGTAATCCAGTTGGGACGAATCGGTCTCTCGTCGGTAGTAGGAATATAAGCAATAGTTATTAGACCCAAAACTCACTAACCGTAGCAGGTAGTGGACGATGCCGCAAGGGTCTTGCATCAGACTGTAAAAAAGTCGCTCGTCGTGTAGTGCACGGTTAAAAAGGTCAAAACCATTTTCCCAATTATATACCTGTTTAAAAACCGTATCCAAGGGTTCCCGCAGGCTTTCGGGATACCGTTTGCATTTAAAAATATTCTTCGCCAATGAAAACCGCCAAGGCGTTTTCTTGTATATACGACGGATATAATAACTGTCAATAGAGCGCTCCAATCGGACGTGGCCGCCCCGTAAATGTCTTGTGGTTTTGGTGCCGTCATACACCCCGCCTTTGCAGATGATATACGGGTGAGTTGTTTTGTCCAAGCAATAATGGCACAAAAATCCGGCGAGCAGAGAGAAGACGGGTTTTTTGCAGTCCCCTTGCGCTTGTCGCATCAGTTCCTGCAAAAACAAACCTGTTTTTTGTGTATGCAGTATACCGCTGCGCACAGCGTATTGTTTTGCTTTTCCACCCCAAAACCCAAGGTCAGACCAAGGGTCAGGGCCTTGTAAGGCTCGTTCATACACAGACAAATCAATTTGTTGTTGTATCTCGGACGGCAGGCGGGAGAACACTTGTTTCCCAAAAGTATAATGGGTTACCGGATCCGGCATAGATTATTTGCCTTCTTTCTCTGGTGAGGCAGATTGTTTAATCTCCTCAATCCCTTTATCGAGACAGAAGCCTGCGGTCCAATGTTTTTCTCGTTGCTCCACGGGAGGAATCCACATATAGTCGCCGTAAGCGTTTTCCAAATACGCATGGATATCATGCGGAAGATTAACCTCCATATCCTCGAAGGGACCCTTGAAAGGCGGATAAAACACTTCTTTAGGCATCAAATGACCAAAATAGTGACCCACGTCAGTGGGGATACACCAAAGTCCCGTATCTTTCTTTCCGCGCACAAATTTATCAAAGGTATTACACCATTTTTCGTGACTGCGGAACGAAAAGAAGAAGCCGATAAGTTTGCGGAAATTATAATTGAATTTACCTTCTTTTGTTTGATAGAAGAAGGCTTTCTTTTTGGGCGTTGTGTAAAGGGCATAGAAAGTGGAAGATACGGCGATATATTGTAAAAACATCGCAATCGTACCTTTGATTCTGCGCACAATGGGGTTAAGCGGCGCATATTCCAGTGGGAAGATATCAATCATCACACCCTGCGGTAAATCGGCATCCAGGTTGTGAATGCTGGGTTTATAGGTATTTTTTGCATAAATCTCCGTAATCAACGAAGCGACCTTATGACCCTTGGAGTTAGGGGTGACCAGTTCGTATTTATCGCCTAATTCTTGGTCGAAAATTTCAACAAATCGATTCAAGTCGTCGCGCGGCATGATAATATCCACGTCATCATCCCAAGGAATAAAGCCCTTATGGCGCACCGAGCCGAGAGCGGTGCCGCCGTCGGCCATATAGCATAAGTTGTGTTTCTCGCACACCGCCGCCATATCTTTAACCATTTGCAGCATGACACCTTGAAGTTCTTTAATCTCTTCGTCGGTGACATGGCGAAATTCACCCATGGGCGGGGTGTTGAGCATCACGTTTCTGGTGGAAATCATTTTTTTCAGTTTACTTAACATCGTTCATTTTGCCTTTCTGTTTCAGCTTTAGAATTTATTTTTCAACAATCGTATTCTTTTGTTCTGCATACAGTGAAGAGTTCATTAAGCCGCCCAACGCAAGCCAAAAGAGGGTGGTTTGAGGAGCGTTGTGGAAAAAGAGCCCCTCGTCCAAAAGGGCGGAGATTATCCCGATTGTCACAAATAGGAAGCAGCCAATAAAAAGAAGGCTCGCTTTTTTTCTTCTGACAATCATTTTGATTACGTGTATGATGCAAAGGGTGGTAAAGACTAATAAGGATAGTGCGCCTAAAAAGCCGGTCGCAATAAACACAATCAAGAATCCGTTATGTCCGTGATAAATAATGCCGGATGCATATTTATCGGGGTAATTCACACGAATATCTTCTACGATAAACAGTTCGGGATGGTGTTCCATCACATACGGCATGTAATTACCGGGAGAAATTCCCAAAACGCCGATTTCTTTATAGAGGGATACATAGTCGAGCCATATATTGAATCGTCCGTTGGAATAATCTCCCTGCAAATTTTCTCTGTCTAAAATGTTCTCATCATATTCCGGCAAAGGTTTGTTATTGGGAAATTCTCCGTTTTGAGAATGATTAGGGTTGCGGTCTATGTCTAATGCAATCAGCATTTTTTCGTTCAGATAAGGGAGGTAGGAAAGACCGATTTTCACA
This sequence comes from Acutalibacteraceae bacterium, assembly GCA_045634325.1. Classification (GTDB taxonomy): domain Bacteria; phylum Bacillota; class Clostridia; order Oscillospirales; family Acutalibacteraceae; genus URNF01. The sequence goes on along the minus strand of JAZRAA010000023.1, from coordinate 36,111 downwards.
ACACGCAGTCCCATGGAAGCCACAATGATGGCAACAAGAGCAGTGGCAATGGGTAATAACATCTTTTTCTTTTCTGTGTTCTTAATTTTATTACGCATTAAGAACCAAGGCAGAATCGCCGCACAAGCACAAAAAGCGAGAACGGCATTGCGGGAACCCGATAATATCATATGAGAGAGTAAAAAGAACTGGCTAATCCCCAATACGATTTTCAGCCAAACCGCTTTTTCCTTTATAATAAAGATGATATTGGTCCAAAACAGCGTCAAACTTATCAAGGCTGCTGTGTTGAGTGTATAAAAGATGCCGAACAGCCGATTGTCATAGAACCCTTGACGGTTAGCGCTGGCATCTTTTCCGAGAGGATTCACCACGTATGTATAACCGATTTGATTGATATATTGATAAAGGGAAATACAACACGAAACGACCCAAATTGCCAAAATGACGTAAAAGAGAATTTTGATAAACTTTTTGAATTCTTCTTTTTTGATGCGGCTCGGCACGGAATATATCAATACAAACTGAATGGCCATCCAACAAAATTTGAAGAGATTTTCCTTCACACCGTAGGAAATCAGCCGAATCGACGAAAGCGCGGCTGCAAACAGGATGATATACAAAAACAGACTGTATTTATTGTTCCAGATTTTTTTGGTTGTGAATATGTCTGCGAGAATCAACCCGCCACCTAAAAGTCCCAGATAGGTTTGCATTTCATATAACGGGGTGTTCACAAGGAAAGACATCACCGGAGAAATTTGGAATAAAACTTGAAACAAGATGGTGATGGCTGCGTATATAACAACAATGGTATCGAAAATCGGATAGGATTTCGATGGTTGCTTGATTTTTGCCACAAGGGAAGAATTTGAAATTTCATCAAATGTATATTTCAAAGAAATCATCTTAAACCTTCCTTTTCCTTTCATTTAATCGGATGAACGCCCTAACAACCGCATCACGAGCGTTTTCATGGTTTTAAATTCATTGGTTTTATAGGTTGTAATGAACCACACGGCGGGGAAAATAATGCAAATAACAGCAAGTCTTACAAAGAAAGAGGTCGCTGTGTTGGAGGGCGCCAAAGCTGTTGATACAAACAGACACAGGGCAGCAATTGCAACATTAAGCGCAGTATAACAAAGAATTCGCTTGAGATAGATGTGCCAACTTCTATGGAACAAATGCTTGTAAAGGATTTTTGCTTCCCAGGGGAAATAAATCAAAGAAAGAATCAAAATGGTGGGCAGCAATACGCCTTCTATTCTCTTCGTTGCCATTACCAAAAGCACGCTGAAAATCAATTTCAATACCATAGAGACGTAAGGTTTGAGCCAATCTTTTGTCCAAAGCCCTGCCGCATCCCGATAGGTGAGCTGCATCACACGGAACATCCAGGAGTAGAAAAGGAGCACCATGAAAATCACAAAGCTCATATCTAAAAGTCCTTCTTCTCCAATCCAGATGCCGCCCACAAAGGGTTGGAACAGGCAGAGCATACAGGTGGCACAAAAACCAACCAAAACAACCCAACCGTAGTTCATTCCGAGGAACAGACGATGGTTTTCTTCTTCGGAATCCACAATCAGTTTGTTGCCCAGTCCGGCACGGGAGCCGTTGGTGATAATTTCAATGACACCGTTTACAGCGGTTAGAATATAAAAATAGTTGCTGTATAACGATTGCAGCGAGAGACCTAAAAAGGCGGAAATCATGATGCTGTCCACATTGACCAACAATGTATTGCCTACGGAGTGACCGAATAAGGTTTTCACACGGTGATAAACACTTTTTTTCGTTTTCTTGTCGGGCGTGCCCACGCATCGAATTTTGGGATATTGCTTTTTCGCTGCATAATAGTTTGCCAAACTGTTGGGGATTACCATCAGCGGCAAGGTGATGAGATAGAGATAATAATTTTTGAAAGCAACCAACAAAATGATTTGGAGCACATATTGGACAATATAACGTACTGCCATGATTTTCAGGCGAGAATCTTCTCTTTGGTATGCGGAGAAAATCGCATTTACATAACCAAACAGCACGTAATCCAAAACCGTTTCCAAAAGGAACAGAAGCCACATCACATAGAGGTTTGCGCCCGGCGGGCATTCCGAGCCTACCAATCGGGGCAGAAACGGAAGCACGACCAAGCCCATTCCAAAGATGATGAAGCCGATAGTCCTATATACCTTGCGGAAATAGTTTATCATCGCGCAAATGAAGTCGGTATCTTCTTTGGCAACCGCCTCATACAAGGTAAACACCAAAGAGCTACTGAATCCGAGGTTTGCAAGGTTAAGTACCGTCAGGATGGAATTAAAGAGCGTGTTGAGGCCGTTGTAGGCCATGCCAATCTCTTTGATAATAAGTGTTTTTATGATAAACGGACCGATCAGTGCAATGATTCGGTATATGGCACCCCACGCTGTGTTGCGAAAGGTATTCATCGTTCTGGCTAGATTCACTGTTTCATCCTCAGTTCGTCAAAATCATTAGAGTTCGTAGCTGCTCTTTTCGGGAAAAGCGGTTTGTAAGATGTCATGCATTTTTTTCTGTTCCGCCTCAAAATCAATGTTGGAGGGGTCATCGTTGATGCAAACCACTTTATATTTGGGGTCGTGCAGTGCACGTTCAATACTTTCCATGCTGTCCTGCCCAATGGTCAAATAGGCGCAATTGGGTTTCGCGGGGCAAAACTCTCCTTTTGCCAGCCGCCAATAGCGGAAAACGTAGTGGTTAATATCCTCTCGACTTCTGAATCGATTTTTGCTGGATTGTTCTAAAAGTTCGCCGTATTTCTCCCAAAGTTCTTCAAAAGTGCTCTTGAGATAGGGAATGCAAGTGTGAAAATTGCGAAAACCTTGGAAAGCTTGTCCCGGCAGGTGATAGAGATTATGCAGCATCAGTTTGCCGTATTTGGCAGAAAACCATTTTTTTCGATCTGATTTCAAAATGCTTTTCTTGGAAAAGTTTTCATTCACTATTCCCAGACAATTGAGTGCTTGATACGGCATGAAGCTGAACGTATCCGAAATGGTTACGTTGTTTAAAACCGCTGCATCGGTAGGCATTCCGTTCACAAAGAAATCCTCAGCAACCGTGGGGCGACTGAGATAAAGGTCGTCATTAAACAATATAAAATGCTCTGCCAAACCTTCGATTCTATGCACGTTATTTTCAATGGGAATGGAATTGAAGGTGGGAAGATATTCTGCCGGTATATAGTCTTTGTGGTTGACAATATGCAGTTTCGGATGGTCGGTATTGAGCCAGGGGGGGAGATGACCCCAAGTAATCAAATGAATGGTACGCACCCATGGAGCATATTTTTCAATGCTCCGAAACCAATATTGAAACAGCCCCCATTCTCTATAGCGGGCATTGGAATTATCTTCGCAGACCGAAGGTTGATATTTGGCACGTTGGGCCGCCCATTCGGGGTCCGAGCCATCTACCCAGGGTACAACAATATCAATCGGGAATGACATGTTTTCTCCTCGCTTAAATGCTTTTATTTTTCTACACAATAATGGATGCCTTTGTATTTTTCGTAACTGTTTTCCAAATCGATGAACACCGCATTATGTCGCGCCACCCTGTCTTCTTCGGGAGGAAGCTGCATATAATCGCCGAAAGAAATTCTCAGAAATTCATCAACATTTGAGGGAGCCGGCATTTTGTGGCCTTCAAAATCAAGTTCCACCGGATTTTTAAACCATTCCAACGGATAATGCATTCTCATAATTTCAGTGCCTTCTCCGAAGGAAGCGACCACTTTGCTGTTTTTGGTGCCGTATTTTGCCACACGCTGTTCGGCGGATTTCCAAAGTTTATAGCGCAGTTTGGGGGATTTGAAAACACCCAGCGCGATTTTAGTGGCGTAATAGGTCAGCTTGCTTTTATGATTGGGCAATCGTTGGAAATTGAAGCAACAGTATATCATGGCAGAAATCATCTGCATGATTTGACCGAATTTCGAAGGAGCCACTCCGTCCACGGGCATAATATCAATCATGATGCCGTGATGCATGTCGCAATCCACACTGTGATGATTGATAAAGGTTGTATGATTGTCTTTGATTTCAGTGGCGGAATGATGGATGTTGAGGGTTTCGTTGGAACGCACGCAAGAATAACGGGAGGTATCTGCATGTTTCTCCCACAATTCTTGCAGTTTCTCGTAATCCTCTCTGAGCATGAAAACGTCAATGTCATCGTCCCACGGAATGAAGCCTTTGTGGCGTATTGCGCCAAGGCACGTGCCTCCGCACAGGTAAAACGGGAGATTGTTCTCATCGCAAAATTTCTTGAAATATACTAAAATTTCTAACAATTTATCTTGAATTTTTTCAATAGAGATTTCCTGCATCTGACTCATTGTTACTGCTCCTTTATTTTTGTCGGCAAATACGTTTATATTACGTAATATAACAGTCTATATGCACCATGGTAGTTTGCACATATATATAAGTATAGCATTATTCATTATTTTTTACAATACCAAACGGGAATTTTCTGTCAAACAATCATTCTTTGTCGTTTCCGCTTGTATGGCTTACAGTCAAATTGATTTTGGATGATGCTATATTTAAAATTTGAATCGCAAAGATTTATTGAAAATAATCCCTGGCACTATTGATTTTGTAGGCAAATTATGTTATGATACAAAAATATAAGTATTATGGGTTATTTTATCGAAAAATATCGATAAAGTTTATATCGATATTATCGATATTTATTGCAACTTGTTTGAGATTGCAACGATTATTTTGTGTAGGGGGTGCCTGTGAGAAATGGAAAATACTTCTATATCAAAAGCCACTTTGGGTAGAATTCCAAGGTATCTTCATTACCTGAAAACATTACATTTAGACAAGGTCCCCTACATATCGGCGACGACTGTTGCCAAAGAGTTGCATCTTGGTGAGGTGCAGGTGCGAAAAGACTTATCGATGGTTAGTGGCGCCGGCAGACCGAGAGTTGGATATGACACAGAAATGCTCATTGGTCAGTTGGAGGAGTGTCTTGGATACAACAAGTTGACCTTGGCGGTATTGGTTGGTGCAGGAAGACTGGGAAGAGCGTTGTTGCAGTATGATGGATTTGAGCATTTTGGCGTAAAGATTGCGGCAGCCTTTGATTCAAACGATTGTGTGCTTGGTTTGGATTCCAAAACAGAAATTTTGCCCATGAATCAATTTACTGATTTTTGCAAGGAGAACGGTGTTAGCCTTGGTATCATTACGGTGGGTGAAGGTTCAGCCCAAGATGTGTGTGATCAGATGATTGCAAGCGGCATAAAAGCAATCTGGAATTTCGCCCCATGCAAATTGCAAATTCCGGATGGCGTTATGCTTCAAAACGAAAATTTGGCATTGTCATTGGCGCATTTGAGAAATCGGTTATCTCATTGTTAATCGACACAACCATAAAACAATAAAATTTTTGGAGGAAAAAGAAATGAAAGTTACCGTGTGCATCGGAAGTTCTTGCCACATCAAAGGTTCGCGTCTGGTTGTCGAACAACTGCAGAACAGCATCAGAGAGAATGGACTGGATGACAAAGTGAAACTGAGTGGAACCTTCTGTATGGGTGAATGCCAACAGGGTGTTTGCGTTACGGTTGATGATACGTTCTATTCAGTGACGCCGGATACTGTGGCAGAGTTCTTTGAGAAAAACATCAAAGCGCAGGTGTAACGGATATGATTGTTCAAATTTGTGTCGGCAGCTCTTGCCATCTGAAAGGTTCTCCTGAAATTGTAGAACTTTTGCAAAAAGCTGTTGAAGCGCACGGCTTGGCTGACGAGGTGACCCTTGCGGGCAGCTTTTGTATCGGAAAGTGTAATCGTATTGGTGTGACCGTTCAGGTGGATGATGCTATTCACGTCGGCATTACAAAAGAGAATTTCCAAGAATTTTTCAAAGAAAACGTGTTGGCTAAATTTGGAAAGGAGTAACGGGATATGTCGGATTGTTTGACACTGAAAAAATCAAACTGTAAAAACTGTTATAAATGCATACGCCATTGTCCCGTTAAAGCGATTCGCTTTTCGGGAAATCAGGCACATATTATCGGAAACGAGTGTATTTTGTGCGGACAGTGTTTCGTCGTTTGTCCGCAAGATGCAAAGGAAATCGTGGACGAAACCGAGAAGGTAAAGGTGTTGTTACAAAGCGGTGCGCCCGTTATTGTTAGTTTGGCACCTTCGTTTGTTGCGAATTATGATGGCGTTGGTGTGAATACCATACGCAAAGCGTTAAAACAATTAGGATTTTATGATGTTGAAGAAACGGCTGTTGGCGCTACCATTGTCAAAAACGAGTATGAAAGAATGTTGCGCGAGGAAGAGCGCGACGTCATCATTTCCTCTTGTTGCCATTCCATTAACTTGCTGATTCAAAAGCATTATCCCGCGGCACTTGAGTTTTTGGCGGATGTCATATCGCCCATGCAAGCACATTGCAAAGATATAAAGAGCAGATACCCTGATGCAAAGACGGTGTTTGTCGGTCCGTGCGTTGCCAAGAAGGACGAGGCGCAACACTATGCCGGCATCGTGGATGCGGTGTTGACCTTTGAAGAATTAACCAAGTGGTTAGAAGAGGAACACATCACGTTGGATGTTGAAATGGATGAAGAAGAGTGCTCGCGGGCACGTTTATTCCCGACAACCGGTGGTGTGCTGAATACGATGGCACAGGATATGCCGGGTTATACATATCTTGCATTGGACGGCGTGGAAAACTGCATTGCAGCACTCAAAGACATCATCAGTGGCAATATTCATAAATGCTTTATTGAAATGTCGGCTTGCGTAGGCAGTTGTATCGGCGGTCCGGTTATGGAAAAATATCAGCATACCGAAACGGTTAGAGATTATATTACCGTTGCTAATTATGCCGGTAAAAAAGATTTTGAAGTTTCTCAACCCAAGGCGATAGAACTGAAAAAACATTTCGAATGTATTGAACAGCGTTCACAAATGCCTGCTGATATCGAAATTCAAAACATTCTTCGCCAGATGGGCAAATTCAAGCCTTCTCAAGAACTCAATTGCGGTTCTTGCGGTTACAATACTTGCCGTGAAAAAGCGATTGCTATTATTCAAGGCAAGGCTGAAATTTCCATGTGTTTGCCTTTCTTGAAAGACAAAGCGGAAAATTTCTCGGATATCATTGTCAGCAACACTCCCAATGGCCTTATTGTTCTCAACGAGCAGTTGGAGGTTCAGCAAATTAACCGAGCAGCGCGCAATATTATGAATATTCGTTCCTCGAACGATGTTCTGGGTGACCATGTGGTGCGCATCCTTGACCCTAAAGTGTTTGTGGATGTCCTGAAAACCGGTCGCAATGTGCGTGACGAGCGTGTGTATCTCGCTGAGTATAAACGTTTTGTTGAACAATCGGTTATTTACGATAAGGATTCGCACCTGTTGGTTACGATTATGCGTGATGTTACCGATGAACAAAACGAGCGTGAAAAGAAAGAAAACATTAGTCGTCAGACCGTTGAGGTAGCTGACAAGGTTGTTGACAAGCAAATGCGCATTGTGCAGGAAATTGCGTCGCTTCTCGGTGAAACGGCAGCAGAAACCAAAATTGCGCTTGCGAAATTAAAGGAGTCAATCCGGGATGAATGATTTATGTGCTGATATTGGGTATAAAAGTATAAATCATCACGGTGAACAGCTTTGCGGGGACCACGTGGATATTGTAGAACCGAATGACGATTCTACCGTGGTTGTCTTATCGGATGGACTGGGAAGTGGCGTGAAAGCGAGTATTCTTTCAACCCTCACCTCCAAAATCATCTCCACAATGCTGTCAGAGGGGTTAAGTCTGGAAGAATGTGTTGAAACCATTGCCGCTACGCTTCCCATTTGTTCGGTTCGCGGCGTGGCGTATTCCACCTTTACCATTATTCACCTGAAAGACAATCAGGTGGCAGAGTTGATTCAGTATGATAATCCCCACGCAATTGTTATCCGTGACGAAACGGTTTGGGACTATCCCAAAACCGAAATGTTGATTGGCGGTAAAAAGATTTATAAATCGGTTATTACGTTGCAGGAAAACGATATTTTCATTGCTATGAGCGATGGTTGTCCGCATGCCGGCATTGGTACGGCTTATAACTTCGGTTGGAAGCGGGAGGAAATTGCTACCTTTATGGAATCGCTTTCCCACTGCGGTTATACTGCTAAAACGTTGTCCACCATGCTCGTGGACGAGTGTGACAAGCTTTATGGTTACAAACCCGGTGATGATGCGACTGCTTGCGTGGTGCGTATCAGAAAAAGGGAACCGATGAATATGCTTTTCGGACCGCCCTCCAATCGTGATGACGCTGACCGTATGATGTCGCTTTTCTTCTCGAAAGAGGGCAAGCATATCATCTGTGGTGGTACGACGTCTTCTATTGCGGCAAAATTTTTGCGCAAACCGCTTAAAGCAAGTCTGAATTTTGAAAACAGTGATATTCCGCCAACGGCAACAATCGAAGGTGTTGACCTTGTTACCGAAGGTGTTATCACCGTTAATAGGGTGCTGGAATATGCTAAGGATTATCTTGTCGAAAACAAACTGTATGAGCAATGGAGCTTCAAAAAAGATGGCGCTTCTCTGATATGCAGATTGTTGTTTGAAGAGGCAACCGATATTAATTTTTATGTAGGCAGAGCGGTTAACCCCGCACACCAAAACCCGAATCTACCGATTAATTTTAATATCAAAATGAATTTAGTAGATGAATTATCCAAGTGTCTGAAAAAAATGGGCAAAAAGATAAAGGTAAGTTATTTCTAAGGAGAAAGAGTATGGGAGTCAGAAAGTTTGACACGAAAGTACAGCATTTAAAATACAAAGTGTTGCGCGAAGTAGCACGACATGCATGGAATGATTCTCTGCTTGAGAATGTGATGAACATTCCCGAAATCATCGTGCCCGGTAAAACCCCTACCATGCGCTGCTGTGTTTATAAAGAACGCGCGATTTTGAGCGAGCGTGTGAAGATGGTGATGGGTGGCGACAAAAGCAATCCTAACGTGATTGAGGTCATTGATATTGCTTGTGATGAATGTCCGTCTGCCGGTTACGAAGTGACCGACTCGTGCCGTGGTTGTTTGGCGCACCGTTGCGAAGACGTGTGTAAACGCGGCGCCATTACGTTTGACCATAACCATGTGGCGCACATCGACAAATCCAAGTGTGTGGAATGTGGACAATGTGCGAAGGTTTGCCCGTTTGCCGCTATTGTCAACCGCAAACGTCCTTGTCAAAACGCATGTAAAGTTAAGGCAATTTCCATCAACGAGGATAACGCCGCGGCGATTGATAACAACAAATGTATTCAGTGCGGTGCTTGTGTGTACCAATGCCCGTTTGGTGCTATCACCGATAAGTCGTACATTTTGGATGTAATCGACATCATCAAGAAGAGTGAGAACAACCAAAAATATAAAGTGTATGCACTGGTAGCCCCGTCTATTTACAGCCAGTTTGTGTATGCAAAAGTGGGGCAAGCGATTAAAGGGTTAAAAGAACTGGGATTCTTCACGGTGATTGAAGCGGCTCTCGGTGCGGATATGGTGGCACAGGCAGAATCAAAGGAACTTGCCGAAAAAGGATTTTTAACAAGCTCTTGTTGCCCTGCTTTTGTGCAGTATATTAAATCTGCATTTCCGGCGCTGTTGCCGTTGGTGTCGCACAATCTTTCTCCCATGGCAACACTCGCTAAATACATAAAAGAAACAGATGAAAATGCAAAAGTTGTCTTTATCGGGCCTTGTACGGCGAAAAAGTCGGAGGCGCAACTGGAAGAGGTGAAGCCGTATGTGGATGCGGTTATGACCTTTGAAGAACTGCAAGCACTGTATGACAGTAAAGACATCGATATCACGACACTGGGCGAAGACGTGTTGGACAATGCGTCTTATTTCGGCAGAATTTTTGCTCGTTCAGGCGGGCTTTCGGATGCTGTTGCACAGGGCCTTAAAGAACAGAACATCGAGTTTGACTTGAAAGCCATTGCTTGCGACGGTATTGATGAATGTCGTGTGGCATTGCTGAAAAAGAGTAAAAACGTGCTTGCTGCCAACTTCATTGAGGGTATGGCTTGCGTCGGCGGTTGTATCGGCGGTGCGGGTTGTCTTACGCACGGCGAGAAGAACAAAGCAGAAGTGGATAAATACGGCGGAGAGGCGCTTGAAAAAACAATTTCGGATGCCATATCCGTATTAAAATAAAAACAGGGGTTTTGAAAGGTGGAAATATATTATGAATAAAATTACAGTTATCGGTTCGGGCAATGTGGGCTCCACAATTGCATATACACTTACGATTATGGGGATTGCTTCGGAAATCGTTATGATTGATGTCAACGCAGAAAAATCCCTGGGTGAAGCACTCGATATCAGACAGGGCGTTTCTTTTTGCAGCCCGACTGCCGTTTATGCAGGCTCGTATGCGGATGCTGTAGGGTCGGATATTGTTGTTATCACTTCGGGCATGGCGAGAAAGCCCGGTCAGTCGAGACTCGACCTTGCACAAGCCAACGTGGATATTATCAAGAGCATTGCCGATAAAATCGTACCGGTTGCACCGGAAGCAACGTATGTGATTGTGAGCAATCCGGTTGACGTTTTGACTTACGTTTTCCTCAAACACACCGGCTTGCCGCAAGAACGAGTGATTGGTTCGGGCACGGTGCTGGATACTGCAAGACTGCGTTCAAGAATTTCGGAATATTATTCGGTGAACCAAAAAAATGTGCACGCATACGTGTTGGGTGAGCACGGCGACAGTTCTTTTGTGCCGTGGTCGCTTGCGAACATTTCCAACGTGCCGGTTGAAAGCTTTAAAGATGCAATGCAGACCAAAGAAGTGTACCCCGAATTTGTGTTGGATGAAGTGGAAGAGTATATGCGCAAATCCGGCGCAAGAATTATCCAACGCAAAGGCGCTACTTTCTATGCGGTTTCCATTTCGGTTTGTCACATTTGCAAATGTTTGTTAAGCGGCATTGATACAACGCTTACCGTATCCACCATGTTAAACGGCGAGTACGGCATTGAAGACGTATGTTTGAGTCTTCTCAACGTTGTTGGTGCCAAGGGCGCGCACGCTAAGGTGATGCTTCCCCTTAACGAAAAGGAAACAGTGGCGCTTCACAACAGTGCAAAGGTTTTAAAAGATTTGATTGCAAGTCTGAATATATAATGGAGAAAGAGGTATAGAAAATGGATTACCGTATTGAACATGACTCAATGGGTGAAGTAAAGGTGCCCGCAGATAAACTCTGGGCTGCACAAACACAAAGAAGTCACGAAAACTTTGAAATCGGCGTGGGTATCGAAACTATGCCTGCGGAAATTATACGCGCTTTTGGTGTGCTGAAAAAAGCAGCTGCTATCACCAATCATAAATTGAAGCCCGAAAAAATGACCGATGAAAAATTGGGTGCTATTATGGCCGCTTGCGATGAGGTCATGACAGGTAAACTGAACGACGAGTTTCCGCTTGTCGTATGGCAGACCGGTTCGGGCACACAGTCTAATATGAACGCTAACGAGGTTATTGCCAATCGCGGAAATCAGATTTTGGGCAAGACGTTGCTCCATCCCAACGATGATTCCAACATGAGCCAATCCTCTAATGATACTTTTCCGACTGCGATGCATATTGCTGCGACTTTGGCGTTGGAAGACAAGTTGATTCCGGCTGTCGAAGAGCTGATTGAAACCTTCAAAAGACTTGAGAAAGAAAACGAAGGAATCGTAAAGAGCGGCAGAACGCACTTGCAGGACGCTACGCCCATCACCTTTACGCAGGAAATCAGCGGCTGGCGAGCAAGCCTTGAAAAAGACGTGGAGTTGATAAAACGCTCCATCGACCCGTTGCGTGAATTGGCACTCGGCGGTACGGCTGTTGGTACCGGATTGAATGCTCCCAAAGGTTTTGACGTGGGTGTTGCTGAGGAAGTTTCTAAAATCACCGGCAAAACGTTTGTTACGGCACCCAACAAATTCCACGCGCTCACTTCAAAAGATGAACTTGTGTTTGCGCATGGTGCTATCAAGGCCCTTGCCGCCGACATGATGAAGATTGCCAATGACGTGCGTTGGTTGGCATCCGGTCCCCGTGACGGCTTGGGTGAAATCTTTATCCCCGAAAACGAGGCCGGTTCCTCCATTATGCCGGGTAAAGTGAACCCCACCCAGTGCGAAGCGGTAACCATGGTTGCCGTTCAGGTAATGGGTAATGATGTTGCGGTGGGATTGGCTGCTTCTCAGGGCAACTTTGAACTTAACGTGTTTATGCCGGTGTGCATCTATAATTTCTTGCAGTCTGCAAGACTGATGGCAGAGGCAATCCGTTCTTTCAACAAAAACTGTGCGGTCGGTATTAAGGCGAACAAGGAAAAGATGCATCACAATCTGTACAATTCCTTGATGTTGGTAACCGCGCTTAATCCGTATATCGGATATGAAAATGCGGCCAAAACCGCTAAAAAGGCATATAAGGATAACATCTCGCTGAAAGAAGCTTGCGTTGAGCTGGGTTTCTTGACAGCGGAACAATTCGATGAGGTGTTTCATCCCGAAGAAATGGTTTGATTCGGAGGTATCAATTGATGAAAGTGAGTTATTTTCCGGGTTGTACCCTGAAGAATAAGGCAAAGGACTTGGATATGTATGCCTATAAGTCTGCCGAAGCTTTAGGGGTCACACTCGAAGAAATTGAAAACTGGCAATGCTGCGGCGGCGTGTTTACGACCGCCAAAAACGAAGTTGCAACAAAGCTTTCCTCTGTTCGTGCTTTGAAAGAAGCGCATGCAAAAGAACAGCCGCTTGTGACGGTGTGCTCGGCTTGCCATAATGTGATAAAACAAACAAATCACACTATGCAAAACGATAAGGATTTTGCCGACAAGGTGAATCGTTATATGAACGAAGAAGAGGACTATTTCGGCGAGGCAAACGTGTATCATTACTTGGAAATGCTGCGTGATTTGGTTGGCTTTGATACCTTGAAAGAAAAGGTCGTCAATCCTCTTAAAGGCAAAAAAATCGCGGCATATTACGGTTGCCTTCTTTTGAGACCGAGCGGTGTGATGAAGATGGACGACTGTGAAAACCCCACCATTATGGAGGATTTCATTAAAGCACTGGGGGCAGAGCCGGTTGTTTATGCCATGCGTAATGAGTGTTGCGGCGGGTATGTCAGTGTGGAAAGTCCCAAGCTTGCCAAAAACAAGAGCAACGCTGTTGTGAATAACGCAAAAGCACAAGGTGCCCAAATGATGATTACGGCTTGTCCTTTGTGCAAATACAATCTTGAGAAAAACGGCGCGGATATCCCTGTTGTTTATTTTACGGAGCTTTTGGCTGACGCTCTTGGTGTAAAGGAGGATACAAATGAATAATACTAAGTATCTTCGTGAAGAGTTAATCCGTCAAAGCGGCGTGAACCCCAAAAAATGTATGAAATGCGGCAAATGTTCCGCAACTTGCCCCGCTTTCGACGAGATGGAATACCATCCTCATCAGTTCGTGAGCATGGTAGAGTCGGGTGATATCGAACCGCTTTTGCAATCGGAATCGCTCTATAAATGCTTGTCCTGCTTTGCGTGCGTGGACAGATGCCCCAGAGGTGTAGAGCCCGCCAAATTGGTGGAAGCGGTACGTCTGAGTGCCATCAGAAAACAAGGCGCAAACAGAATGACTGCCGATGACGTGCCGGCGCTTGTGGATGAAGACGTTCCGCAGCAGTTGTTGGTTAGTGCATTCAGAAAATACAGTAAGTAAGGAGGAAAAGACAAATGCAAAGAGTTGGTGTTTTTGTATGTTGGTGTGGCAGTAATATTGCAGGCACAGTGGATGTGCAAGCAGTGTCTGAAGCCTTGAAAAACGAACCGGGCGTCGTCTTTTCCACCAATTATCAATATATGTGTTCTCAAGCCGGTCAAGATATGATTGTAAACGCTGTTAAAGAACACAATCTGACGGGTATCGTTGTGTGCTCTTGCTCTCCCAGAATGCATGAAGCCACCTTCCGCAAAACAGCGGCAGCAGCAGGTATCAATCCCTATATGGTGGAGATTGCAAACATTCGTGAGCAGTGTTCTTGGGTACATAAAGATATGCTGACAGGTACCGAAAAGGCAATCATTTTAGGCAAAGCGGCGGTTGCAAAGGTAAACCTTAATGCACCGCTTACACCCGGTGAATCCCCCGTTACCAAGCGTGCGCTGGTGATTGGCGGCGGCATTGCCGGTATTCAAACCGCATTGGACATTGCTGACGCAGGTTTTGAAGTGGATATTGTGGAAAAGAAACCCACCATCGGTGGTAAAATGGCGCAACTCGATAAAACCTTCCCGACCCTTGATTGCGCAGCTTGTATTTTGACACCAAAAATGGTAGACGTTGCGCAGAACGATAAAATTCGTATTTTCTCGTATAGTGAAGTGTCCGAGATTAAAGGCTTTGTTGGTAACTTTGACGTGACCATCAAGAAGAACGCCCGCTATGTCAAGGAAGATATTTGTACGGGTTGCGGTGCGTGTGTAGAAAAATGCCCGATGAAGAAAAATCCCAATGAATTCAACTTAGGCATGGATAACCGTCCCGCCATTTACATTCCGTTTGCGCAGGCAGTGCCCAAGGTTGCCACCATTGACCCGAATGCTTGCAATATGCTCAAAAACGGCAAATGCGGCTTGTGTGCAAAAGTATGTGCGGCCGGGGCAATTGATTACACGCAAAAAGATGAGTACATCGCGGAGAAATATGGTGCTATCGTCGTGGCTACCGGTTTCAATCCCATCAGCATGGACAAGTTTGACGAGTTTGCGTATAACCAATCCAAAGATGTTATTACGTCTTTGGAATTTGAACGTCTTACCAACGCCGCAGGTCCCACTGCCGGCCATTTGGAAAGACCGTCCGACGGCAAATCGCCCAAGACCATCGTTTTTGTGCAGTGCGTGGGTTCTCGTTGCGATGCTTGTGCCGAAAAGGGCAAGGAGTATTGTTCCAAGATTTGCTGTATGTACACGGCAAAACACGCTATGCTCGTGAGAGATAAGTATCCTGAAACCGAAGTGTATGTTTTCTATATCGACGTTAGAACGCCGGGTAAAAACTTCGACGAGTTCTATCGTCGTGCGGTGGAAGAGTATGGTGTTAAATATGTGAAGGGCATGGTTGGTAAGGTGACGCCCGAGGGAGATAAACTGAAGGTGCAGGCTTCTGACCTTATTGCCAATAAGCAGTTGCACATTGATGCGGATTTGGTGGTGTTGGCGGCGGGTATCGAGCCGGATAAATCCGCTCGTCCGTTGGCTACCATGCTTACCGCAAGTATGGACACTAACGACTTCTTTACCGAAGCACATCCCAAACTTCGTCCTGTGGAAAGCCCCACGGCAGGCGTATTTCTGTCCGGTGCTTGCCAAGGACCTAAGGATATTCCGGAAACGGTTTCCCAAGCAAGTGCGGCAGCGGCTAAGGTTATTGGTTTGCTGGCAAAAGATAAATTAACCGGTAACCCCTGTGTCGCAAGTGCTAACGAATGGATGTGTAACGGTTGTTCTTCTTGTGCAAACGTTTGTCCCTACGGTGCGATTACCTATGAAGACAAAGAGTTCCGTATGCCTGACAGAACCACCAAGATGAGAAGAGTAGCATCGGTTAATCCTGCGGTTTGTCAGGGTTGCGGTGCTTGTACCGTTACTTGCCCGTCGGGTGCTATGGACCTTAAGGGCTTTGCAAACTTACAAATTATGGCGGAGGTTGACGCAATATGCAAGTAAATGAATATAAGCCGTTAATTGTTGCATTTTGCTGCAACTGGTGTTCTTATGCGGGTGCTGACCTGGCGGGTAATAACCGTTTGGCGTATCCTGCAGACGTAAAAATCATTCGCGTGCCGTGTTCTTGCCGTGTGAACCCCATGTTCATTTTGCGTGCATTTCAGCGCGGTGCGGATGGCGTTATTATTTGTGGTTGTCACCCCGGTGACTGTCACTATACTTCGGGTAACTATTTTACCCGTCGTCGCATGGCGGCGCTGTTCTCTATGCTGGATTTTCTGGGCATTGAAAAAGAACGCACGCGTGTTGAGTGGGTGTCCGCTGCCGAAGGCGCGAAATTTGCCGCCACGATGAATGATTTTGTCGCTACTGTGACGGCACTTGGCGAAAACAAGAGATTGGAGGATTTGAGATGCAAAAAGTAACACGTGAACAATTGATTGCAAAAGCATCCCAGTTTCTTTCAGACGGAACCGTTAGCCAAGTGTTAGGTTGGGGGAAAGGTGAATTTGACTATGACGTAACCCCCACTATGTTCCGTTCGGTCGACGAACTGAACGACGGCTTTGTGTTTAACGATTTCTGTGGCGCAAACTTTGCAAAATATCTCGTATCCAAAACCGGGAAAACGGAAGGCAAAACCCTTGTTTTCCTGAAACCTTGCGATACTTACAGCTTTAACCAACTGCTGACCGAACATCGCTTTGCGCGTGAAAAGGTGTATGCGGTTGGCATCCCTTGTGAAGGTATGGTGGATATTGCTAAGGTGAAAGCGGTTAGCGGTGACGGTATTGCTTCCATTGTTGCTGACGGCGACAAGTTGGTTGTCACCACTTTGTATGATGATGCACCCGTGACTGTGGAAACCAAAACGGTTTTGGCAGAACGTTGTGTGAACTGCAAGAGCAAAAAGCACGTAGCGTATGATGAACTGATAGGTGAAGATGGCGATGTTTTGGACTCCAATCGCTTTGATGAAGTAGCTCGTTTGGAAGCTATGACCGCAGACGAAAGATTTGCTTTTTGGCAAAATGAGCTTTCTCGTTGTATTCGTTGCAACGCCTGTCGTGATGCTTGCCCTGCTTGCACCTGCGAAAAATGTGTATTTGATAACCCGAATTCGGGCGTTGAAAACAAATCGCCCGCTAACGAGTTTGAAGAAAAGCTGTTCCACATCATCCGTGCTTACCACGTTGCCGGTCGTTGCACCGACTGCGGCGAATGCTCGAGAGTGTGTCCGCAGAACATTCCGTTGCATCTCTTGAACCGTAAATTTATCAAGGATATGAATGAATTTTACGGTGAATACCAAGCGGGTGCGCAAGTGGGTTCCCGTGCGCCGTTGGTAGACTACACCACCGAAGATTTGGAACCCGGTGAAGTTTTTGATAGGGGGGAAAGTCATGCGTAAATGCTCTCTTGAAAAAATAAACCAAGTTTTTGCTGAGATTGCAAAAGATGCGGCGTTATATCTTCCCGTAGACCAGACAGACGGCAGTGCGGCTTACAAGAAATGGGAGGAAGGTACCGTTTGGAGCAATGCGCTCAATACCGTCAGAAGTCCCAAAGACTTTTTCTTCCCCCAAACCGAAGATTTGATGAAATTCAAAACTGCAGGAAAGACCATTGAGGTTGAAGACATTCGCACCGAATCGGAAGATTTTGTGGTGTTTGGCGTTCGTGCTTGTGACGTTAAGAGCTTTGATATTCTCGATCGTGTGTTTTTGACCGAGCCGATGGATAGCTTTTATGCTAACAGAAGAAATCATGGCGTTATTGTATCTTTGGCTTGTACAAAGCCGATAGAAACCTGTTTTTGCAAGACCTTCGGCATTGACCCGGCTTCGCCCATGGGGGATATTTCGGCTTGGAAAACCGAAAAGGAAATGTTCTTTGAGGCGAACACGGAAAAAGGCAAAGCACTCCTGGATAAGCTTGCCGATTTAACCGAAGCGTGTGATGATACTGCCGTTATGGAGCAGAAAGCAAAAATTAACGCTGTTATGGATAAACTTCCGCTCAAAAATTTGACAACAGAGGCTTTTGGCGGTGGCAAAACCAACGAACTCTTTAACGCACCCGAGTGGGATGAACTCTCCGCTACTTGTCTTGGTTGCGGCACGTGCACCTTTGTATGTCCGACTTGCCAATGCTATGACATTAAAGATTTCAATACCGGAAACGGTGTAGTGCGTTTCAGATGTTGGGATTCTTGTATGTATTCCGATTTCACGAAAATGGCACACGGCAATAACCGATTAACGCAGAAAGAACGTTTCCGTCAACGGTTTATGCATAAGTTGGTGTACTATCCCGAAAACAACGACGGCTTGTTCAGTTGTGTGGGATGCGGACGTTGTCTTGCTAAATGTCCTATTTCGATGAACATTGTGAAAGTAATGAAAAAGATTGGAGGAAATAAAGGTGAATAACGTAAACGATACTTTAATTCCAAAAATCGGTGTCATTACCGATGTACGCATTGATACGCCCGACATTAAAACCTTCCGCGTGGTAACGCCCGATGGCAAAAAAGCATTTGACCATATGCCCGGTCAATGTGCCATGTTATCCATTCCGGGTATTGGTGAAGCGATGTTTTCTATCACTTCTTCGCCCACCAATCAGGAGTTTATGGAGTTCTCCATTAAAAAATGCGGTTGTGTTACCGATTGGTTGCATCAAGCTGAGGTTGGTCAACAGATAACCATTCGCGGACCATACGGAAAACCTTTCCCTGTGGACGATGTGTTCGCAGGCAAAGACCTTTTGTTTATTGCCGGTGGTGTTGGTTTGGCGCCGTTGCGTTCGGTTATCAACTATTGTCGTCATTACCGTGACCGCTACGGCAAGATTGACATCGTCTATGGTTCGCGCAGTAAAGATGATCTTCTCGATTATCAAGAGATTATCAATGAATGGGCAACCGATGAGGGCGTTGATGTGCACTTGACCATCGATAATGCTCAAGAGGGTTGGGACGGACACGTAGGCTTTGTTCCCAATTTCGTAAAAGAACTTGGATTTTATACCAACAAAGTCGCTGTTTTGTGTGGTCCGCCTATTATGATTAAATTCACATTAGATGGACTTTGCGGACTTGGATTTGATAAAACCAACGTTTACACCACGCTTGAACTTCGTATGAAGTGCGGTGTCGGTAAATGTGGCCGATGCAACGTTGGTGCAAAATATGTTTGCAAAGACGGCCCGGTTTTCCGCTGTGATGAACTTGACGAACTCCCCAGTGAGTATTAAGGAGAAGTAATATGGAAAAAATGGTGAATATTTACCTTTACGGTAAAAAGTATGAGGTTCCTGCAAGCCTCACGATTATGAATGCCATGGAATATGCCGGTTATCAGCTCGTTCGCGGAGTCGGATGTCGTTGCGGTTTCTGTGGTGCTTGCGCTACAATATATCGCATCAAAGGTCAGCAAGAGCTTAAAACCTGCCTTGCTTGCCAAACCAAAGTTGAGGACAATATGTATATTGCCACTCTTCCGTTCTTTCCGCTGGTTAAAAAGCCTTATGAACTGGAGAATGTGAAACCTACCGAGCAGATTATGATGCAGCTTTATCCCGAGATTTATGCGTGCATCGGCTGCAACGCTTGTACCAAGGCGTGTACGCAGGAACTGAACGTGATGCAATACATCGCATATGCACAAAGAGGGGACTTTGAAAAGTGCGCAGAGGAGTCTTTTGACTGTGTTATGTGCGGCGTTTGCTCTTCTCGTTGCCCTGCCGGTATTTCTCATCCTCAGGTTGGCCTTTTGGCGAGACGCCTTAACGGTAAGTATCTTGCCCCTGAAACCCAGCACCTCTTAGAGCGTGTTGCCGAAATTGAAAACGGTGGTTGCGAAGCAGATCTGCAGGATATTATGAAGAAAACTGCCGAGGAACTCAAAGAAATGTATAACAACCGTGATTTTGAGAAATAAGGAGGTGCGACACTATGTATACACAGGAACAGTTAGAATCTATTAAAAAGGTAGAGGCGACCCGTGAGGAGCGTTTGAAACAGGTCCTCGCAGGCAATCATCCCAGACGTATGACTGCTGATGAAAAGGAGCAGGTTTTGCTTGAAAACCATCCTGACCACATCAAATCGCAGTTCGCCGAGCTTAAAATTGGCCCTAATAAAGGCGAGAAAGTGCCGCTGGAGCTGGCTGAAACCTTGCAGGCAAATCCCAGAATCAACCCTGAAGATATTGACCTTACCAAAATCGATTATGACGTTGACGTGCTGGTTATCGGTGGCGGCGGCGCAGGTTCTGCGGCGGCAATCATGGCTCACGAAAACGGCGCTAACGTTATGATTGTGACCAAACTTCGCCATGGCGACGCCAACACCATGATGGCGGAAGGCGGCATTCAGGCGGCTGACAAGCCCAACGACAGCCCCGCACAGCATTATCTTGACGTGATGGGTGGCGGCCACTTTAAAAACGTGCCTGAACTGGTTTATAAGCTGGTAAACGATGCGCCTGTTTGCATCAAGTGGCTGAATGACCTGGGCGTTATGTTTGATAAAGAAGCCGACGGTACGATGGTTACTACCCATGGCGGCGGCACCTCCAGAAAGCGTATGCACGCTTGCAAGGACTACTCTGGTGCTGAAATCATGCGTGTTTTGCGTGATGAAGTTCAAAATCGTCAGATTCCCGTTGTGGATTTCACTTCGGCTATCGAGATTATTAAGGACGAAAACGGCAAAGCTGCCGGTGCTGTTCTTATGAACATGGAAACCAAAGAAATTCTTATTGCACGTGCCAAAACCGTTATTATCGCAACCGGCGGTGCGGGACGGATGCACTATCAAGGTTTCCCGACCTCCAACCACTATGGTGCTACGGCGGATGGTCTTGTTTTGGCCTACCGTGCAGGTGCGCCTTTGCTGTATGCTTACACGTTGCAGTATCACCCCACCGGCGCTGCGTATCCTTCGCAGATTTTCGGTGCATTGGTCACTGAAAAGGTCCGTTCCATCGGTGCCCAACTTATCAATGCTGATGGCGAAGCCTTTATGTATTCGCTGGAAACCCGTGACGTTTGTGCATCTTCCGTTATCAGAGAGTGCCGTAAAGGTAATGGCGTTGACACGTTTAATGGCGGTAAGGGCATTTGGTTGGATTCTCCGATGATTGATATGATTCACGGTGAAGGCACCATTGAAAAGAGAATTCCTGCTATGCTGCGTATGTATCTGAAATACGGTATCGATATGCGCAAACAGCCGATCTTGATTTATCCCACACTTCACTATCAAAATGGCGGCATTAAGATTGCCGATAACGGTATGTCGGATGTTGAAAATCTGTTTGTTGCAGGTGAGGCAGTCGGCGGCATCCATGGCGAAAATCGCTTGATGGGCAATTCGCTGTTGGATATTATCGTGTTCGGCAGAAATGCCGGTGTGAACGCTGCTGCGGTTGCGAAAAACACCAAAGCCAGCGACAAGCTTACCCTTTCTCATGTTGAAAGCTTCAAGAAGGAAATGGCTGATGCAGGCATTAAAACGGAGGCTGTTTCTCCGAAACTTCTTCCTAACTACACGAAGCAAAAAGACTTTTAAGGAGGAAGTGGATTATGCAATTTTTTAATGGAGTCATTTCTATCAGCAATATCTATACATTGTTGTTTGTAGTGTTTGCTGTTCTGCTGGGCGGATATGCCCTTGGCAGAATAACTGTTAAAGGCGTTTCGCTCGGTGATGCAGGTGTGTTTATCATTGCATTGCTGGCAGGTGCGCTGTTCTTTGGCGTGGATGCGCAAGGTCAATTGCTGTTTGACGCTTCGGCAAAACCCTACGATTTTTCCACCGGCCTTACTATCATTGAGAGCCTTGGCCTTGTCCTTTTTGTGACATCGGTAGGTTACATTGCAGGACCGAAATTCTTTGGTAACTTTAAAAAGAATTTCAAGTCTTATGTGTTACTGGGGCTTGTGATTATTTTGGCAGGCGGACTTTCTGCTGCCGCTTGTATCTATGCAGGTGAAATCTTCGGATATGGCGCTACGATCACCGAACAAGATGGTTTCGTGGCAATGATAGTTGGTTTGCTTTCCGGCTCTCTGACATCTACTCCTGCGTTCTCTGCCGCTAAGGCTACCGTTGCAGAAGAATTCACGGGACTTGTTTCCGTTGGCCACGGCATTGCGTACATTTTCGGCGTTGTCGGTGTTGTTCTGTTCGTTCAGATTGTTCCTAAGCTGTTAAAAGCTGATATGAATGAAGAACGTGCAAAATTGGTCATCAAATCTGAGAAGGAAGAGAAAAAATCTGTTCTCAAGATTTTCGAAATTGACCATTTGGGCGTAGCAGGATTTTCGCTGGCAGCAATTCTCGGTACGTTGATCGGTCAGATTAAGATTCCGCTCTCTGCTCAAGGTCTTTCGGGCACTTGTTTCTCGTTGACTACGACGGGCGGTTGCCTCTTGATGAGCCTTGTTTTAGGTCACTTTGGCAGAATCGGCCGAGTAAGTATTATGCCCGCTCAAGGCACCTTAAAGCTGTTTAGAGAGTTAGGATTGGTATTGTTCCTTGTTGGAGCGGGAATCCCGGGTGGCGCAGAGTTTGTGGCAAACTTTGATCCGATGTATTTCGTTTACGGTATCGTGATGACCATTGTGCCGATGATTCTCGGATTCTTGTTTGCAAAATATGTACTGAAATTGAGCTTGTTAAACAATTTGGGTTCGCTTACCGGCGGTATGACCAGTACGCCTGCGTTGGGAACGCTGATTGGCGTTTCCGGCACGGAAGATGTAGCGGCTGCTTATGCGGCAACGTATCCCATCGCTTTAATTGCAGTTGTTTTGGTATCTCAATTCCTGGTGATATTATTTTAATTAAAGGCAGTAAGAGAGTTGTTGCGAACCATATCGATCAGCGCTCGTACTCAAACCAAACAAAATTACACCCCTGTGTATGGAAACCTCCATCCGCAGGGGTGTTTTTTTGGGTAAAAATTCACCAAATTCCGTCAAAAACCATTGTAATTACTCTTTTACGGTGCTATAATCAAGAATGGTAATGTATCGAAAAATGCAGGAAGGAAGGCTTTCGGATTGGACAACATAACGCAACTTATTAAGACTGAAATCAAAAAACAATATAAGAGCGTGCGACAGTTTTCTGAAAAGAGTGGTATTCCGTATAGCACGCTTTCTAATGCGTTATCTAAAGGGATTGGTGGAACATCATACGAAACGGTTATTAAGATTTGTAATTTTCTCAATCTGAAGCAAGCATATGATGCGGATCTGACTTTGTTTGATGAAAATTGTTATGAAATTTGCACCATGCTTGCCGCTCTTGACGAACATGCTGTACACACGCTTAAAACTATTTTGAGTGTTGAGTATGAACGATGCGCCAATGGTAAAAAGTTGCATAACGAACACGAAAGAGTATCTATGGCCACCCAAAGCCTTGATTATAAGGAGGCGAACGCATGATCAGCAAAGAGTTAAAGCGCTTAAGCCGTCGTGAACTGGTTGATATTATCTATCAATTAAAGAAAAACGAACAGGAAATGCAAGAAGAAATCGAGTCGCTTAAAAACGAACTTGAGGATAAGCGTATTCACATTTCTACGGCCGGTTCGATTGCCGATGCAGCTATGTCGGTGACAAATGTGTTTTCCACTGCACAAATGACTGCCGATCTTTATTTGCGTGAGATTTCCCTTATGAAGGAAGATACGGAAAAAGAGTGCGCAACAAAGATGGAAGATGCTAAGAAAAAGGTTGAAGAAATACTCGCTGATGGCGAGAAAAAGTTTGCCGTCTTGAAAGCTGCTTATAAGAGTGAGTATGCAAAGTGGCAACAACTTCGAATACAAAACGCTGTACTTGAAGCAAACAAACAGGAATCGTGTGAGGAAGTAGAAAATGGCTGATAAACACGCAAAGAAGGTTTCTGTTCCCTCGTTGACAGAAATCCAAAGCGAGCGCAAACGTATACGAAGAGGAACATACTATCGTCAAGCGCTTCGGGGTACGGTTTCGGTTCTTTTGGTAGTAGCCGCCGTCGCTGTTTTAATTACAACTTTGTTTTTACCAATTCTTCAAATTTCAGGTGACAGTATGTCGCCAACATTGGAACATGATGAAATTGTCGTTCTTTTAAAAACAAAGAAGTTTGAACGAGGCGATTTGATCGGTTTTTATTATCAAGGAAAGATTTTGCTCAAACGAGTGATAGCATTGCCCGGAGATGAGGTAGCAATTGATGCTGATGGCAATGTCTATGTGAATGGTGAAGTGTTAGAAGAACCGTATGTAACAGAAAAAGAGTTGGGAGATTGCGACTTGGAATTCCCGTATACAGTGCCCGGAACGAGTTATTTCGTATTGGGGGACAGACGTTCCAATTCGGTGGATAGTCGAAACTCGGTTGTCGGTGCAATTTCAAGAGATGATATTATAGGAAAAATTTTTGTAAGAGTCTGGCCAATTTCCAAATTTGGATTTGTGTACTAAAAACATGTAAAACTACTTAAACGAAAGGAGGGGAGAGGCGTGCAGGATGTTTTGGGTGAAAGTCTAAAGAAACTAAAGAAAAAGCGAACTATGAGAACACGTATGCTTGCCGTTTTGCTTGCTCTCTCCTTCTTGGTTTCGTTAGATGTTTTCTGGTCTTTGCGACAACCCGGTTTAACGTTGGCAGGCGATGCCGATTGTGGTATCACCGAGCATACGCACGATGTATCATGCCAAAATGATGCAGCAACCTGTCAGTTGACAGAACACACGCATACCATTGAATGTTATGCCGATGAAACCGCCGATGTTGAAACGCAATTAGATTGGCAAAAAATGTTTGAAGAATATCCCTTCACGGGGAATCTAAGCAAGGATTTGGTCGGCATTGCCAAAACACAGGTTGGTTACACCGAAAGCAATTTGAATTTCAAGGTAAATCAAGATGGCATCCGACACGGTTACACACGATACGGCGCATGGTATGGAACACCATACAGTAATTGGTCGGCAACCTTTGTTGCCTTCTGCCTAAATTATGCAGGGGCAAACGTTGATGAATACCCCATAAACACCGGCGCTACTTCTATGGCAGAACAATGGGAAGCCGTTGGCAAATATGCTGCTGTAGGCGAATATAAGCCGGATAGCGGTGATTTGGTGTTTTTCAAGGACAACACGGTGGGAATTGTGGCAAACGTTTTAAGTTCAGCCTGCAATGTCATTTGCGGCGATATGGAAGGCTCTGTAAAAACAAGTATTGTTTCTTTCACGGATGAGTCGATTGTCGGTTGGGGAATTGTCAGCAAGCAGATACGAAACGAGGAACTTTACAATATTGCAAACGGTCCTGCGGTATTCATTTTTGCTTCTGATGATAACGCCATGCAGGTGCAAACCTATGCCGGCAGGAAAACGCAAGCGTATGGTCTTAGAACGGTTACGTCTGTTCAGGATTTAGTAACCTATTTAAAAAACAAAAGCGGCAATTATTTCTTTACACTGTTAGATGCTAATGACCATCCTGTTCCAAAAGATGAAAAAGGGAACTACATCGTTCATGCCGAAACGATGTATAAAGTAACCATTACCGCAACAAGTCCCGACGGCTTCCACGAGGGTTCTTATGAGTACCGTTTCCCAAGCGGAGTAGAGCTGATAAGCGTTGGCGATGGTAAGTTTATTATCAATGAAACAACCGAAGTAGGTTCTTGGTCTGTAGATGAAGAAGGTATCGTAACTTTAAACTTTACCAACAAAATCAACAACCTTTCCGACGTTACGATTAGCGCAACGGTGGGAATGATTTTCTCCGATGAAATGTCAGAAATAAATTTCGACGGAAAAATCAATATTATCATTGAACCGCCAAGAGAAGAGATCAAGGTTACCGAGGTTCGTAAGTGGGGTATACAAGGTGACCCAAATAACGCAAACGTCATCAATAGAACCGATAAACTTGATCCTGATAAGTTGTATTGGACGGTCCAAATCGAAGGAAATGAAAATTCTCATATTCCCGGAAGCAAGATAACCGACCAAACGCTAAAATATGATTGGAGCTACGAGCATTATTATACCGATTCGGACATGGCAAAAGGCATTAAATTCGGGGTGTCGGTATATGACCCTGAAACCGATACTGAAATATGGCACACCTGGACAGTTCACCAAGATGACCCAAATCTAACGTGGGGAACAAACGGGTGGGAATATACAATACCCGAAACCGTTATATGCGATAAAAATGCCAACAGTCCTCACGAACTGGTGCTGGGAAATGACAACTGGACCTATTTTATTGAATATTCCTCGACGCCCACCCGTATTGACCTTGCGGGAGAACGTGGTTATGTCAACGAGGTTGTAGTAGATAACCAACGCCAAGAAGGATGGGGAGGATTTACACAAAGCGAGGTTAAGGCTGCTGTATATAAAAACGGCACACTTGTAACCGATGCCGACGGCGCAAAAATCGTTTGGGAAATCCAGACGACTATACCTAAAAAAGATCCCACCCAAAGAGCAGAGCGTGACTGGATTATCTCCGACAATCTAGCCATTGTCAATGAGTGGAATAATAGCATATACAGTGCCGATAACGGCATCAATTTTGTCAGTATTACCGCCAATTATTTTGGTGCTACAATAAACGTTCCGCATTATTCGGTAGCAACCGAGAACGACCCGTATGCCTACGATACTTATTCGTGGAGCGATGGCAAAGATAACGGTGCTGCAATTCATATATTGCAGCGATGCGTGTGTACAGAAGAAACCTGCGGTGAAGAGGGTGGTATATGTATAAAATGGGAATATTATGGCCGCACCACCGATTACTGTGACTGCTGGCACGAAACAGAGGATACAACCTTTACGATTGTCTATGAAACCGATGTGACCGAGGAAATTGAGCAGTATGGCGGTTTAGGCTATGCGGCACGCAACAGCGTGGGCGTGGTCAGCAACATAACCAGCCTTTGGGCAGAGACAAAGGTTGTGCTACCCGGAGTTATCAAAAAGGAGGACCACCAACGCGAAGGTACAATTGTAAAATATAGCATTACGGTAAACGAGGCAAAACTAAATCTAACCGACGGCAATCCGCTTGTGATACTCGATGAAATGACCAACACCTTGGCATTTATGAGAGGTTCGCTGGTGATTAAGGCAATAGGTGCCGACGGGAACGAGGTTGCCTTGCAAGAAGATGTGGATTATAAGTATACGTACAATGACCCGAAAGACGTGGGCGATAAGCACGATAAACATGTGTTAAAAGTAACGATACTGCATCCCCAACCCGTAACCTATCTGTTGGATTATAACACTACCTTAACGATGCCAAAAGGCGAAAGCATCGAGGCTCTTAAGTATAC
The DNA here is from genome assembly GCA_045634325.1 of Acutalibacteraceae bacterium. Lineage (GTDB taxonomy): Bacteria > Bacillota > Clostridia > Oscillospirales > Acutalibacteraceae > URNF01. The sequence continues at coordinate 8,916 of JAZRAA010000023.1, read as the reverse complement.
CAACACGGCTACCATTCAACTTTGGGGTGGACAAGCCTACGATACAACGGATGAACGCATTTTCCCTGATATTAATATTGCGTCAAATGCCTTTTCATTATTTGTACATAAACTTTCGGCAGATGATGGCTCGCCGCTATCCGGTGCCGAATTTGGTCTGTTCAACGAGCAAGGTGGTCTCATTACAAAAGCCACAACAAACGAAGAAGGAAAGGCCTATTTTGAAACGGATATTGAAAAAGGTATCGTTCTTAGAGAACATAAAGTCTATTACGTTAAGGAGTTAACCGCTCCGCCGGGCTACAAGCTGGACGATGCCATACACGAGTTCACTTTCTGTAGTCAAACAGACGGTACTTGCGATATCTATAACGACCTAAAAGAAGAACACGAACTCACAAGAGTTCCGTTCAATACGGTTGGGCACATAGATGTAACAAACGAAGTTTTAACCTATACCCTGCCGTCAACCGGCGGTCCGGGAATTTATCCCTTGATACTTGTGAGTGTGCTATTTATAGTCACACCGCTTGTATATAGATTCATTGAGAGGCGCAAGCGAGAAAGGAGGGGCGTCGGTTAGCTTCCCTTGTCTCGGCTGAAAATGCGCCGAAGATGAATCAAAAACAAAAAATAAAATTTGAAAGGAAGTCCATTATGAAAAAATTAGTTTCTGTTTTCTTGGCACTGGTTATGATCTTGGCAATTAGCGTTCCCGCTTTTGCGGCAGAACCCCAGAAGTTCACCCTGACTATTACCGGCGCTGCCGGCCACACCTATGAAGTGTATCAAATCTTCACCGGTGACATCGCACAAGAGGGCGACAAAACTGTGTTGTCCAACATTCTGTACGGTGAAAACTATGGTCAAACCGGCACGAAGGTTGATCCTGAATGGCTGGCCCCTCTAATCGAGTCCGAAGACTTGGCTAAAATTCTGAAAAACTCTTTAAAGGGCACGCCTATCACTGTTACGCCTGCAAACAACGAGACCTCCGTCGCAGTAACCGACTTGGTTGCAGGTTACTATCTGGTTCTTGATGTCACTTCTGACGCAAATATGCCTGACGGCCAGACCCGTTCTGATGTTATCTTGCAGGTCGTAGAGTCCGTTAGCATTGCTTCCAAACACGCAACCATTTCCTCCACCAAGAAGGTCGCTGACAAGAACGACTCTACCGATGGCGCTGATTGGGAACCCGTGTGGCAGGATGCTGCTGACCATGACATCGGCGATGCAGTTCCTTTCCAGATGACCGTTGTTCTGCCCGCTACTTTGTATACTTACGAAGAGTATGAGCTGACCATCCATGATAAACAGGCAGCCAGTTTTGATACTCCCGTTATCTCCCGTGTTTACATCTTGAAAACCGACAACACCGAGATTGACATTCCCTTAGCCACGCAAGATGCCAGCGGCTACACTCTCGCTACCACATGCCCCATGCGTGACACTTGTGAGTACAAAGAAGAAGGCTATTGCACCTTCAATATCCATGTTGGCGATATCGTTGACCTGTACGGCGACAAAGAGTTTGCTGACGGGGATAAATTGATTGTTGACTACACCTCTGTTCTGAATGAAGATGCAGTGGTTGGTAGAGTTGGTAATGAGAACAGCATGTATGTTTGCCATCCCGACGGCCACACCCCCAAGGATGCTGTTACTGTTTTGACCTATGCTTTGATCGTTAATAAGATTGATGGTGCAAGCAAAGAAGCATTGGAAGGCGCAGGCTTTACTCTGCAAAAATGGAATGAAGAAGCACAAGAATGGGCCAATGTTGGCACAGAGATCATGGGTGACGGCATCGTTGAGTTTACTTGGAACGGTATTGACGATGGCAAGTACAAACTGGTGGAAACCCACACTCCCGCACTCTACAACACGATTACTCCCATTGAATTTGTAGTGGATGCAACGTACAAGACCGAATGGTTGGCTGACGGCAACTCCGCATTTGAGGACGTGATTGCGAAAAACGTTACCGGTGATGTTGTTGTGTTCGCTGACAAAGATGCGAATGGCGACGAGGATGGTAAGTTGGCAGGCAATGTTGAGAACTACAAAGGCACTGTCCTTCCCGAAACCGGTGCTATGGGCACCATGTGGCTGATCTTCGGCGGTGCTATGCTCGTAGTCGTGGCGGCTGTCTTTATGATTACCCGCAAGAAGATGTCTATTTACGAAGACTAAGTTTTTGTTGAAACATTGTAGGTCTATTTTATGTTGAGGTTAGCGGCGGATGGTTTTTCGCCATTCGCCGCCGACTTAACTTTAAGGCGGTGGACAGATGCTTATGAAGAAAAATAAAATAGGGCTTTTGCTGGTTCTGATGCTTTTCATAGGTGTCTGTGGGCTGCTTTATCCTTCTGTGAGCCAATATTGGAACACCAAAACCCAATCCCGCGCCGTAGCTAACTATCAAGATATTTTGGCAACTATTAAACCCGATGATTATACAGCCTATTTTCATGCGGCAAATCTGTATAATCAAAAATTAAGTTTACTTAGTTCTCCTTTAACGGAATATGGTAATCTGAAAAATTATGAGGATCTTCTGGATGTATCAAAAAGTGGCGTTATGGGTTTTATCACCATTCCCAAAATCGGTATCGAGTTGCCCATCTACCATTCTATACGCAGTGAAGTGCTTAACATTGCGTGTGGTCATTTGGAAGGCACATCTCTTCCGATAGGAGGCGAGAGCACCCATTGTGTACTTTCCGCACATCGCGGACTGCCCCATGCTAAATTGTTTACCGAGCTGGATAAAATGGAAGTTGGCGACACCTTTACCATTACAGTTCTAAACCAAACTGTTACCTATCAAGTGGATCAAATCAAAGTTGTTCTTCCCAGTGAAACCAATGATGTCCAAATTGTTCCTGGAGAAGATTTATGCACTTTGCTCACTTGCACCCCCTACGGCATCAATTCTCACAGGCTTTTGGTCCGTGGATCGCGTATAGAAAATGCAGCTCCGGTATTGCACGTTACGTCCAACGCATACCGCATTGATTCCCTTGTGGCCACTCCCGTTGTAGCGGCACCGATTTTGCTGATTCTGTTGATTGTTTTGATGATAAAATATCGTGACAAGGGAAGTAAGCCCCTTATCTCAAAGGAGGAAGATGAATGGCTAAAAGAAGAATGGCAGTAATGATAGCTTTCATATGTCTTTGCTTTTGGTTAACACCCATGTTTGCAATGGCAGCTTCCACGACCGATGCATCTGAATCAATCCATGTAAACCAAGAATGCACATTAACGCTCTCTTATACTTGTGACGGGACTGCTTTTGAGGACGTATCTGTAAAACTGTATAAAATAGCCGAGGTATCCTCCGATTTTCAGTATACATTCACTTCTAATTTTAAAACATCAGAATTGATTTTGAACGGGATCAGAACAAACGATGAATGGAATGTGATTCGTTCTACGCTTGAAGCACGTATGATTGCCGATGGCATACAGGCTGACAGTATCGCAAAAACAAATTCTGACGGGTTGGTTTGTTTTGAATCCTTAAAACCCGGATTGTATCTTTCGGTTGTTGGTACTGTGACGCAAAAGGAACTAACATGCCACTTCGATTCCGCCTTGATTGCTTTGCCCGGGCTTGATACGGATGGTTTTTGGCAATATCACGTTGCGGTTGCTTCTAAATCGGAAATAACATTGCCAAGCGACAAAGAAATAGAGCTAAAAGTTCTGAAACTTTGGAAAGGCGACGAGGAAAAAAACAGTCGTCCGAAAAATGTGGAGATAGAGATATTTAAAGATGGCGAAAGCTACAAAAAGATAGTTCTCTCACAGGATACTAATTGGTCGTATAGCTGGATGGCAAAGGATGATGGCGCAAAGTGGACGGTAATAGAGAGAAACATCCCATCCGGATACACTATGACGGTCGAAAATCGTGATCATTCATTCGTCTTGACCAATACATATACACCGCAAAATCCCGATGGGCCTTTTGATGCCCCTCAAACCGGCGATACTTCCAACATCATGTTATATGTGATACTTATGCTCGTTTCCGGAAGCATGTTGATTATTTTAGGTATCATAGGAAAGAGAAACTCACATGAAGAAAACAAATAAAGGTGTTACTCCTACAATTTGCATTTTACTGGGCGCTTGCTTGCTTTTTGTTGGGGTGTTAGTTCTGATTTCTTGGCAATGGAATATGCATTCCTCGATACAAAAATCGGAAAATTATGTCGAAGCTATTCGCGCGCTCACTCCCGCTCCCCAAAGTGCGGTTCCGGACGAACGAGGGGATAATAGAATGCCCGTTCTGCCTATCGATGAAACGGATTTTGTTGGCATATTGGAAATGCCACAATATGAGTCGGCACTTCCCGTCTGTGCAGATTGGGGATACCTTACAAAATACCCCTGCAAGTTCAGCGGTAGCATTTATAACCGTACAATGCAAATTGGTGTAACCTCTCAAAAAGGACAATACGATTTTTATCGTGAAATCTCCATTGGCGATACTGTCATATTTACGGACGTGGAAGGCTATCGGTATACCTATGCCATAACAAATCTGCGGTATGAAAAGTATGCAGATCAAACAACACTCAACCGAGAAGAATCTGCGCTTACCCTATTTATAAAAAACGTGTATGATTTCGAATATTTAATTGTTTCTTGCAATGATTTGAGTTAATGTTTGTATATCACTTTGCTTGCAACAAGCAATTGATCGTACATCCGTGATAGCCAATTACTCACGCTCCCGAACTATGCAAAATTACACCCCCAAAAAAACAACACCGCTTGCTGAAATCACTCGGCAAGCGGTGTTTATTGTTAAACTCATTTTTTATTTTGTCTATCAACCAATACGTCGATGATTTCCACAAGAACAAGGAGTGAAACAGAAGTTCTTCCACCAAACGAAAGATTTCCTATTGTAATAAAATCTCTCCCTAGAAAAGCCAATACGAAAGATAATACGAGCAAAAACAGTTTGATAAACAAGGCATATTGGCAGAGAACCCCCTTCTTTTGTGTTGCTGCAACATAATAAATAAATCCTAAAAACAACACTATTAGTAACATAATAACATCTTTTAACATCTTAATCACTTTCCCCTTGATTTGATTAAATCGTCTAATAACATTTCGGTAAAAGCATCCATGCGTGCGACAACCTTTGAACTATCGGTCTCTTCTGTGATATATATAATCAAATTATAGAACTCATCGTAAATTTCAGGGTTGGAAAAAATAGCTAATCTTGCCTTGAATGAGTTTAGTTCTATTCGTTGTTCACGGGAAAGATAAAACTTATTCGAGGGAATATCAACAGAATTTGAAAAGACAGGTACGAAGCCGATTAAATCAGAATATAATTTTTCTTTTTCCATATAGCGATGTTGCTCAAGTTCTTTGTTGGATTGAGCCTTTACTACGTCAATATTATTCTTGGCGGTTATGTGCCCTTGGATAATTGAACCAATGAAACCAATAATACCACCTACAATAACTCCTAAAAAGGTCATTAAAACACTGTTTTCGTACCATATCAAAGATGTTGCCACATCGTTCATTTTAACCCCCCCAAAAAAACAAATGCAAATTTATAATCACTAATTTCTTTACATAAATTATATCACTTTATCGAAAACAGTTCAAGGTGCAACTGCAAATCTGCCGATTTTGATTCCACACATTCGCAAAATGAAACCTCCCTTGCTACAATGTAGACAAAGGAGGTAAACAAACATGCTCAAATTCATTGAAGAGTTTTATTACGGCAATCTCGATCCGCAGGCGCGCAGCACCAAGCAGAACAAAGAGGTGCAAAAACAAATGGAGGTGTTGATGCTCAACGAGGACTTTCTCACCGAACACCTCTCAGGTGAAAACAAAAAGAAGTTCCTCGACTTTTGCAACGCTTGGGGCGTGGTCAACGGCGAATCCAATCTCGACAGTTTCATTATGGGATTCCGCCTCGGCGCCAACTTCACCTACGACACCTTCGTGTCCGAAGACTCACCCTTTACTGATCTGTTAAAGGAGGTATAACGATGGAACAATATATCTATGACGAAACAAACGGCTTATGGTACGAACGCGACGGCGATTATTACATCCCTTGCCTAAAACTTCCCGAAACAAACATCGGCATCTGGGGCGAACGATATCTCACCTACATCCGCGAACACAAGAAGCTTCTGCACACCAAACTGATGGTAAACGGCACCCTCTACGACCACCTTGCCGAAATCAACAAACAGGCAGAAGAAATGTTTTCTGAGCTGGTCAATCAAATGAAAACCAATGAGGGCATTACCGAACAACTCAAAGCAGACAACCAACTCGAATGGGTCCACCGCATGAACAACATCCGCCACCGCGCAAACGAAATCATCAACCACGAACTGATATACACATAAGCAACAGCGGGTTGCTTGTGATTCATCGTCAAGGATGATATACTATTATAACAATGATAAAAGGCGGTGGCACGATGGAAACAAAAAATATTATTCTTGAACTCAGAACGAAAGAAGGACTTTCCCAAGACGAGCTGGCGGAGAAAGTATTTGTAACCCGTCAGGCAGTTTCCCGGTGGGAGAATGGTGAAACAATCCCCAATACCGAAACGCTGAAACTCCTCTCGGAACTGTTTGATGTTTCCATCAATACGCTTCTCGGTGCACCCAGGCCGCTTGTGTGCGCGTGTTGTGGAATGCCGATTGATGACAGTAATATTAGTCACGAAAAAGACGGCGCATCCAACGAGAATTATTGCGGATGGTGTTATGCAGACGGTGATTTTACCATGGACTTTTGGAAGCAATATGCCACCATCGGCGGCAAGGAAAAGTTCGAGGAGTTCAAACAGCAACTTATCCACGAATTCAACACTTTGCTTCATATTGAAGGGTTACCCAAGGTTGAAGATCTGAATGTTCTACCGGGCAGTTTCGTTAATTTGGAATATCGCCTGCCCAACGGACAAATGGTAAAATTCCTTGATGATAATGCCACCTATCTGGGCAATCAACTGGAATGTGAATTTGGCGGCAACCGTTGCTTTGGTATCGTTGCCAATATGGATTTTTTGCTCGTCTGCACCTACGAAGAAAACGGCGAAAATCCCGAACTTGTAATTTATAAGAAAAGATAAACCTTGGCGGTAGAGAGAAATCTCTGCCGCCATTTTTTATATAGCGGTAGAAAACTTTTTGCATGTGTGGTATAATGAATTAAACCAAATGTGCATAGGAGGTATAACGATGAAAAAGACGTTGATAGTTGTCGATATGCAAAACGATTTTATTGATATGGCGCTCGGCACCAAAGAGGCAGTTGGGATTGTCCCCAAGGTCAAGGCGAAGATTCAGGAATACGTCCAAAACGGCGACGAGATCATTTTCACCAGAGATACCCATTTTGAAAATTATCTCGATACGGCAGAGGGCAAAAAGCTCCCCGTTCCGCACTGCATTAAGGGCACGAAAGGTTGGGAGATCGCCGATGGTCTTTATGTGGACGGTGTGAAAATCATTGATAAACCCAATTTTGGTTGGCCTCATTGGAACGAGGAAACGCTTGAAAGCGTAGAGCTGATCGGTCTTTGCACCGATATCTGCGTGGTTTCCAACGCGCTCATCATCAAAGCACAGTTCCCCGATGCGCAGGTCAAAGTCGATTCCTCTTGCTGTGCCGGTGTCACGCCCGAAAGCCACGAGGCCGCTTTGAAAACCATGCAAATGTGTCAGGTAGAGGTAGTATGATGACGGTGAAATTGTTTGTGGGGGCCATACTAAAATTCCTATTAGGTATTGTTTTGGTTGGTGTTTTGATCTTTTTGCCCGCAGGAACCCTTGTCTTTTTCAACGGCTGGTTGCTGATGGGAATCTTGTTTATCCCGATGTTTTGCGCGGGGATCGTGATGATGTTCAAAAATCCCGAACTGCTGAAATCCCGACTGGATGCCAAGGAAAAGCAAAAAGATCAAAGCATAGTTGTAAAACTGAGCGGGTTAATGTTCTTAGCCGGTTTTTTCGTGGCGGGTCTCGGTTTTCGCTTTGGCTGGTTTGTGTTGCCCAAAGGCGTGGCAATCGGCGGGGCGGTAGTCTTTCTTGCGGCCTATATTCTGTATGCCGAAGTGCTCAGAGAAAACACCTATCTCAGCCGCACCATTCAGGTACAGGAAAACCAAAAAGTGATCGACACGCGGTTATACGGCATTGTGCGCCACCCGATGTATAGCGCAACATTGCTGCTCTTTTTAGCGATGCCGATTGTGCTCGGCTCGGTCTATTCGTTTATCATTTTCCTTGCCTATCCCTTGATCATTGCAAAAAGAATTAAGGGCGAGGAAGCATTCCTCGAACAAGAGTTGGACGGTTATCGCGAATATAAGCAAAAGGTGAAATACCGCCTGATACCGTTTATTTGGTAATGAGGAGCAGAAACTATGAAAAAACTCAAAGGATGGATACTGATGTTTTCGATATTACTTTCCCTATTTGGTATGACTGCTTGTTCCGACAGCGGTGCAAACACTTATGATAAAATTACGCCCCAAGAGGCAAAGACGATTATGGACACCGAAAGCGACTATATTATCATCGATGCCCGCACCGATGAAGAATTTGCCGCAGGGCATATTGAGGGCGCGATCATGATTCCCGAATACGAGATTGCCAAAAGAGCCGAAAAAGAATTGCCCGATAAAGATGCGCTGATCCTCGTCTATTGCCGCAGCGGCAGACGGAGCAAGATCGCCTCTGAAGAACTGGTGAAACTCGGCTATACCAATGTCAAAGAATTCGGCGGCATCATCGACTGGCCGTATGAAGTTGTGAAATAAAACGCTTGACTCTCACGTTGCGTCATAGTGTATACTCCTTTTCGTGAGGTGATAAAAGTGAAAATGCAAAT